>JBAQKO010000349.1:0-2671 GCA_049301075.1 Rhodoferax sp.
GGTGGCGGCGGGCATGCTCAACGCGCTGCACCTGCAGGGCAAGGTACTGGAAGACGCCAGGCTGGTCTGCAGCGGCGCCGGCGCAGCCGCCAACGCCTGCCTGGAGTTGCTCCTGAGCCTGGGCCTGCAGAAGGCCAACGTGCTGGTGTGCGACTCCAAGGGCGTCATTTACAAGGGCCGCGGCGCACCGGGCGACGATGGCGAAAAGGCCGCCTGGGCGCGCGACACCGCGGCACGGACCCTGGCCGATGCCCTGGTGGGGGCCGACGTGTTCCTGGGCCTGTCGGGCCCCGGCGTGGCCAACGAAGACATGGTGCGCAGTATGGCGGCCAAGCCGGTGGTGTTTGGCCTGTCCAACCCCGAGCCGGAAATCCGCCCCGAGTTGGTGTATGCCGCGGCGCCCAATGCCATCGTGGCCACGGGCCGCTCCGACTACCCCAACCAGGTCAACAACGCGCTGTGCTTTCCCTACCTGTTCCGCGCTGCGCTGGACGTGGGCGCACCGCAGATCAACGAAGCCATGAAGGCGGCCGCCGTGCGCGCCCTGGCCGACCTGGCGCGCGAAGACAGCGCCTTTGGCGTGAACAAGCTGCTGCCCACCTTGCTGGACCCGCGCCTGCTGCTGGCGGTGTCGTCCCGCGTGGCCCAAGCCGCCGTGGACAGCGACAACGCGCGCAACCACCACTACGATGCTGGCGCGTACCGCGCGCGCCTGGAGCGTCTGGCGCACAAGCTGGCAAACGGCTGATCAGATCGCCTGCCGCTGGCGGCCGGTCACTTCGACAGCAGCACCTCGCCCAGCCGCACTGGCGGTTCACCCGCGAACCGGTAGAACACGGTGTACCGTCCGGCCAGCGCATTGCTGATGAAAACGGGCGCGCAGCGCGGTGTGCCACCGGTGCCACTGGTGCCCGTGATGAGTGTGAGGTAGAGCGCCTGGCCTTCCAGCGTGGCCCGGGTTTCGCGGCACACCAGGGCCGGGTGCACGGCAGTAGGTTGGGTGGTGATGGTACTCAGGCCGCTGACATCGGCGTCCACGGGCAGCATCCACCCGGTGGGTCGAGGGACCGGCTTGCCCAGCCTAAGCCCGCCGGCTGCCTGCACGAAAGACCACGGCTGTTGCTGCTGCGCAGCGGCCGCGCTGGCCAGCAGGGCGAGGACAAGGAAACCCAGGGGGCGAAGCATGGTCATTTTTGGCATCAAATTGGCTTCCAGCCGGCACGCATACTGCGCAAGTAGCTATTTAATTCATAGCACCCGGTGCGGATTCATCAGGTTCTTGGGGTCCAGCGCCTGCTTGATGGCGCGCATCATGCCCAGCGCCACGGGCGATTTGTGGTGCTGCAGCTCCTCGCGCTTGAGGCTGCCAATGCCGTGTTCGGCCGAGATGGAGCCGCGGAACTGGTCCACCCGGTCGTACACCAGGGCGTTGACGGCGCCTTCTTGGTTTTTCAGGAACGCTTCGGCGTCGCTGCCGTCGGGGGCCTGCACGTTGTAGTGCAGGTTGCCGTCGCCCAGGTGGCCGTAGTTGACCAGGCGGGCGCCGGGGAACTGCTCGGCCAGCAGCGCGTCGGTGCTGCGCACGAACTCGGGGATGCGCGAGACGGCAATCGAGATGTCGTGCTTGATGTTGAGCCCTTCCTGCGCCTGCGCCAGAGGGATGCTCTCGCGGATGTGCCACAGGGCGCGCGCCTGGGTGATGTTCTCGGCCACCACGGCGTCAAGCACGCAGCCCTGTTCCAGGGCGGCTTCCAGCAGGCGCTCGAAGCGCTCGCGGGCGTGGGCTTCGGACTCCTGGTCGGAGTTTTCCAGCACCACGCAGTAGGGAAAGTTGCCATCCTGAAACGGCACCTTGATCTGCGCAAAGTGCTTGGTCACCAGGCTCAGGGCAAATTGGCCCATCACCTCAAAGCCGGTCAGACCGGCGCTCAGGTGCTGGTGCGCCAGGCCCAGCAATGCCACTGCCGCTTCCAGCGAGGGCACGGCGGCAAACGCGGTGAGCTGCGCGACGGGCAGGGGATAGAGCTTCATGGTGGCGCCGGTAATGACGCCCAGCGTGCCCTCGGAGCCGATCATCAGGTGGCGTAGGTCGTAGCCGGTGTTGTCCTTGCGCAGGCCGGTCAAGCCGTCCCAGATCTCGCCCTGGGGCGTGACCACTTCCAGCCCCAGGCACAGCTCGCGCGTGTTGCCGTAGCGCACCACCTGGGTGCCGCCGGCATTGGTGCCCAGGTTGCCGCCAATGGTGCAACTGCCCTCCGACGCCAGGCTCAGGGGGAATAAGAAACCGGCCTGCTCACACGTTTCCTGCAGGCTCTGCAGCACGCAGCCGGCATCCACGGTGACGGTCAGGTTGGCAGCGTCCAGGGCGCGCACGCGGTTCATGCGCGTGAGGCTCAGCACCACCTGGGTGCCGGTGGTGTCGGGGGTGGAACCCACCACCATGCCGGTGTTGCCGCCCTGGGGCACGATGCTCACGCTGGCCTGCACGCAGGCTTTCACCACGGCCGCCACTTCCGCCGTGGAGGCGGGGCGCACCACGGCCAGAGCGCGCCCGTGCACGCGGCGGCGCCAGTCCAGCTCCCAGGCGCTGAGGTCGCCCTCGGTCAGTACGTGGGCCGGGCCAACGATCTGGCGCAGCGGTTCAAGGACGGGGTGGGGCGTGGTCATGGTG
>JBAQKO010000350.1:0-2231 GCA_049301075.1 Rhodoferax sp.
GGTGGCTGCCGTCAAGCATGAGCGTGCGGCCCTTGGTGATTTTGTCGGTCATGGCCATGCCCACCTGCTTCATCTCCTGCGAGGCGCGCCCGCCGATGAACGTGACTGGCCGCTTGAGCGGATGGCGCGCCAGCAGGCGGTCCAGGTTGTCGGGCACGGTGTTGTAGAACAGGGTTTCCACGTCGCGGTGGAAGTTGAGCACGCGCTTGCCGTCGGCCTCGTGCGTGCCGTAGGTCACGTAGTCCAGCAGTACCTGGTCGTCCCACTTGGCAAAGGCCTTCTTGTGGCGGAAGTGCGCATAGGCCGCCTCCACCGAGGGCCAGCTCGTGCGGCGCTGCTTGCTGACGGCACCGGGCGAGAGCGAGCCCATGACCTGGGTGCTCTTCATGACGCCCACGGCGGTGGAGCGCCAGCCACCCAGGATGGGGGAGTCGATCAGCACCACACCGCGCGCCAGTTCGGGCTGGCGAACCGCAGCCATCAGGCTCAGGAAACCGCCCAGTGAATGGCCGACCAGCCAGACCGGCTCGCCGGTTTTTTCGACTTCGGCTTGTGTGAAGTCGATGAGTTGCTGCACCACCTGGGGCCAGTTGTTGCTGACGGGGTAGCGCGGGTCATGGCCATACTGCTCGACGGCCTTGACGGTGTAGCCACGCGCGCGCAGGCTCTTGAACAGCACTTTGTAGGTGCTGGCCGGAAAGCTGTTGGCGTGGGAGAAAACGATGGTGGACATGGGGTGCGGTCTGACGGGGGTCAGATCAATTTTTCTTCAGGGGTCGTGATTTTCTTCAGGGGCAGGCTGCGCGCCGAGGGTACGCGCAGCGGCACTTCGGTCGGGCCGTCGTTCCACTGCGGGTCTTCAATGCTGTCGAACACCTCGCGCAGTTTCTGCCCCCAGTTGCCGTGCAGCATGCGGAAGTAGGGGTTGTTCTCGTCGATGCAGACAATCTTGTCGGTGCGAAACTGGTTGGCTTCGTACACCACCATGTCCAGCGGCAGCCCCACCGACAGGTTGGATTTGAGCGTGGAGTCCATGGACACCAAGGCGCACTTGGCGGCCTCGTCCAGCGGCGTGGCCGGGGTGATGACGCGGTCCAGAACGGGCTTGCCGTACTTGGATTCGCCGACCTGGAAATAGGGCGTCTCCAGCGTGGCTTCAATGAAGTTGCCGGCCGAATACACCTGGAACAGGCGCATGCCTTCGCCCTGGATCTGGCCACCGAAGATGAGCGACACATTGAAGTCCACCCCGGCGGCCTTGAGTGCTGCGCCATCGCGCTCCTGCACCCGGCGGATCGCCGCGCCCAGCACACGCGCCGCATCGAACATGCTCTTGGCGTTCCAGATGGTGATGCCTTCGTCCGTTTCGTGGTCCTTGAGCCGTTCCACCTGCAGGATTTCGCGCACCGACTGCGAGATGCTCAGGTTGCCGGCCGACAGCAGCACCATGAAGCGCTCGCCCGGCTTTTCGTAGACGATCATCTTGCGGAAGGTGCTGATCTGGTCCAGCCCGGCGTTGGTGCGGGAGTCGGAAAGAAAAACCAGGCCGGCGTTGAGTTTGATGGCGACGCAGTAGGTCATTTTCGGGTGGTCTGGGTGCAAAGGAGAGAGTGTAGAGCAGGGCTCTCTCGCGGGGGCAACTACGGCTTGGCGCTGAGGGCCTTCAGCTGGTACAGCGCTTCCAGTGCCTCACGCGGGCTCAAACTGTCGGGGTTTATGGCTGCAAGCGCCGTATCTACTGCGCTGACAGCTATGGATTCTGTAGCGGTTGGTGCGGCAAACAAGTCCACCTGGGGGCGGTTCTGGGTGGCTTGTGATTCCAGCGCGTCCAGCGCGTGGCGGGCCTGGTTGAGCACGGCGGCGGGCATGCCGGCCAGGCGGGCGACCTGGATGCCGTAGCTCTTGCTGGCCGGGCCGCTCTGGATTTCGTGCAGGAACACGATGTCGCGGCCCGACTCGGTGGCGCTCACATGTACATTGAGCGCGCTGTGGTGCGTGGCGGGGAACTCGGTCAGCTCGAAGTAGTGGGTGGCAAACAGCGTGAAGGCCTGGGTCTTGTCGTGCAACTGGGTGGCAATGGCCGAGGCCAGGGCGAGGCCGTCAAAGGTGCTGGTGCCGCGGCCAATCTCGTCCATCAGCACCAGGCTGTGCGGCGTGGCGGCGTGCAGAATCTGCGCGGCTTCGGTCATCTCCAGCATGAAGGTGGACTGGGCGTTGGCCAGGTCGTCGGC
>JBAQKO010000351.1:0-2596 GCA_049301075.1 Rhodoferax sp.
CTGTGGCTGTGTGTGGGCATGGGGTCGCGGGGTTTGAGTTTCACGGCCCTGTGCGCCGAACTGCTGGCGGCACGGCTGGGGGCCGAGCCCCTGCCCGTGGAGTTCAGCCTGTCACGCAGCCTGGACGCCAACCGCGTGCGCCGCCTCAAACCTGCTGCAGCAAGGCCAACACCTGCGGGGGATTGAACGGCACTTCCAGCAGCCCTTTGCACCCCAGGGCCTCGGCCCGTTCCATGGCCTGCCAGGAGGGCTCTGCCGTAGCCACCACCACCGCATGGGGCGGTGCCAGCAGATCCTGAAACGACTGCACCAGTGCCCACGGGTCGGCATCGGCCAGTTCCAGGCTCACCACCACCAGATCGTAATAGCCCTCGGCCAGACGTGTGCCCGCTTGCGCCGCGCTGTCGGCGTCGTCCACATCCGTCAATCCGGCCAGGGCCAGGCGGGCGCGCAAATACAGCTGTTCTTCACGGGCCAACCCCACCAGCAGCGACGTTTTCAGTCCAGGCGGCTGCGTCAGGTCCACCAGGTCATCGCTCCCCAAATCAATGTCCACCTCGGCCTGCGAGGCAAACAGGCTGTCGAGCGTCTGCAGCAGCGCGGGCCAATCCACCGGACGCGGGAAGGTCCGCCACGCGTGGTCGAACGCCCGGGCGCCCACACAGATGTGTTTGAGGTTGGTGTTGAAACCGGGAGACGCGTGGTCGAGCCCGGACGCGTACGAATCCACATCGACCAGGGCCACGTGGGGCGCCGTCGCCAATTCGGGCGCCCACAGCGCGTAGGCGGGCGTCTGGCCTGCCGACAGCCGAAACAGGGTGTTGAGCGTGTGCCGCTCCACGTCACTGAACCCGATTACCTTGACCCAAACCGTAGCTGTCATACGTGCGCCATCGCCTTACTGATTGGCCGCCGCGGGGCGGTGGCTGCGCACATAGCTGTCCTGTGGCTGGTAGTTCTTGCCGTCGGCATAGCGCCACTGCACCATGGTGCCTTTCTGGCCGCGCAGGTCCAGCTTGCCCACATAGGCGCCCATGGTGGACTGGTGGTCCAGGGCGCGGAACTCGGCCGGGCCAAACGGCGTGGTGAAGGTCAGGCCGCGCATGGCGGTGACCAGCTTCTCGTTGTCGGTGCTCTTGGCCTTGCGGATGGCGGCAAAGATCGCCTGCATGGTGGCGTAGCCCACCACGGAACCCACCTTGGGGTTTTCGTTGTACTTCTTGTAGTAGTTGCTGGCAAACGCGCTGTGCTCCTTGGTATCAATCTGGTCCCAGGGGTAGCCGGTCACGATCCAGCCCCGGGGGGTTTCGTCCTTGAGCACGTCCAGGTACTCGGGCTCACCCGAGAGCATGGACACCACGGGCATCCTGGGGAACACATTGCGCTGGTTGCCTTCCCGCACCAGTTTGGCCAGATCGGCACCAAAGGTCACGTTGAAAATGGCGTCGGGGTGTGCCTGCATCACCGCCTGCAGGGTGGTTCCGGCATCCAGCTTGCCCTGGGCCGGCCACTGTTCGGCCACAAACTCCACGTCGGGGCGGCGCACCTTGAGCAGGGCTTTGAAGCTGGCGACCGCGCTCTGTCCGTACTCATAGTTGGGCGCGATGGTGGCCCAGCGCCGGGCCGGCAGCTTGGCCGCCTCTTCCACCAGCATGGCCGCCTGCATGTAGGTACTGGGGCGCAGGCGGAAGGTGTAACGGTTGCCCTTCTCCCACACCATGGCATCGGTCAATGGCTCGCTGGCTACGAACAGGCGCTTGTTCCTCAGCGCGTGGTCGGCCAGCGCCAGGCCGACGTTGGACAAAAAGCCCCCCGCCAGCACGTCCACCTGTTCCTTGGACGTCAGCTCAATGGCGTGGCGCAGGGCCTCTTCGGGTTTGCCGGCATCGTCCCGTGCCACCACCTCCACCGTGCGCCCGAGCAGTCCGCCGGCCGCGTTGACCTCGTCCACCGCCAGCTGCCAGCCCTGGCGGTAAGGCGTGGTGAACTGCGGCATGCTGGAATAGCTGTTGATTTCACCAATCTTGATCGGTTTGCCCTGGGCAAACACCCCGGCGGACAACACCGCCACCAACGCTGTCAACACGTGTTTCATACATTCTCCCGAGTCTTGGACTCTAGCAGCGAATCACACCGTGGCGGGCATGGGCGGCGCAGTTTTACGCGACACAATAGACCCCCAGACCCCACGGACGGAGAATTGCATGATATTTGTGGCCGGCTCAGCCAACCTGGACTTTGTGGTCCGGGCGGCGCACATCCCCAGTCCGGGTGAAACCGTGCTGGGCCGCGATTTCAAGACCTATCCGGGCGGCAAGGGTGCCAACCAGGCCGTGGCCGCCGCGCGCGCGGGTGGCGTGCCCACGCACATGCTGCTGGCGCTGGGCGCCGACGCCCACGCCGTGCCGCTGGAAGCCTCGCTGCGCGACGCCCAGGTGCAACTGCACGTGGTACGGGTCCCCGATCAGGCCACGGGCTGCGCCTTCATCTGCGTGTCCGATGACGCCGAAAACGCCATCACCGTAGCCCCCGGCGCCAACCTGAGCCTGCAGCCCCGGCATCTGCCGCCGCTGGCAGGCTTCAGCCACCTGATGAT
>JBAQKO010000352.1:0-6820 GCA_049301075.1 Rhodoferax sp.
CGGGTGATAGTGGGCTTTTGCATGGTGGGCTCCCTGGTTGCTTGTTCGTGATGTGTGTAGGCGATTGTGAGGCCACCTATTGCTTGGCACCCAGCGCCAGTGCCGCTGCGCGCGAGGCCGCCAGCGCCTGGGTATCCGGCGCGGCCAGGGTCGGCCAACCGGCCAGGTGCTGCTGGGCCAGGTTGCACAGCGCGGTGATCCACTCCGGGTCATCGTTCAGGCAGGGAATGTAGCCAAACACCTTGCCGCCGGCCTGCAGGAACGCGGCGCGGCCTTCCATGGCGATTTCTTCCAGGGTTTCCAGGCAGTCACTGCTGAAACCGGGGCACACCACGTCCACCCGCTGCACGCCGGCCTTGGCCAGGGCGATGAGTGTGGGTTCGGTGTAGGGTTGCAGCCATTTGGCGCGGCCCAGGCGGGACTGGAAGGTGACCTTGAACTGTTCATTGCTCAGGCCCAGGTGCGCCGCCAGCAAGCGTGCGGTCTTGAGGCACTCGCAGTGGTAGGGGTCGCCCAACTGCAGGGTGCGTTCGGGCACGCCATGGAAGCTCATCACCAGCTGGTCGGGGCGGCCATGGGTTTTCCAGTGGCGCTGGATGCTGGCGGCCAGCGCGGCAATGTAGCCCGCGTCGTCGTGGTAGTGGTTCACAAAGCGCAGTTCGGGCAGCGCGCGCGTGCGTTGCGCCCAACCGTACACGGCGTCAAACACGCTGGCTGTCGTGGTGGCGCTGTACTGGGGGTAGGCGGGCACGACGAGCACGCGGGTCACGCCCTCGGCCTTCAGGGCGTCGAGTTGCGAGGCGATGGATGTGCTGCCGTAGCGCATGGCCCAGCGCACCTTGACCTGGTGGTTGCGCTGGCCCAGCCAGCCTTGCAGCAGCTTGGCCTGTTTCTCGGTCCATACCTTCAGCGGCGAGCCCTCGGGCGTCCAGATGCTGGCGTACTTGGCGGCCGATTTTGCCGGCCGCACCCGCAGGATGATGCCGTGCAGGATCACCAGCCACAGCAACCGGGGAATTTCCACCACCCGGCGGTCGCTCAGGAATTCCGCCAGATAGCGGCGCACTGCGGACGGGGTGGGCGCATCGGGCGTGCCCAGGTTGCACAACAGGACGGCCGTGCGCGGCGTCTGGCCGTGGGTATAGGAGGGTTCTTTGGAAAAGGGCATGCGGTATTCTCCTGCACCTATGCTCGATATTTCAAAAATCAGGGCAATAACCCTGGACCTGGACGATACCCTGTGGCCCATCTGGCCCACCATCGAACGGGCAGAAAAGGTGTTGCACACGTGGCTGCAGGCGCAGGCACCCGCCACGGCGGCGCTGCTGGCCAGCCCCCACGCGCGCCGCGAATTGCGGGTGGACACCGAACGCCAGTGGCCCGATCTGGCCCACGATCTGGCGGCACTGCGCCGGGAATCCATCCGCCTGGCGCTGCAACGGGCCGGCGACGACACAGCCTTGGCCGAGCCGGCGCTGGACGTGTTCATGGCCCAGCGCATGCAGGTGACCTTGTTTGAGGACGTCCGCCCCGCACTGGCGTGGCTGGCGGGTCGGTTGCCCATCGTGGCGCTGTCCAACGGCAATGCCGACGTGCACCAGATCGGCGTGGGTGAATTTTTTCACGCCAGCATCAGCGCCCGCGACGTCGGGGTGGGCAAGCCCGATGTGCGGATATTCCAGGCGGGAGCCGCTGCGGCCCAGGTGCCTGCCGATGCTGTGCTGCATGTGGGCGACGACGTCGCGCTCGACGTGCTGGGCGCGCTGGATGCGGGCATGCAGACGGCGTGGGTCAACCGGGAGGACCACCTGTGGGCCCCATCCCGGCATCCGCACGCCACCGTGGCCGATCTGGCCGAGCTGTGCGACCTGCTGGGCCGCACGGGTACCGATTAGCTGGTCAGGGGCGCAGCGTCAGCGTGCT
The DNA here is from genome assembly GCA_049301075.1 of Rhodoferax sp. GTDB lineage: Bacteria > Pseudomonadota > Gammaproteobacteria > Burkholderiales > Burkholderiaceae_C > Allorhodoferax. The sequence continues at coordinate 1,924 of JBAQKO010000352.1, forward strand.
TTGCGTGTGGGCCTTGACGTCCGCCTCGCTCAAATACTGCGGCACGTAGATGCCGGCCACAAAGCGTTCGGCCTGGTCGGAATAGTGGGCGTCAAACAGCACTCCGCTTTGGCCCACCGGGTTGATGCCCACGGACTTGCTGGCATCGGCAAAGTCGATGACCCGCCGGGTGGAGGGGCCGTAGCTGACCGCCCAGGGTGCCGGGCCGATGCTGCCGGAGAGGTTGTTGGGTGTCTCGCGCCCCCCCGGGACCGGGAACGGCCCGACGTTGAACAGCAGGTTCAGCGGTTTCTGCATGCCCAGCGGATGGTTGTGGGTGAGGGTGTGCGCGCGGCCCCAGTTCCACTTCAGCAGGTCCTTGCCGTACAGGCTTTCCAGGTGCCGCAGCGTGTTGCCCCAGACGATGCGCATGGTTTCGAACCGGTTTTCCACCTGCTTGGTTTTCACGTTGTCCCACCACGGCGAGTTGGCGTCAGCGGCCAGCCGGGGCAGTGCATGGTCAAGGGCCCGGGTTTTGAGCAGGTTGTTGAACTGGACTTCGCCCATTTCATCGGCCATGGCTTCATGCGCCAGTTCGTACAGTAACTGGCTGAACAGCAGGGGGGCAATGCCGTCGCGGGTGTAGTCGCCATTCCACAGCTCCAGGGGTTCCAGGAACGCCTTTTCGTAGGGATCGGTCACGACGGCCTTGAGGATCGGCAACAACGCGGCCAGCGTGCGCGGGCCGTAGCCGTTGCTGCTGTCGAGCTGCAGGGCCTGCGCTGCGGCGGTGTTCCACTTGTTCTTGGAGTCGCGCAGCACGGAATCCAGGCGCTGGGCCCGGTCGGCCAGGTTGTAGTAACCGGGCACGGGCACGCCGCTGACCGGCTGCGGCTGGTGGTTGGCCGACACGATGTAGCCGCGGGCCGGGTTCTCTTCCTGCGGGTTGAAGTTGAAGTTGTAGAAACCGGTCTTCTCGGCTTCACCATTGCTGCCGTCCAGAATGAACGTGGGGTTCACGCCTTCCGGGCGAATGGGCAGCTTGGCGGCCGCCCACCAGCCAATGTCACCACTGGCGCTGGCCCACACCACGTTGAGGCCGGGGGAGTGGATTTTTTCCGCCGCATGGCGGGCCTTCTCCAGCGTGTTGGCGCGGTTCAGGTCGTAGAAGGCTTCCAGTACCGGGTTTTCGGTCTCCAGAAACGCCCACCACATGGCGATGGGGGTGCTACCCAGACTGTCCTTGAAGGCGTCGGTGATGATGGGACCGTGGGGGGAGCGGCGCAGGGCCAGTGGCACGTCCGCCGCGCCTTTGACCTTGACGGTCTCGGTTCGGCTTTGCAGATCGGTCCAGGCGCCCCGCACCCAGACCTGGTTGGCATTGGCGGGGTTGGTCTTTTCGGCAATCAGGTCCACATCGTCGTTTTGGAACATGGTCAGGCTCCAGCCGAATTGCCCGTTGTGTCCCAGCAGGGCGACGGGGTTGAGTGCCTGGTAGTGGCCGTACAGCTCAAAGCCGGGGGCGCTCAGGTGGGCCTCGTACCAGACCGCCGGCGCCGAGTAGGCAATGTGCGGGTCGCCCGCCAGCAGGGGCTTGCCGCTGGCGGTGCGCTGGCCGGAAATGGCCCAGGCGTTGCTGCCCTCAAAGGCGGGAACGCCGGCCGCGTCCAGCGCGTCTTGGCTGATCTGGGCCAGCTGGCTCAGGCCCTGCCAGTCCTTGTCGTTGAGGGCCAGTGCCGGGCGTTGGGCCGGTTGGGCCGCCGCCGTGGCGCCCAGCACGCCTTCGGGGTGCCATTCAAGGTCAAACACGCGCAGGTAGTCGGGGCCCAGCTTGTCGCGAATGTAGGTCAGCGCGGGCTCGGTTTTGAAGGCGGCGGCAAAGCTGTACGCCAGGTAGCCAGAGACGGCAAAGGTGTCTTGCGGCGTGAAGGGGCGCTTGGGGATGCCCAGGATCTCGAACTCCAGCGGCAGGGGGTGTCCGGCCTGGTACTGGTTGATGCCGTCCAGATAGGCCAGCAGGGCCTGGTTGGAGGGGGTTTGGGGATCCATTTTTTCCGCCATCTCCTGGGCGCGTGCGCGAATGCCCAGGGTGCGAAACAGCTTGTCGGTTTCCAGCAGCTTGGGGCCCAGCACTTCGGCCAGTTCACCCTGGGCCAGGCGGCGCACCATTTCCATCTGGAACAGGCGGTCCTGGGCGTGGACATAGCCCAGGGCGCGGTACAGGTCGGCTTCGTTGCCGGCGCGGATGTGGGGTACGCCTCGCTCGTCGTAGGCCACGCTGACCGGCGCCTGCAGTTTCTGCAGGGCGATGGTGCCGCTGCGCACAGGTTGCTTGGTGTGGATGTGCCAGGCCAGGGCGCCACCGGCCGCGACGGCGGCTGCGGTGACCGTGGCGGCCACGATTTTCAGGGCAATGTGCATGAACGGCGTCTCCTATTTTTGCGCCCATCATACGTAATGCCCCGGCGGGGGAACGCGGCAATCAGCTCCGGGGTCTGCGCCGGCGGGTTTGCTGGCAGGCACGGCGGTACGCCAGCAGGGTCTGCTCGGCGTGGCCGAGCACGCTGTCTGCCGGGTACGGCCCCACGGCGTCGGTCATGCCGGAGGGCTGGGCGGTCAGCAGCTCCAGCCCCTCGCGCACGTGGGTGGCGGTGTAGATGTGAAACAGCCCTTGGTCGACCGCCTCCAGCACCTGCGGCTCCAGCATTAGGTGGCGGCGGTTGCGTGCGGGAATCAGCACGCCCTGGCGGCCGTCCAGGCCGGCGGTTTCGCAGACGCGAAACCAGCCTTCGATTTTTTCGTTGATGCCGCCCACCGGCAGCACCTCGCCATGCTGGTTGACGGCACCGGTCACGGCAATGCCCTGCAGCAGGGGCAGCCCCGACAGGGAGGACAGCACGGCGTACAACTCGGCGCAGGAAGCCGAGTCGCCTTCCACGCCACTGTATTCCTGCTCGAACACGATGGAGGCGTTCAGCGCCAGCGGCGCAATGTGGGCAAACAGCGCCGTGAGGTAGCTGTGCAGGATCAGCACGCCCTTGTCGTGGATGGGGCCCGACATCTCCACTTCGCGCTCGATGTTCATCAGCCCCTCGTTGCCGGCATGGGTGCGCGCGGTCACGCGCACGGGCAAGCCAAAGCGCCAGTCGCCCAGGTCGATTTGCGTCAGGCCGTTGAGTTGGCCCACGTGGTCGCCTTGCAGGGAGATCAGGCGGTCGCCGTCGGAAATGGACTCGCGCAGGCGCTGTTCGGGGTAGTCGTGGCGCAGACGGCGTGCGGCCAGGGCCTGCGCGACATCGGCAGCGTTGACCAGGGTGTCGCCATTGCCGGCGCCGCCGGCACGGGCGCGGCAGATGGTGGCGCTTTCAGCCACCAGCGATTCGATGCGTGCAAAGTTGGCGCTCTGGCGGGTCTGGTCGTCCACCTCGCGGTGCGCATCCTCCAGCAGGCGGGCCACGGCGCCGGCCGAGAAGTGGGGCAGGCCCAGCTTGCGGCAGGCATGCGCGACGAAGATGGCCGTGCCGGTGCGGGTGTCGTCGCTGGCGGCAAAGCTTTCGGCAAAGTCCACCTTGACGCGAAAGCGCCGTGCGAACTCAGGGTCGCCTTCCTGCAGGGCGTAGTAGTGCTCCACCGAACCGATCAGGATGATCTTGACCTCGGCGTCCACCGCCTCGGGCTCCAGCGAGACCGCCGCCATGGGCATCATGCCGGTACCGGGTTCCTCGATCTGCACGCGCCCACTGCGCAGGAAACGCCGCAGTTTTTCCCAGGCCAGCTCATCGGTCAGCAGGTCGCGCAGCTGCAGCAGCAGAAAGCCGCCGTGCGCCTTGAGCAGGCTGCCGGCGCGGATGCGGGAGAAGTCCGTCATCAGCACGTCTTCTTCGGCCTGGTACTCCACGCTGCCAAACAGCGTGCGAAACATCGGGTTCTCCTCGATGATGACGGGCGCGCCGGTGCGTCCCTCGTTGTCCACCACCAGGTTCACGCGGTAGCGCATCAGCAGCTGCGCCAGGGCTTCGCGGCGTGCTTCCTCGTTTTCCTCTTCGTCCGTGGGGCTGAACAGTTCCAGGTGCTCCAGGGTGTCGTGCAGCACCTGGTCCAGGTAGGCGCCGAGCTTGACGGAGTCCTTGATCTGTTTTTTCAGGCTGTTGCGGATGTCCTGCAGCTCATGGTCCAGCACGGGCTTGACGACTTGCCGGCGCAGGGAGGACAGCGCCTCGTTCATCACCCGTTCGATGGGGCGCATGGTTTCCATGAAGCGCGTGATTTCTTCCCGCAGCTCCTGCTCGGCCAGGTCGATCTCGGCACGGCGTTCTTTGGGCAGGGCGTGGGCCTCGCCTTCGGTCAGGGCGTGTCCCTGGTCTCCCACCAGTGTGAACACCAGATGCCCGGATTCGCGGAACAGGGAAAAGTGGCGCGCCTCGGCAAAGGCGTCCAGCTCTGCATAAGCCTTGGACTCCTCCAGCTTGTAGGCGTTCTGGATGCGTTCGCTCTCGGACTTGAAGTCCTCGCTGGCCAGGCGCAGGGGAATTTCCTTTTGCAGGGAGTGCGTGAGCTTGGCCATGAGCTGGCGCAGCTGGCGCCCCTGGCCGGGCGGCATGCGCAGGGCGCGCGGGTGTTCGGGGGCGTCGAAGTTGTGCAGGTAGCACAGGTCGGGGGGAACGGGCCGGCTGGCCGCCAGCTCGTGCATCACCTGGCCCAGCATGGACGAGCGTCCGCTGCCCACTTCGCCCAGCACGAACAGGTTGTAGTCGGGCTGGTCCATGGTCAGGCCGAAGCGGGCGGCCTTTTCAGCCCGCTCCTGCCCGATCCAGGGCAGGGGGTGTTGCACCAGTTCGGCGGTGCTGGCAAAGCCCAGCGATTCGGGGGCGATCGTCAGGCGCAACTGGGCACTGGGTAGGCTGGTGGTGTTCATGGG
>JBAQKO010000353.1:0-1972 GCA_049301075.1 Rhodoferax sp.
GCCGTGCTGCGCGCGCGGCGCAGGCCGGAGTGCGCAGCGTCCGCACCGTGGACATACACCGCCACGCCGCAAGAGTCATAGCCCCGGTATTCCAGACGCTCCAGCCCCTGCACCAGCACAGGAACAATGTTGCGGGTCGATACCGCGCCAACGATGCCACACATAGACAGACTCCCTACAAACGAATGGCTGCATCGTAGAAGCCCCGGAGAAAAATAACTGATTGAAATTGCGTTATTTTTGAATAAAAATTTCACAAACACACATGCATGAAATTTAAATTCGTTTAAGCTCCATCAATGGAACCCATAACGCTAGACGCCATCGACCTGCAACTGCTGGCGCAGCTCCAGCGTGACGCCAGCCTGAGCAACCAGGAGTTGGCCGAGCGCGTGCACACCTCGCCGCCCACCTGCCTGCGCCGCGTCAAGCGTCTGCGCGAAGCGGGGCTGATCGAGCGGCAGGTGGCCATCCTCAACCCCCAGCGCATGGCCGCCACGCTGGGCCATGGGCTGACGGCGATTGTGGAGATCACGCTGGACCGCCAGGATGCCGCAGCGCTGGACGCCCTGGAAGCCCGCGTGGCCGGGGACGACGCCGTGCAGCAGTGCTACCGCGTGTCTCCGGGGCCTGACTTTGTGCTGGTGGTGCACACCCCCGACATGCCGGCCTACCAGGCGCTGGCGCAGCGGCTGTTTACCAGCGATGCCAACGTGCGCAACGTGAAAGCCTTCTTCAACATCCAGCGCAGCAAGTTTGGTGCGGAGCTGCCCTTGCGCTAGAAATTGAGGTCATTTCAGGCGCTAGCGCCCGTAGTACCTGCGTGGATAGCTATGTTTTTTATAGCGATTGTGGCGCCACGGGCAGGGTCAGGGTGATGCAACAGCCGCCGTCCAACTCACCGTGCGCGCTCACCGCGCCGCCCAAGCGCTGCGCAATCTTGCGCGTCATGGCCAGCCCCAGGCCAATGCCGTCAAACTGCTTGGCGCTGTGCAGCCGGCCAAACACCTGGAACAACTTGGCCTGCATAGCCGGGTTGTAGCCCACGCCGTTATCACGCACCTGCAGGGCCAGCAGCCCCTCGCCCCCGCCGGGCTGGGCGGTAATTTCCACCACGGCCTGCGCACGCGGGGCCGTGAATTTGACAGCGTTGCCCAGCACATGCTCCAGCGCCTGGCGCAGCAGCGCGGCATCGGCCTGCACCGGGGGTAAATCGCTGGCAATGCGCCAGTCGATGCTGCGCCCGGGGTTGCTCTCGCCCAGTTGCGCCGCCACGTCCTGCACCAGCGCCTGCAGCGGCACAGTCGTCACCGCCACTGGCACCGTGCCCAGCCGGGACAGGGCCGCCAGGCCGTCGAGCAACACGCCCAGGTGGCGCGCCGAGTCGGTGATGGTGGCCAGAAAGCCCTGCACCTCCATGTCCAGCTGCGGGCCCGCGTCCTCCTGCACCAGCTGGGCGTAGGAAACGATGTGGCGCAGCGGTGCGCGCAGGTCGTGCGACACGGTGTAGGTGAATTCCTGCATCTCGGCGCGCAGTGCGGCCAGTTCGGCCTCCAGCGCGGCGATGCGGTCTTGCGGTGCGGGGGCCATGGTTTACACCCCCGCTCAGGCCTTGGGCGCCTTCTGGGGGCGCGCCCAGTTGGCAATGCTCACCTGCTTGCCGCGCGCCACGCTCAGCGCACCCGCCGGTGTGTCCTTGGTGATGGTGGAGCCGCCGCCGATGGTGCCCCCGGCGCCAATGGTTACCGGAGCCACCAGCACGCAGTTGCTGCCCACATGCACGTCGGCCTCGATCACGGTGCGGTGCTTGTTGGCACCGTCGTAGTTGGCGGTGATGCTGCCGGCGCCGTAGTTCACCCGCTCACCCACGGTGGCATCGCCCAGGTACGCCAGGTGATTGGCCTTGGAACCCTTGGCCATGGTGGAGTTCTTCACCTCCACAAAATTGCCGATGTGCACCTCGGCACCGAGT
>JBAQKO010000354.1:0-1620 GCA_049301075.1 Rhodoferax sp.
CTGTCGCTGTTTTCAGCGAGTGCGGCTGTAGCTCAGTGGATAGAGTATTGGCCTCCGAAGCCCAGGGTCGTGGGTTCGATCCCCGCCAGCCGCACCAACCGAATTTGGTGTTCGCAAGAACGCCTTCGCTAGGGGTGTTGCTGTTCCGTGCGTTTGCATGGGGCAGCGACTGAGAAAGTCCCTTTGAACCTGATAGAGGTAATCCTCGCGCAGGGAAGCATGTTCCAGAAACCGGCGCAGCCACCCGCTGCCCGCGCTCCCGACAGGCTGACCTGCTTTACTGAGCAGTTCGGCCCATGAGCACCCCATCTCCCACCAGCGGCACCACCGCCAATACCGCACTCACCCCCCTGCCCGCCAGCGACCGGCTCTTTGGCTGGCGCGACCACGCAGCCTTGTGGCTCAGCCTGGGTGTGGGCCTGCTGGTCCTGCAGGTCGGCGCCTACCTGGTGCCGGCACTGGGCACCCAGGCGGCGCTGGCCGTCATCGTGGCCGGATCGGTATTTGGCGCGGGCCTGCTGGCATGGACCGCCAAGATCGGCTGTGACAGCGGCCTGTCCAGCGCCGGGTTGATGCATGCCACCTACGGCAGCCACTTTGCCCGGCTACCGGTGCTGCTGAACATCGTGCAGCTCATCGGCTGGACCACGTTCGAGCTGGTCATCATGCGCGATGGCACCGTGGCCATTGCCCGCCAGTCCGGCAGTTTTGCCGGCGACACCTGGCCGCTGCTGGCCACCGTGCTCTGGGGCGCCGTGCTGCTGGCCCTGCTGGCCGGCTCCATGGTGAAGCTGGTGCGCCAGTTCATTGGCCGCTACGGGCTGCCGCTGGTCATGCTTTCGCTGCTGTGGCTGAGCTGGCAGTTCCTGGCCAAGGCCGATGCCCAGGGGCTTGCCGCCTTGTGGAGCCGCCCCGGCGAAGGCGGCATGAGCACGCTGTCGGCGCTGGACCTGGTGATGGCCATGCCCGTTTCGTGGCTGCCGCTGGTAGCCGACTTTGCCCGCCATGGCCGCAGCGGCAACAGCGCGCTGCGCGGCACCTGGATCGGCTACGCCGTGGCCAACATCTGGTGCTATGCGCTGGGCGTGCTGGTGGCCCTCACCACCCCCAGCACCGACCTGGTGGCGGCCCTACTGCTCGCCCAGGGCGGCCTGATTGCACTGGGGCTGATTCTGGTGGACGAGGTGGACAACGCCTACGGCGATCTCTACTCGGGCGCGGTAGCCGGCCACAGCCTGGAGCCCCGCTGGGGCGTGCGGGGCTGGGGCATGGCGCTGGCCGTGCTGTGCACCGCCCTGGCGCTGGTGCTGCCCATGCACAGCCTGGAGCCGTTTCTGCTGATGCTGAGCTCGGTGTTCGTGCCGCTCTACGGCGTGATTCTGGCGCGCCTGTCGGGTCAGTCCGACGTGGTGGCGCTGGTCAGCGCCCGCAAGGTGAACGCCAGCGCCGTGGTTATCTGGCTGCTGGGCATTGCCTGCTACCACCTGTGCGCCCAGTTCGCTCCCGATTGGGGCTCCGCCCTGCCGACCCTGGTGTTGACCTGGGTGCTGGCACGGGTCACCCGCACACAAGCGACTCCGGGGGGCGTCAGCGCAGCGGCTTGAGCCGCATGGCCACGGG
>JBAQKO010000355.1:0-8779 GCA_049301075.1 Rhodoferax sp.
AGTGGCGTGTGCTCGTGCCGGGGGGGGGCTGCTCCGGTTTCCAGTACGGCTTCACTTTTGATGAAATCACCAACGACGACGACACCACGATGACCAAGAACGGTGTGTCCCTGTTGATTGACGCCATGAGCTACCAGTACTTGGTGGGCGCCGAGATTGACTACAAGGAAGACCTGCAGGGGGCGCAGTTCGTCATCAAGAACCCCGGTGCGACCACCACCTGTGGTTGTGGGTCGTCGTTTTCGACCTGAACGTGCCAGGGCCCCGCGGCCTTACGCGGGGTAGATTGCACCAAGAACACGGGCGCCTCGGGCGCCCGTGACGCTTGGGACGCTGGCGGTTTGGTGCGCGAGGGCTTGGCGTGCTAGCCATGCAAAGGCGGTCGCCTCGACCTGCAGGGGGGGCAGGCCCGCCATGGCCGATGACACCACCGGGCACGCCGGTAGCGCCGCCTGCAAGCGGTCCATCAGGTGCCGGTTCAGGGCCCCGCCGCCACAGACAATGAGTTCGGCGCAAGCCGGGCTGGCCTGCAGCAGGCTGCTGGCACAGGCCTGTGCGGTCAATTCCGTCAAGGTGGCCTGCACGTCATGGGGCGGTACCCCCTCCAGCCCGGCCAGTTTTGCGGTCAGCCAGGGCATGTTGAACAGGTCCCTGCCGGTACTTTTAGGCGGCGGCTTGGTAAAGAAGGGCTCCTGCAGCAGGCGGTCGAGCAGCATTCCATGCACCTGTCCCTGTGCTGCCCAGCGCCCTTCGGCGTCAAAAGCGTGGCCGGTATGGGCCAGGCACCAGGCATCCATCAGCGCGTTACCCGGGCCGCAGTCAAAACCGGTCAAGGGCCCCCCGTTGGGGTCCAGGATCGTGATGTTGGAAATGCCGCCCACGTTGAGCACCGCCCGGACCTGATCAGGGCGGCTGAAGAACGCCTGGTGAAAGGGGGGCACCAGGGGTGCGCCCTGGCCGCCTGCGGCCACATCGCGGCTGCGGAAGTCGGCCACCACGTCAATGCCGCACTGTTCAGCCAGCAGGGCCGGATTGTTGAGTTGCAGGGTGTAACCGGTGCCATCAAACTCCTGGGGCCGGTGGCGCACCGTTTGCCCGTGGGCACCAATGGCGCGCACCGCCGGTGCCGTTACGCCGCATTGGCGCAGCAGCTGGTGAACCTGGTCGGCATACACCCGTGCCAAGCCGTTGGCGGCCAGGGCGGCGCGGTGCAACTCGTTGGTGGTGGGCGCGTTCAGGGCCAGCAACTCGGCCTTGAGGGCCGCTGGCAGGGGGGCGCTGCAATGGCCCAGCACGGTGGGGCGCTGGCTGGAAAAATCGGCCAGCACCGCATCCACGCCGTCCAGCGAAGTGCCGGACATGAGGCCGATGTACAAATCGGTCATGGCCCTGGGGGCGCAGGTTACTGCGCGCTGCCTGGCAGCATTTGCGCGGCGGCGACCAGTTGCTCGCGCACCAGGGCTGCGGCCTTGTTGAACAGCGGCTTGGCGGACGCGGTAACCGGCACCGATTCGCTCTGGCGTGCAATGACCATGGGGTCTTGCTGCTTGCCGTCCACCCGGAACTCAAAGTGCAGGTGGGGGCCGGTGGCCCAGCCGGAGGAGCCCACCAGTCCGATGGTCTGGCCCTGGCTGACGTTCTGGCCGCGTTTTACGTTGATTCTGCTCAGGTGGGCATACACCGTTTCATGGTTGTTGCGGTGCTTGATGAAGACCACGTTGCCATAGCCGTTCTGCACGCCGGCGAACTCGACCACGCCGTCACCGACGGTGCGTGCCGGGGTGCCGGTGGTGGCGGCGAAATCGGTTCCCAGATGGGCGCGCCACTGCTTCAGGATGGGGTGAAAGCGCATGGCAAAGCCGCTGCTGACGCGGGAAAACTCCACGGGTGAGCTCAGGTAGGCGCGGCGCAGGCTCTGTCCGTCCAGGGTGTAGTAGCTGCCCTTGGTAAAGGAGTGGGTGGCGCCGGATGCCACGTTGGCGGTGGGTTCCTGGAACCACATGGCCTGATGGGCCTTGCCGGCGTTGACAAACTCGGCACTCAGGACCCGTCCGGCGCGCAGGGGCTCGCCATCGCCTTCCAGGGTCTCGTACACCACGGAGAAGCGGTCGCCCTTGCGCAGGGCGCGGCGGAAATCGATGTCACCCGAAAAAATCTCGGCCAGCTGGATGGCAATGGCGTCCGGAATGCGGGCTTCGTCCGTTGCGCCAAACAGCGAGGACGTGATGATGCCGCTGGCCAGACGGGACGAAACCGTCATGGGCAGTGTTTCCACGCGCGAAACGAAGCCGTGCGCGGTCTTCTCCACCGTCAGGCGCTTGAACATGCCGTCGTCTTCCGGACTCCAGCGGGCACTGAGGGTGAGCAGGCCGTGGGTTTCACTCGCCTCCGCCGTGATGTTGCGCCCGCCGCGGCCCAGCAGCGCGCGCTGCACGTTGGCATCGGAGCGGAAAAAGGCGGCGGCTTGGGCGTCAAACACCCCCAGACGCTTGAGCAAGGTGTCGGCCGTGTCGGTGGATCGGGTCACGTCCGAGCGGTACAGCCGCATGGCCTGGGTCTGCAGGGCATCACTTTGTGCCTGGACCGGCAGGGGTTCGACGTTTTCCACCAGGGTATGCACGGGCAGGTCGGACGCGTCGGGTGCCAGGGAAGCCACGGCAAATGTGGCGCCCGTGCCGCCCAGCAGCAGGGCGGTGGAGACGGCGATCAGGTGGCGGGGGTAGCGCTTGACGAGCTGGGCGGCGGAGGCAACAAGTGCGTCGGCGGCCTGCATCAGTTCGTGTTTCAAAATAGGGGGCTCCGTTGGGGGTGGGGCGGCGCCTGAAGGCGCAAGGCCCCGGACTGCGATCGGGGCCGACTAAAATTCAGCCGCTGGCTTCCAAACGTCGCAGAAGAGGTCAGGCAGTATAACTGCCTCCTGCACCCCGGCATCGAGAAAAACCCTTATGAATCAAGCCTCAAGCTCCCCGTTTGTTGTAACAGATCGTGTTCGCGAAGCGCTGGCCGTGTCGCTGCGCGGCTGCGACGAACTCATTCCGCAAGACGAATGGATCAAAAAACTGGCCCGATCCGAGGCCACGGGCAAACCCTTGCGCATCAAGCTGGGGTTGGACCCGACCGCGCCGGACATCCACATTGGCCACACGGTGGTGCTCAACAAGATGCGCCAGCTGCAGGACCTGGGGCACACGGTGATCTTCCTGATTGGCGATTTCACCACCATGATCGGCGACCCCTCGGGGCGCAACAGCACCCGCCCGCCGCTCAACCGGGAGCAGATTGAAGCCAACGCCAAGACCTATTACAAGCAGGCCAGCCTGGTGCTGGACCCCGCCAAAACCGAAATCCGCTACAACAGCGAGTGGTGCGACCCGCTGGGCGCGCGCGGCATGATCCAGCTCGCCAGCCGCTACACCGTGGCCCGCATGATGGAGCGCAACGATTTTCACGACCGGTTCAAGGCCGGACAGTCCATCAGCGTGCACGAGTTCCTGTACCCCCTGATGCAGGGCTACGACAGCGTGGCGCTGCACAGCGACCTGGAACTGGGTGGCACCGACCAGAAGTTCAACCTGCTGGTGGGGCGTCAACTGCAGACCGAATACGGTCAGGAGCCGCAGTGCATTCTGACCATGCCGCTGCTCGAAGGCCTGGACGGCGTGGAGAAGATGTCCAAGAGCAAGAACAACTACATCGGTATCTCCGAAGATGCCAACACCATGTTTGCCAAGTGCTTAAGCATTTCCGACGTGCTGATGTGGAAGTGGTACACGCTCCTGAGCTTCCAGAGCGAGGCCGCCATCGCCGCGCTCAAGGCCGAGGTGGAAGGGGGGCGCAACCCCAAGGACGCCAAGGTGGCCCTGGCCAAGGAAATCACGGCCCGTTTCCACTCCGCTGCCGCGGCCGACACGGCCGAGCAGGACTTCATCAACCGCAGCAAGGGCGGCGTGCCGGATGAAATCCCCGAAGTCAGCCTGCCCCTGGGGGATGGCGGCACCGCGCTGGGCATTGGCGCCTTGTTGAAGTCGGCCGGCCTGGCCGCCTCCAGCGGCGAGGGCAACCGCCTGATCGACGGCGGTGGCGTGCGCGTGGACAGCACGGTGGTCAGCGACAAGGGCCTCAAGCTGGGCGCCGGCACCTATGTACTGCAGGTGGGCAAGCGCAAATTTGCGCGCGTGACCCTGGCCTGATCCCTTCCATGCAGGCCGTGTTGCAGCGGGTGCGCCGGGCCCGGGTCGTCGTCGACGGCCAGACCGTGGGCGAGATCGGGCAGGGCCTGTTGGTGCTGCTGTGCGCCGAGCAGGGTGATTCGGAGACCACCGGTGACAAGCTGTTGGCCAAGATCCTCAAGCTGCGCATCTTCAGTGACCCGGCGGGGAAAATGAACCTCTGTGTGCAAGACCTGGATGGACAGGGCACACACGGCGGCTTGCTGGTGGTGAGCCAGTTCACGCTGGCCGCAGACACATCCGGCGGTAACCGGCCCAGTTTCAAGGGGGCGGCCGCGCCTGCAGAGGGGCGCCGCTTGTATGATTATTTCGTGGCCCAGGCTAGGCAGATGCACACGACCGTTCAAACGGGCGTGTTCGCCGCCGACATGCAGGTGGAGTTGGTGAACGACGGACCGGTGACCATTCCGCTGACGATGCGCTAGTGCATTCGGTGGGCGGACTCTGAAGGGGATGGACATGAAACACAGCTTTTGGGCGGTTATGGGGTTGTTGCTCTCGGCCCAAATGCCGGGCCACGCCGAGCCGCTGGCGCTGGTCGACACACACGCCCATTTCCAGACCATTCCCTACAAGGAGCTGGAGGCATCGCACGCCGCCGCACTGGCCCATATGGACCGCATGCACATCGGCATCTCCTTGCTGATGCCGCCACCCTTTGCCACACTGACACCGCAGTGGTTCTACGACATTGAAGATCTGCTGTTCACCGCCAAGGCCAATCCGGGGCGTTTTGCCGTGCTGGGGGGCAGCTCCCTGAACATCCTGCTGCACAACACGGCGGTGGATGCGGTGGACGACGGGGTGCGCGCCAAATTCCGCCAGCGGGCGCAGCGGATCGTGGATCTGGGGGCGGTGGGGTTTGGCGAAATGTCGGTGCTGCACGTCTCCATTCCCGCCATGGGGCCCAAGCATGCCTATGAAAATGTGCCGGCCGACCATCCGTTATTGCTGCTGCTGGCCGACATTGCCGCGGAGAACGACATTCCCATTGACCTGCATTGCGACCTGGTGCCCGAAGACATGCCGCTGCCGGAGGTGCTGCGGGCCAATCCGCTGAATCCGGCGGTGTTGCCGGGGAACTTGCCGGCCTTGAAGCGTTTGCTGGCGTACAACCGCAAGACCAAAATCGTGTGGGTGCACATTGGTTTCGAGCCCTTGATGACGCGCCAGCCCAGCGTCATTCGGGAGATGCTGCAGGCCTACCCCAACCTCTTCATGAGCTTTCGGCTGAACAAGGGCAGCCCCAAGCCTGCCGCCACGCTGGACCCGGAGGGCCACCTCAAGCCCCAGTGGCTGGAACTGGTGCAGGAATTTCCGGACCGTTTTATGCTGGGCAGCGATTCGTTCTATGCCCGCAACGGCATCGCCCGAGGCTCCAGCGACCTGGGCATGGACAACTTGCGGGGGCTGGTGGAGCAGCTGCCGGCGGACCTGGCCGCCAAGGTAGGCCGAGACAACGCTATCCGGCTGTACCGCCTGCAGGCCATGACCGGAAAATAGACGGTGGCGTCTCGCTAGCTATTGATTTGATAGCTTCTTGCGCAATATTTGCGGGGGTTTGAGGCCGATTTGGCTTGTAAATTCAGTAAGGATTGGCAAACCCCAGGCGCGCCATGATTTCGGTTTCGCGCAACTCCATCACCTGGGCGTCTTCGTCCAGGTCGTGGTCCCAGCCTTGCGCGTGCAGGGTGCCGTGCACGATCAGGTGGGCGTAGTGCTCTTCCAGCGTTTTCTTTTGCTCTTTGGCTTCCTTGGCTACCACGGGCGCACACAGCACCAGATCGGCGGAGACAACCGGCTCTTGCGTGTAGTCGAAGGTCAGCACGTTGGTGGCGTAGTCCTTCTGACGGTAATCGCGGTTCAGGGTCTGGCCTTCTTCGGCGTCCACGATGCGCACCGTGATTTCACCAGCGACTTCCAGGGTGTGGCGAATCCAGCGCGCCACCTTGTGGCGGGGCAGGGCGGCGCGGTGTTTTTCGGCGTCCTTGAACTTGCCGAATTGCAGGGAGAGAGAGAGTTCTGGCAGCATCAGCGGACCTTGGGTGTGCGGGTTTTGGGCAGGTTGACGCGGGGCAACTCGGGCTCCGGCTCGGGGATAGCAATGGCCGGCAGGTCGCTGATGCGCGCCGCGTCATAGGCGTCCACCACGCGGGCCACCAGCGGGTGGCGCACGATGTCGGCACTGGTGAGGTGGGTGATGGCGATGCCGGGCACGCGACGCAACACGCGCTCGGCATCCACCAGGCCACTGAGCTGGGCCTTGGGCAGGTCGATCTGGGTCAGGTCGCCGGTGATGACGGCCTTGGCGCCAAAGCCGATGCGGGTGAGGAACATCTTCATCTGCTCGGGCGTGGTGTTCTGCGCTTCGTCCAGGATCACGAAGGCGTTGTTCAGCGTGCGCCCGCGCATGAAGCCCAGCGGCGCAATCTCGAGCTGCTGGCGCTCGAAGGCCTTGTGCACCTGATCGAACCCCATCAGGTCGTACAGCGCGTCGTACAGCGGGCGCAAATAGGGGTCTACCTTCTGGTTCAGGTCGCCGGGCAAGAAGCCCAGGCGTTCGCCGGCCTCCACCGCCGGGCGGGTCAGGATGATGCGCTGCACGGCGCTGCGCTGCAGTGCGTCCACCGCAGCCGCCACCGCCAGATAGGTCTTGCCGGTGCCGGCCGGACCAATGCCGAAGGTAATGTCGTGCTCGGCAATGTTGTCCAGATACAGCGCCTGGTTCTTGCTGCGGGGCTTGAGGTCGGCGCGGCGCGTGGCCAGGCTGGGGCCTTCGCCCGCGTCGGCCGAGCCGTCACCGGCGAGCATGAGCTGCACGGTGGCCGCACTGATGGGTTTGGCCGCCATTTCGTACAGCGCCTGCAGCATGTCCATGCCGCGCTGGGCCCGGGCCTTGGGGCCCTCCACCTTGAACTGCTCATGGCGGTGGGCAATGCGGACCTCCAGTGCCGTCTCGATCGTGCGCAGGTGTTCGTCGGTGGGGCCGCACAAATGGGACAGGCGGGCGTTGTTCAGTGGCGTGAAGGTGTGTCTGAGAATCAAGCTGATAATTCCGGGCAGAGGGTGACGGGATAAGTCTCCCATCATAGGCAACAAACGGCAATTAACCCAGGGCACACGATGATCGGCAAACTCACAGGCACTTTGAGCGACAAGAATCCCCCCCAGATCATCGTGGACTGTGGCGGTGTGGGCTACGAGGTGCAGGTGCCCATGAGCACGTTCTACAACCTGCCTGCCAGCGGCGAGAAGGTGTCGCTGCTGACCCATTTCGTGGTGCGCGAAGACGCTCAGATTCTGTACGGCTTTGCCACGGCGGGGGAGCGCGATGCCTTTCGCGAACTCATCAAGATTTCGGGTGTCGGGCCGCGCACGGCCTTGTCCGTGCTCTCGGGCATGAGTGTGGGCGAGCTGTCCCAGGCCATCACGCTGCAGGAGGCCGGCCGTCTGGTCAAGGTGCCGGGCATCGGCAAGAAGACGGCCGAACGCCTGTTGCTCGAACTCAAGGGCAAGCTGGGTGCCGACATCGGCGCGCCCGCCACCGTGGCCAACGACGCCCAGGCCGACATCCTGCAGGCCCTGCTGGCCCTGGGCTACAGCGACAAGGAGGCTGCCGCCGCACTCAAGGCCCTGCCCGCCGACGTGGGCGTGAGCGAGGGTATCAAGCTGGCGTTGCGGGCGCTGGCCCGGTAAACCGCTTTACTGTGCGTCGCGCACCGGACGGCCGTTGACCGGTTGCACCGGGCGGGCGTTGTTGGCGTAGATCTGTGTGAAGAGGCGTAGCTGGCTCGGGCTGACGGTCACGGGCTGCTTGAGCACCATCCACAGCACGCCTTCGGTGCACGGCGGCGTGGTGAGCGAGCCCATGTACTGGTAGTAGCGCTGGTCCGTTGGCAGCAGTTCGCCCAGGTTCAGCAGGCCTGCCGGTATGCGCACGTGGTCCCCGGTGTCCAGTGGCATGTAGGTCCAGACTGTATCGATCAGCGTATTGGGCTCGCCGGCCACCAGCTGCACCGCCACCACGGCCAGCTGGCCCTCGGCGTTCTGGTGCACCAGGTGAACGACCATGTCCGCACGCCGACCGTTAACCACTTCTTCCGCCGGGGTGTGGAAGTGGAATTGCCGCAGCTGGTAAGTGGAGCCGCGCACCCGCAGGGTGTTGTCCCCCTGCACATCCACCTGGATGGTGTGGCCGTTGTTCACCACCGTGCCGGTGCTGGGCGTGTAGCCAAATTGCAGCGCTTCGGCCGGACCCTGCAGGCTGGCGTTGTCGTCAATGGCGATGGGTGACTGGCGCAAGCCGTAGGCACACAGCTTGAATGCCGGGTTGAGCCGGGACCAGACCTGGGGCCCTTCCGCGCCTTCATAGCTCCAGTGCGTCTCGCCGGTGTGCGCGCTGCTGGGGGCCGCAGCGATGACCACCTCGGTTCCGGAGGGCGTAGCGGGGGGCGCAACCGGGTGCTCGGCCAGCGCCGCCGCACGGGCCCGCAGGTACTGGGCACTTTGCCGTGTGGGGCCGCTGGCAGCGGGGTGCGGGCGGGGTGCTT
>JBAQKO010000356.1:0-7478 GCA_049301075.1 Rhodoferax sp.
AGCTGGTGGTGCACGCCCGCACCAAGGCCCACGCCTACCGCCCGCCGGCCGACTGGGAGCGGGTGAATGACATTCGCCTGGGGGTGGCCATTCCGGTGGTGGCCAATGGTGAAATCTGGACGGTGGACGATGCACGCCGCTGCCGCCAGGCCTCGGGTTGCAACAGTCTTATGCTGGGGCGGGGCATGGTGGCAGACCCCGGTCTGGCCCTGGCCATTCGCCAGATGGATGCCGGCACGCCCGATGCCCCTGGCGCCGACCCCGTGGTGCCCTGGGACGATGTGCTGCCCCTGATGGGCGCCTTCTGGGAACTGGTGGTGGTCCGCCTGGAGCGCCGCCAGCAGGCCGGGCGGCTCAAGCAGTGGCTCAACTTCATGCGCCAGCGCTACCCGCAAGCCGAGCTGGCCTACCAGGAGCTGCGAACGGTGCATGACCCCGCGCTGGTGCGGCAGTGGCTGGCCAGATCGCGCAGACAATGAGGCAGAATCGTCACCACAGGCCCATTCACCGACAGTAGAAAAACGCCCATGCGCACGATGACCCGACTCGACATGCCGATCCCCAGCGGTGACCAACTCAAGGCGGCGCGTATTGCCGCAGGCTTGAGCCAGGTGCAGACTGCTGAATGGATGGGCTACTCGCTGCAGTCGGGAAGCCGTGGTGGTGTTCAGTCCCGTACGTGGCAAGCCCTGGAAAGCCCGACCGATGAGCGAAAGATGCAGGGCCCCGTTTTTGCGATGTCCCTGCTTTTGACGGACCAGCACCCGGAATTCCGTTTGACCCCCAAAAGTGCGGTCGAAGCGGATCATGCTTCCGCCGCGCAAACGTAAGTCGCAAGAATCCGCATGGACATCAAAACACTGTTGGTGATCGGGATTGCCATCCTGCTCGCTGCATTCATGGCGATGCTGGTGGTCTTGTGGACACGCAAGACCTATCCCGGTTTTGGCTGGTGGTCCATTGGACTCGCCTATGAAGTCTTGGGGACCGCTTTTTATACCCTGTGGGCCCAAGCGCCCAGCTGGAGTACCGGCTTGCTTACCAGTGGTTTGTTCATCGCCAGCCTGGTCTTCATCAGCCGCGGCACGTTGGTGTTCAGGGCGCGGCAGTTCAGCTTCCGCCTGGAAGTGGGGCTCTTGTTGTCGTATCTGGTGTTGTATGGATTTTTTAGCGTTGTCCACGCGGATGCCAACGCCCGTATCGCGGTGTATTCACTGTATTTGGGGATTGGCTCGCTGCTCACGGTGTACTGGTGCCTGAACGAACGCCCCGCCTATTTCGGCTCCAGCGACATGGTGCTGGCCGCGAGCCTGTCAATACAAGGTCTGGCGGCAATTGCCCGGGCGGTGTATAGCGTGAGTGTTCAGCCGGATGTGGTGAACCACATGCTGAACTCCCACTACCAAGGCTATTTTCTGGTGATTCAGGTGGTGACGGCGATGTTGCTTCCGCTGGCATTCATCGGCATGAATGCGCAGCGCATCGAATGGGACTACCGCGTGGTCCAAGATGAGTTGCAGGCCAGCCTGGTGCAAAGTGAACAGCACCGTGCACAGATGGCGGCGTTTCACGAGATGAATGAAAGGCTGATGGCCTGCAGGCATTTGTATGAAGCCAAGGACATCATTGCCGACAGCCTTCAAAAACTGTTCGGCCCGGGACGTGCCAACTACATTGAGTATGGGGAGGTTGCGAGCCTGCAGCTGTCTGCATCGCACAAAGACAACGGTTTCCATTTTCCACTGCACGTGGATGACCAGCCTTTTGGGGCAGTGCAAGTGTGGCTGGACGAGGCGTTGCCCGGCAACGAAGTCGTGGCGATGAAGTCCTTCGCCACCCGCGTCAGCGAGTCCATCAAACTGGCGCTGTCACGCCTGGAGCTGGAAGAAGAGTTGCGTACACAGGCTTTGCGCGATGCGCTGACCGGGCTGTTCAATCGCCGCTACCTGGATGTGGCGTTGGCCCGCGAACTGGAACGTTCCCGACGGCAAGAAATAGCCCTCACGGTGGCCATGCTCGACCTCGACCATTTCAAGCAAATGAATGACACTTTTGGACATGAAGCAGGCGATGCTGTGCTGCGCGCGCTGGGCCAGTTGCTGATGCAATGGTCACGCGCCAGCGACCTGGCCTGTCGCTACGGCGGTGAAGAGTTCACACTGATTCTGCAAGGGTCAACACCGGACGACCTGTCGGCGCGGCTGGAAGATTTGTTGTTGCGTGTGACGCAGATGAAAATTCAGCACGAAGGCCGGCTCCTGCCCCCGATCACGGTGTCGATTGGCGTGGCACAAGCCACTCCAGAGGTCCCCAATGCCATCGAGCTGCTGTCGCGTGCCGATGGTGCGTTGTACCAAGCCAAACAACAAGGACGCAACCGCGTGGTGGTGGCTATAGCGTGATGGCGTTGAATGCGCTGCACTGCGCATGAAGTCGCATGCAATTCAATGCTCGAAAATTTACTGCAGCAGCGCCACGTAATCATGCACCGGATGCACACTCACCTGGCCGCTAATTCGCTGGCCTTTTGATCGATAAAGGCACCATTGAGCAGCGTGTTTGCGGGTTCAGGCGAACAGGGCTTCAAACCCGTCCACGGGTTCAAAGCGCTTGTTGCGAAACAGCAGGCGGGTGGGGCCGGGCAGGGCGCGGGTGGCAACCGAGTGCGCCGGGTCGCCGGGGTAGCACAGCACGCGGGTGCCGCCTTCGTCAAAGGTTTCCGGCAGGATGAGGGGGGGCGGGCCGCTGCGGGCGCTGTCCATCACGCTCTGCACGGTGGCATGGCGGGCCAGATGCGCCAGACTCATGATCTGGGGCGGCGCCAGCTGGATCTCGCCGTTCCAGTACTGCTCCAGCGCGGTGCGCGGTGACAGCCACACGCTTTCGGTCAGTTCGTGGTTGTCGTGGCTGGCCACTTGCTCGGCCGGCACGGTGGTGATGAAAAACCGGGTGTCAAAGCGCTTGGTCGACACCGAGGGCATGCGCGGCGTGATCCAGCGCGACCAGGGCAACACGTTGCGGGTCTGCAGGCGCACCGCCAGGTCGGCCAGCATCTGGTTGAACGCCGTGGCTTGTGGCTGCTGCAGTGCCGCCCGGGCCACGTCGGCATCGTGGGTGAACAGCACCCGCGATTCTTCAAAGGCCTCGCGCAGCGCCGCCACATACAGCCCCGCCGCCGTGGCCACCGGCGTGTCGGGTTCGCCCAGGGCCTGGTGCAGCTGCGCCGGTTCCTGATCCAGATGGCGTTGCGCGTCGAGCAGGGCGTCGGCATCGTCGAGCTTGCCGCCGGGGAACACGTAGGCGCCGCCCATCACGTCCGACAGGCCGTGGCGCTTGACCAGAAACACCTCCAGCCCACGCGGCGTATCCCGCACCATGACCACGGTGGAGGCGTGACGGGGCGGGGCGGTGGGAATCTCGGAATTCAGTTCCATGGCGTTGTCGCTTCGGGTAACAGGAATGGCAAACGCATGCAGTACAGTGCGTTCGGAAGTGCAAAGGCTAACAGAAGCCTGGCGCGGGTTTTCTCTCTCTCTTATTTCAGGAAACAGATTATGAGTATCGAATTCAAGGGGCGCGTGGCCATCGTGACGGGTGCGGGTGGTGGCCTGGGTCGCCAACATGCTTTGGCGCTGGCAGCGCGCGGCGCCAAGGTGCTGGTCAACGATCTGGGCGGTGCCCGCGACGGTTCCGGCGGCTCCCTGACGGCGGCACAGGCGGTGGTGGAAGAGATCAAGGCCGCGGGCGGCGAGGCCATTGCCAACGGCGCGTCCGTGACTGACTTTGGAGCCGTGCAGGCCATGGTGCAGCAGGCCGTGGATACCTGGGGCCGCGTGGACATTCTGGTCAACAACGCCGGCATCCTGCGCGACAAGAGCTTTGCCAAGATGGAGCTGGCCGACTTCCGGCTGGTGGTGGACGTGCACCTCATGGGCGCCGTGCACTGCACCAAGGCGGTGTGGCCGCACATGGTGGAGCAGAAATACGGGCGCATTCTGATGACGACCTCGTCCTCCGGTCTGTACGGCAATTTTGGCCAGTCCAATTACGGCGCGGCCAAGATGGCGCTGGTGGGCCTGATGCAGACGCTGTCGCTCGAAGGCGCCAAGCACGACATCCGCGTGAATGCGCTGGCACCCACGGCCGCCACCCGCATGACCGAAGACCTGATGCCCCCCGCCGTGCTGGCCGCGCTCAAGCCCGAAGCCGTGGTGCCCGCCATGCTGGTGCTGGTGGCCGAGAACGCGCCCACCCGCACCACCCTGTGTGCGGGCGCCGGCAGTGTGGAGGCGGCCCACATCACCCTGACGCAAGGGGCATGGATCGGGCTCGACGGCCAGTCCCCCGAGCGGCTGGCCGAGCAGTTGGCGCAGGTGACCCAGCGCACCGACGACATGGTGCCGCAAAGCGGCGCGGCCCAGGGTTCCCACGAAATAACCCGGGCCACGGCGCACCTGGGCGCTGCCTGAGGCGCTGCGCCAGACACCCCCATGGCCGGCGGGAAATGCCGGCCTGTGTTACCTTCGCCGCAACGATAAAAAAGTTGAAGGGCCACAGCCATGGATAGTTTGAAAGGGGCCCTGGGCTCCTTGACGCCCCAGCGTCTTCAGGGCATACGCCGCGGTATCGAAAAGGAAAGCCTGCGTGCGCGGCCCGACGGCGCGCTGGCCATGACGCCCCACCCCGCGGCGCTGGGGTCGGCGCTCACGCACCCCCATATCACCACCGATTTCTGTGAGTCCCAGGTGGAGCTCATTACCGGCGTGCACGCCAGCGTGCAGGCGTGCGTGGACGAGCTCACGCAGGTGCAGCGCTTCACCACCAGCGCCCTGGGGGACGAAATGTTGTGGGTGTCCAGCATGCCCTGCGGCCTGCCGCAGGACGACGCCATTCCCATCGGGCAGTATGGTTCCTCCAACGTCGGGCGCACCAAGAGCGTGTACCGCACGGGGCTGGGCTACCGCTATGGCCGGCGCATGCAGACCATTTCGGGCATTCACTACAACTGGTCCCTGCCCGGGGTGTCCAGCGAGGCCTATTTCGGCCTCATCCGCAACTTCCGCCGCCACGCTTTTTTGCTGCTGTACCTGTTCGGGGCGTCGCCTGCGGTGTGCTCGTCCTTTGTGGCCGGGCGCACGCACCTGCTGGAAGCGCTCAATCTGCACACCATGTACCGGCCCTACGCCACCTCGCTGCGCATGGGGCGCCTGGGCTACCAGAGCGACGCGCAGGCCTCGCTGGCCGTGAGCTACAACAGCCTGCAGGGCTATGGCGACTCCCTGCAGGATGCGCTGACGCGGCCCTATCCGCCCTACGAGGCCATTGGCGTGCGGGGCCCCGACGGGGCGTACCGGCAGCTGGGCACCAGCCTGCTGCAGATCGAGAACGAGTTTTACGGCACCATCCGCCCCAAGCGGGTCATCTTCCCGGGGGAGCGGCCCCTGCATGCCCTGCGCGAGCGGGGCGTGGAATATGTCGAGGTGCGCCTCATGGACCTGGACCCGTTTGAACCGGTGGGCATCAGCGCCCAGACCATGCGGTTTCTGGACGTGTTTCTGCTGCACTGCCTGCTGACGGACAGCCCGCCCGACACCCCGCAGGAAATTGCCGCCCTGGGGCGCAACCAGCACAACGTGGCCGAGCGCGGGCGCGAGCCCGGTCTGCAACTGGAATGTGGCGATGGCACGGTGACGCTGACCACCTGGGGGCTGGAGCTGGTCCAGCAACTGGTGCCCATTGCCCGCGCCATGGATGCCACGTATGGCGAGAGCCACTATCTGGCGGCTGTGCAGGCGGCCGAGCAGTCCTTGCACCACCCCGACACGCTGCCCTCGGCCCGCGTGCTGCGCGCGGTGACGGAGCACTTTGACGGCTCGTTCGTGGCCTTTGCCAAGGCCCAGTCGGCGCACACCAAGCAGGCCATGCTGGACGTGCCGCTGGCGCCGGGCGTGCGCCGGCAGTTCGAGGAGGCGTCGCAGGCGTCGTGGGAAGACCAGCGCCGCATCGAGGCGGCCGATACCATGCCGTTTGACATCTACCTGCAGGAATACCTCTCGCCCAAGCGCCTGGTGGCGGAAAAAAAGGGCGGACACGGGAATTCGCAAGCCTGACGGCCATCGGCTTCTTGCGCGCGGGGCTTGAACGTACTAGAGTGAATTTGCAGACGGGTGCATGGCGGCGCCGCGGTGGCGCCGGTGCAAACCCGTGCGAAGGAGCGTACGCATGAGTTCATTGATTCGACGCAGCAATCTGCTGGACGATTTTTTCCGCGATGTGGCCCCCGGCTTTTACGTCAAGCCCCTGCATGGCGACCCCTTGCCGGGGCCGGAGCAGATCCGGATTGACGTGAAGGAAACCGACAAGGCCTACACCGTGCATGCCGAAGTGCCGGGTGTGGCCAAGGAAGACATCCACGTTTCACTGGACGGCAACATGGTCACCTTGCAGGCCGAAGTCAAACAGCAGGACCTGCAGACCAAGGACGAAAAAGTGCTGCGCAGTGAGCGCTACTTTGGCTCCGTGGCCCGCAGCTTCCAGTTGCCGCAGGACGTGGACCAGTCGCAGGCGAAAGCCAAATACGAAAACGGCGTGCTGACGCTGACCCTGCCCAAGAAGACCGGGGGCAAGGCGCAGCGCCTAGCCATTGACTAACGGCTAATGATTAGCGCGCCGCCTTCTTGGCCGGTGCGCGCTTGGCCGCAGCCTTGGCCTTGGGCTTCTTGCCCGCAATCTTTTGGGCCAGCGCGCCGGTTTGCGCTTCCAGCTGGGCGGCCACCTTGGTCACGGCCTGGGCGGCCGGCACGGCGGCCACGGCCAGCGTGTTCAGGGCCGTCACGCCGGTGGCCTTTTCAAAGCGGCCTGCGTTGGCAGCCACCTGGGTCAGGCCCAGTCCGGCCAGTTCAACGGCCTTGTCCACCACGCTGTCGGCGCTGTCGGTCGTCACAGCCACACCCTTGGCGTAGTAGCCGGTCAGCTTCTTCTGCGCGGCCACGGCGTTGCCCCGCACTTCGGCGCTGAGGCGGTTGCCGGCCTTGCCCACGGCTGCGGCCCAGCGCTGGTCCATGAAGCCAACGGCCCGCTGGTTGCCCACGCGGTAGGCGTTGATGACGTTTTTGGCGGTCTTGCCGTAGGAAGTGATCAGGTCGCTGGTCACGGTGGAAAGGGTCTGGTTGGTCATGGAAATCTCCGGGTAAATAAAATGGGTGCGGGAACTGAGGCGGATTCTCCCGGCTCACCCTAGTGGAGACACCTTAAATCCCCACTATTTCCTAGAGCGGCCTGTCTAAGCCGGAGGCAGTACGTAAACTGCCCGACAATCCTGAACACGTGAAATCCCCATCCATTTCAACCCAGGAGCCCATCGCATGAAGATCGAAACCCTCGCTGTCCACGCTGGCTACACGCCCGATCCCACCACCAAGTCCGCAGCGGTGCCGCTGTACCAGACAACGGCCTACGCCTTTGACAGTGCCCAGCAC
>JBAQKO010000357.1:0-4674 GCA_049301075.1 Rhodoferax sp.
AAACTCGCGCCCGGGCTGCCGTTTGCCAAGCCGGCTGCCGTGCAGAGCCTGCGCAGCCAGTTGGCGGCCCCCGTGCGCAGCACGCAGGCCCAGCAGCCCCAGCGGGCCATGGAACAGCGGCCCGTTAGCGCGCCGTTTCCCTGGGGCATGGTGCTGGTGCTGGGCGGGGCTGCTGTTGCCTTGGTTGTATTCCTGACCCGCAAGCGGGCCCTGTCCCAGCCGGCGCCCATGGCGTACGGCGCTGGTAACGGCTTGAGCGGCCCGCAGACCTTTGGCGCAGGCACCGGTGCGGTACCGGCGTATGGGCAACCGGGCTACGGCCAGCCCACGGGCAGCGGGCTGGGCGGCCAGGTCATGGGCGGGTTGGCAACGGGCCTGGCGGTGGGTGCGGGCGTGATGGCGGCACAGGCCATCGGCAAGAGCCTGATGGGCCACGACGCGCAACCCCAGCAATCGCCGGTGGCTGGCAATAACTACGAGCCGCTCGCCGGCAATGGCGACCTGGGCGGCCAGGACTTCGGCGTGGCCGATTCGGGCTCGTGGGACGATGCCGGCGGTGGTGGCGGCGGCGATTGGGACAATTAAGCCCCTCACCTTTACTCCTGATTTACACGACCATTCCCCGCCCTGGCGGGGCGGGTGGCTACAATCCGCCTCTTATTCACTACCGGCCTCAGCCATGGAATCCGAAAGTTCCCGGCCTCCGGTCAGTTTGACAGGCATCTAGACACACCGTTGTCGCAAGCGCTTGTCAGACTCGGCACGGAGGCACATGCCCAACGTGCCTGGCAAGCGAGGCGGATGCCGCAAGGGTTTTTTTGCCCTGCATCCCCATACATTCCCAGGTCTTTTTCAGAACCGGCGCCCCATGGAGCGCCACCGCCGTCGCATGCGTTTGCGGCGGCATAGGGGGAAATTGCAATGGTGACCCAAACCGCAAAAAATATTGTTCGTCGGCTCGGACCGGGCCTCATCACGGGGGCGGCCGACGACGACCCCAGCGGCATTGCCACGTACTCGCAGGCCGGCTCCCAGTTCCGGTTTGCGCTGGTGTGGACGCTGCTCATCACCACACCGCTGATGATCGGCATCCAGATGCTCTCGGCCCGCATTGGTTGGGTGACGGGCGAGGGGCTGGCCAGCAACATCAACAAAATGTTCCCGCGCTGGCTGACGGTCACGCTGGTGGGCCTGCTGGTGGTGGCCAACACCATCAACATTGCGGCCGACATTGGCGCCATGGGCGAGGCCGCGCGGCTGCTCATGGGCGGGCCGCTGGCCCTGTACGTGGTGGGCTTTGGCCTGTTGTGCATCGTCACACAGGTGATCTTCTCGTACGAGAGCACGGTGCGCATTCTGAAATGGCTCACGCTGGCCTTGTTTGCCTACGTGGCGGTGATCCTGACGGTGCAGGTGCCCTGGAGGCAGGTCTTTGCGGAGTCGCTGCATCCGTGGTCCTTCATTCCGCCGGGCACCACGCTCAAGGATTACGCGGCCATGGTGGTGGCCGTGCTGGGAACCACCATCAGCCCCTACCTGTTTTTCTGGCAGGCCGCGCAGGAGGTGGAAGACAACAACCGCCGCCCGGAGGCCCAGGCGCTGCGCACGCACCCCGAATACGCAGCCGAGCATTTGTCGCGCATCAAGAGCGACACCTATGTGGGCATGACTTTTTCCAACATCATTGCGCTGTGCATTGTCATTGCCACGGCGGTCACGCTGAACCTGCAGGGCATTACCAACATCCAGACATCGGCCCAGGCGGCTGAGGCGCTGCGGCCGGTGGCCGGCGAGTTTGCCTTTGCCGTTTTTGCGCTGGGCATCATCGGGACCGGCCTGCTGGCCGTGCCGGTGCTGGCGGGTTCTGCGGCCTATGCGGTGAGCGAACTGAATGGCTGGACGGCGGGCCTGTCGCACGGTTTTCGGGACGCCAAGGGCTTTTACCTCATCATCGTGGCCGCCACGGGCATTGGCACGGTCATGGGCTACCTGGAGGTGGACCCGATCAAGGCGCTGGTGTGGAGCGCCATTGTGAACGGCGTCATTTCGGTGCCCATCATGGCGGCGCTCATGTGGATCGGGCAGTCCGAGCGCCTGATGGGCCCGCTCACCATTTCCACCCGGCACCGCGTCTTTGGCTGGACGGCCACGGCCGTCATGGCCGTGGCCGTGGTGGTGATGCTGGCCACCAGCTTCTAGCCGGGCGCCTTCAGCGCGGCACGAAGAAGGTGGACTTTTCGTGCAGGGTCACGACCTGGCCCGCATGCTCGGTCTGGATGTCGAACACGATGGGGTTGGCCTGCCCGCGGTAGCTGTCGGCTGCATCGGGCGGTAGCGTCAGGCGCACGGGCAGCGACTCGATGCCGGTGGCCTCCACGTTGAGCTCGGGCGGCGTGACGAGGGCCAGCCCTGGCAAGCCGGACACGCTCACGTGGTAGCGCTGGGCCTGCTCGGTGCCGTTGGTGACCTGCAGGCGGTAGACGTTTTCCACATAGCCGCTGCCCACCACGCGGGCCAGCGTGCCGCGGTCCTTGATGATGTTCACGGAATAGCCTTTGCGCAGCGACAGGCTGCCCACAAAAACTGCGCTGGTGACCAGCAGCAGCACGCCGTAGATCAGCACGCGGGGTCGCCACACGCGGCGCACCATCTGCCCCGGTGTCAGGGACTGGGCGATGCCGTTGCCGGACGAGTAGCGGATCAGCCCGGTGGGGTAGCCCATTTTTCCCATCACGTCATCGCACACGTCGATGCAGGCGGCGCAGGCGATGCACTCGTTTTGCAGGCCGTCGCGAATGTCGATGCCGGTGGGGCACACCTGCACGCACAGGGTGCAGTCGATGCAGTCGCCCAGGCCCAGGGCCTTGGGATCGGCCTTGCGTGAGCGCGAGCCCCGGGCTTCGCCGCGGCCGGTGTCGTAGGCAATGACCATGGAGTCCATGTCGATCAGCGCGCTCTGGAAGCGGGCGTAGGGGCACATGTACTTGCACACCTGCTCGCGCATGTAGCCGGCGTTGCCGTAGGTCATGAAGCCGTAGAACAGCACCCAGAACCATTCCCAGGGCGAGAGCGACAGCACCGCCAGTTCGCTGACCAGGGTGCGGATGGGCGTGAAGTAGCCGACGAAGGTAAAGCCCGTGACCAGGCCAATGGCAATCCAGATGAGCTGCTTGCTGCCCTTGCGCGCGAATTTCTCCAGCCCCCATGGCGCGGCGTCCAGCCGCATGCGGGCCATGCGGTCGCCTTCGGTGTGGCGCTCGACCCAGAGAAACATCTCGGTGTACACGGTTTGCGGGCAGGCGTAGCCGCACCACAGGCGCCCGGCCACGGCCGTGAAGAAAAACAGCGCCAGCGCCGAGATGACCAGCAGCGCCGCGAGGTAGATGAAGTCCTGCGGATGCAGCATCAGGCCCAGGACGTAGAAGCGCCGCTCGGTCAGGTCAAAGAGCACGGCCTGGCGGCCATTCCACTGCAGCCAGGGCAGGCCGTAGAACACGGCCTGCGTGAGCCAGACCATCAGCCAGCGCCAGTTGGCAAACCAGCCGCGCACGGAGCGCGGGTAAATCTTGATCTGTTTTTCGTACGGGGACACCAGTGCGCCGTCGTCTGCGGAGGCCGCCTGCAGGCGGATGGGAATGGTTTTCTTGGGCGTGGGCATGGGCTGCGATAAGCAATATTTCCGATGCATTTTATGGACGCGGAGCCGGCCCTGCAGGGCTGCGCCAAATACCGTGGCACGGGCAGTGGACAATAGCGGGAACTAAAAAAGGGTGCGGCCCTTCCAACTGAACTTTAGGAGCGTGTTTTGGATATTGCATTGCTGGTCAAGGCCACCATCATGGGCATCGTCGAGGGGTTGACCGAATTCCTGCCGATTTCGAGTACCGGTCACCTGATCCTGGCGGGCTCCCTGCTGGGCTTTGACGACGACAAGGCCAAGGTGTTCGACATCGCCATCCAGACCGGCGCCATTTTTGCGGTGGTGCTGGTGTACTGGGACAAGATTCGCGCCACGCTGGTGAACCTGCCCACGGGCAAGCAGGCGCAGACGCTGGCGCTCAACGTGCTGATTGCCTTTGTGCCCGCCGTGGTGCTGGGGCTGCTGTTTGGCAAGGCCATCAAGGCGTATCTGTTCACGCCGGTGGTGGTGGCCACCACGTTCATCGTGGGGGGCTTCATCATCCTGTGGGCCGAGAAGCGCCAGGCCGCCGGTGGCAATGCGGTGCATGTGACCGACGCCGACGACATGACCTGGAAAGACGCCCTGAAGGTGGGCCTGGCGCAGTGCCTGGCCATGATTCCGGGCACCAGCCGCAGCGGCGCCACCATCATTGGCGGCATGCTGCTGGGCCTGTCGCGCAAGGCGGCGACCGATTTCTCGTTCTACCTGGCCATTCCGACGCTGATCGGCGCCGGGGTGTACAGCCTGTACAAGGAGCGTGCCCTGCTGAGCCTGGCGGACTTGCCGCTGTTTGGCGTGGGGCTGGTGGTGTCCTTCCTCAGCGCCTGGCTGTGCGTGCGCTGGTTGCTGCGCTTCATTGCCAGCCACAGCTTCACCGGTTTTGCCTACTACCGCATTGCCTTTGGCCTGGTGGTGCTGGCCACGGCCTGGAGCGGCGTGGTGCACTGGGTCGACTGACCTGTTTCAGGGCTCCATGTTGCGCAGCGCCGTTT
>JBAQKO010000358.1:0-3008 GCA_049301075.1 Rhodoferax sp.
CCCAGTGCCAGCCCAATGCGGGGCGGCGTCTTGACGGCCGCCACTGGCGCGGGCGGTATGACGTCCGGGGCAATTTCGGGCTTGGGAACGCTGCCGCACCCCACCAGGACTGCGGCACTGACCAACAACAAAAAATACTTCATGAGACCCTACTCAAAAACCAACCGGCCCCGGTTCTTTTGGAACAGGGGCCGGTGGGTCAGGATGCCTTAACTGGCGGTGGCTTCTTCCGGCTTGGGCTTGCCCTTCTTCTCGGGCAGAGGTTGGATATCGAGCAGGACTTCCGTCTTGCTCTCGTCCTTGTCATCCAGGTCCACCGTCAGCCGTCCGCCTTCGGTCAAGCGACCAAACAGCAGCTCGTCGGCCAGGGCACGGCGAATGGTGTCCTGGATCAGCCGCTGCATGGGGCGCGCGCCCATGAGCGGATCGAAACCCTTCTTGGCCAAGTGCTTGCGCAGCTTGTCGGTGAAGGTGACATCCACCTTCTTCTCGGCCAGCTGGGTTTCGAGTTGCAGCAGGAACTTGTCCACCACCCGCAGGATGACGTTCTCGTCGAGCGCCTTGAAGCTCACAATGGCATCCAGCCGGTTGCGGAACTCGGGGGTGAACAGACGTTTGATATCGGCCGCCTCATCCCCGGCTTCGCGCGGGTTGGTGAAGCCGATGCTGGCCTTGTTCATGGTTTCGGCACCCGCATTGGTGGTCATGACAATGATCACGTTGCGGAAGTCGGCCTTGCGCCCGTTGTTATCGGTCAGCGTGCCGTGGTCCATGACCTGCAGCAGCACGTTGAAAATCGCCGGGTGCGCTTTCTCAATCTCGTCGAGCAGCAACACGCAATGCGGTTTCTTGGTGATGGCCTCGGTCAGCAAACCGCCCTGGTCAAAACCCACGTAGCCCGGGGGGGCACCAATGAGGCGGCTGACGGCATGCTGTTCCATGTACTCGCTCATGTCAAAGCGAATCAGGTCGATGCCCATGATGTAGGCCAGCTGTTTGGCGGCTTCGGTCTTGCCCACGCCGGTAGGGCCGCTGAACAGGAAGGAGCCAATGGGCTTGTCGCCCTTGCCCAGGCCGGAACGGGCCATCTTGACGGCGGACGCGAGCACATCCAGCGCCTTGTCCTGGCCGAACACCACGTTCTTCAAGTCCCGCTCCAGGGTCTTGAGCTTGCTGCGGTCGTCGTTGGACACATTGGCTGGCGGAATGCGGGCGATCTTGGCCACGATGTCTTCCACCTCGGCCTTGGTAATGGTCTTCTTGCGCTTGCTCGGCGCGAGGATGCGCTGGGCCGCGCCTGCCTCGTCAATGACGTCAATCGCCTTGTCGGGCAAATGCCGGTCATTGATGTACTTGGCGCTGAGCTCGGCCGCTGCCTGCAGGGCCGCCACGGCGTACTTCACGTTGTGGTGCTCCTCAAACCGGGACTTGAGCCCCTTGAGAATCTCCACCGTCTGCTCGACGGTCGGCTCCACCACATCCACCTTCTGGAAGCGGCGCGACAGTGCGGCGTCTTTTTCGAAGATGCCGCGGTATTCGGTGAAAGTAGTGGCGCCAATGCACTTCAACTGCCCCGAACTCAAGGCCGGCTTGAGCAGGTTGGACGCGTCCAGCGTTCCCCCCGATGCGGCGCCAGCGCCAATCAGGGTATGGATCTCGTCAATAAACAGAACGGCATGGGGTTTGTCCTTGAGTGACTTCAAGACGCCCTTGAGCCGCTGTTCGAAGTCGCCTCGGTATTTGGTTCCTGCCAGCAAGGCGCCCATGTCCAGCGAGTACACAATGGCCTCGGACAGGATTTCGGGCACGTCGCCCTGTGTAATGCGCCAAGCCAAGCCCTCTGCAATCGCAGTCTTGCCTACGCCGGCCTCGCCCACCAGAAGCGGGTTGTTCTTGCGTCGGCGGCACAGGATCTGGATGACGCGCTCCACCTCGTACTCACGACCGATCAGTGGATCAATCTTGCCGTCCTTGGCGAGCTGGTTCAGGTTTTGCGTGAACTGCTCCAGCGGCGAGGCTTTTTCACTCTTCTCGGAAGCACCGCCCTCCTCGTTCTCCACGGGGTTTTCGCTGGCCTTGGCCGATTCCGGCGGATCGCTCTTCTTGATGCCGTGTGCAATAAAGTTCACCACATCCAGCCGGGTGACGCCCTGCTGGTGCAGGTAGTAGACCGCGTGCGAATCCTTCTCACCAAAAATGGCAACCAGCACATTGGCGCCGGTCACTTCCTTCTTGCCGCTGCCGGTGGACTGCACGTGCATGATGGCGCGCTGGATGACCCGCTGAAAACCCAGTGTGGGTTGGGTATCCACGTCATCGGTTCCCGAAACCTGGGGGGTGTTGTCCTTGATGAAATTCGACAGCGACTTGCGCAAATCGTCAATGTTGGCCGAACAGGCGTGCAGCACCTCGGCTGCGCTGGGGTTATCGAGCAACGCGAGCAGAAGATGCTCCACCGTAATGAAC
This sequence comes from Rhodoferax sp., assembly GCA_049301075.1. Classification (GTDB taxonomy): domain Bacteria; phylum Pseudomonadota; class Gammaproteobacteria; order Burkholderiales; family Burkholderiaceae_C; genus Allorhodoferax. The sequence goes on from JBAQKO010000358.1 coordinate 2,467, forward strand.
TCGTGGCGCTGCTGGCGCGCTTCCACAAACGCCATGTGCAAACTGACTTCCAATTCCTGGGCAATCATGTGATTTCCTTTTGCCTTGCGTTGATGATTAACTGTAAACCGTTTTAAGACCTGAGTTTGTACTTAGGGCTAATTGGCTAGAAATCAACAGGCTCACTGATGCATTTGAGCGGGTGCCCGGCTTTATGGGCCGCCTCCAGCACCTGATCCACTTTTGTGGCCGCAATGTCCTTGGGGTACACCCCGCACACAGCCTTGCCATCAAGGTGGATTTTCAGCATGATCTGGGTCGCCGACTCCAGGTCTTTGCCGAAAAATTCCTGAATCACCACCACCACGAACTCCATGGGGGTGTAGTCGTCATTGAGCATGACGACCTGGTACATCTGCGGTGGTTGGACGCGCTGCGTGCGACGTTCCAGCACCACCGAGCCCCCCTCATCCCGGTCCGGCTGGCGAATGGGGGGTTCTGGTGGTTTGAACGGATTATTTGTAGCCATGAATTCCATTCTATCGGTCACCTCGCAACAACGC
>JBAQKO010000359.1:0-3892 GCA_049301075.1 Rhodoferax sp.
CATCGTGGGCGAGATCAGCGCGGCCAGCAACGAGCAGGCCCTGGGCGTGACGCAGGTGGGTGAGGCTGTGACGCAAATGGACCAGGCCACGCAGCAGAACGCAGCGCTGGTGGAGGAGATGGCGGCGGCGGCTTCCAGTCTCAAGGCCCAGGCGCTGGACCTGGTGCACACCGTCAGCGTGTTCAAGCTGGATGAGGGAAAGACCGTGCGTCCGGTCACCCGTGCGCCGAGTGCGCTGTCGGCATCCCGGCCCCGACCGGCACTGGCCACCCCAAAACAGGTGAAGAAAACGGCACCGGCACCCGCTTTGCCGGCGGCACGTCCCCCTGCGCAGGCGCCTGCGGCCGGTGGTAGTTGGGAAACCTTCTGATACCGCCCCGGTAACGGGAATGACGGGGACGCAGAGGCCAGGGTCCGGAGTCGTAAATAATCAGAGCATGCAACGCCTCCTCGCCCTTGTCCTGACCGTCTGGTTGACGCTGCTGGCGTTGCCCGCCGGCGCCGAGGCGCCGTTGCGTCTGGGGGTCCTGGCCTTTCGCCCCAAGGTGCAGGCCGTGGCGCAATGGCAGCCGCTGGCGGTCTATCTGGGACACGCGCTGGGGCGCCCGGTCAAACTGGTGGTTTACGACCTGGCCGAGCTGGAAATGGCGGTGGGGCAGAAAGAAGTGGATGTGGTGCTCACCAATCCAGGCCACTATGCCCTGCTGCAGCACCGGTTTGGTTTGTCGGCGCCATTGGCCACCCAGATCAACCAGGAGGGCCCGCATGGTCTGGCATCGTTCGGTGGCGTGATGTTTACCCGCAGTGATGCCAAGAAGATCAACAACCTGCCCGATCTGGTGGGCCAGCGCATCGTGGTGACCAGCACCGATTTCCTCGGCGGCTACCAGATGCAGGCCTTCGAGATGCTGGAAGAAGGGCTGCCCTTGCCCGATCCCGAGAAGCTGCTCACCACCGGCATGCCGCAGGATCTTCCGGTGGAGGCCGTTCTGGCGGGGCGCGCCGATGTCGGCTTTGTCCGCACCGGTGTGCTGGAAGCCATGGCGCACGAGGGCAAGCTGGACCTGGAGCGTATCAAGATCATTCACCCGCAGACGTTGCCGTCCTTTCCGTACGCAAGTTCCACCCGGCTGTACCCGGAATGGCCGGTGGCGGTTGTGGCGCCGGTGGATGACGCGCTGGCCCGTCGGCTTGCCGTGGCGCTGCTATCGCTGCCCCCCGACAGTGCCGCTGCCCGGGGCGCTGGCATCCGTGGATTTACCACGCCGGCCAATTACGGTGGCGTCGAGCGGCTGCTGCACACGCTGCGCCTGCCGCCTTTCGATGTGACGCCCGAGATCACCCCCGCCGACTTGTGGAAGAAATACGCGGGCTGGATCGTGGCCACGGGCTGGCTGGGTCTGCTGCTCGCTGGCATGGCGGTACGTCTGCTGTTCCAGAAACGGGCTTTGCAGCAGAGCCGGGCGCGTTATCGCCAGGAAAGCCAGCGCCTGGCGGAGGTCATCTGGGCCACCCATATCGGAACCTGGGAATGGAATGTTCAGACCGGCAGCATGGTGGTCAATGCCCGCTGGGCCGAAATCATCGGCAACACCCTGGATGAGCTCATGCCCATCAGCGCGGATCTTTGGAAGCAGCGCATGCAGCCTGACGATTTTGCGCGCTCCAACGCCCTGGTGGAGCGCTGCTTTAGCCGCGAGGTGGAGACCTACGAGTGCGAAATCCGGATGCAGCACAAGTGCGGCAATTGGGTCTGGGTACTCAGCCGGGGGCGGGTGGTGGAGTGGCAGGAAGACGGCAAACCCCTGCGCATGTCGGGAACCCTGATTGACATTGCTGAACGCAAGGAAGTGGAGCTGGCGCTGCAGACCGCGACCGACGATCTGGCAGGTCGCGAAGCCCTGCTCAAGCAGATTCTGGATACCTCCAGCGTGGCCATTTTCCTGGTCGGCAAGGACGGGCGCATCATGCATGCCAACCAGCGCATGGCCGACATGTTCGGCATTCCGCTGAACACCTTGCTGGGCAAGGAATATGTGGACCTGATTCACCAGTCCGAGCGGGAGGCCGGGCGCCAGTCGATGCTCGCGTTGCTGGACAGCCAGGTTCCCCTGGTTGATCTGGAGCGCCGCTATTGGCATGCCGACGGCACGGAGTTCTGGGGCCATCTGACAGGCAAGCGTTTCCGCGGCGACCGCGAAGACGGGTACCGCCTGCTGGGGGTGATTGGCGACATCACCGCCCGCAAGCAGGCAGAATTGCGCGAGCAGCACCACCGGGAGGTGCTGGCCATGCTGGCGGAAAAGGCACCGTTGGCCGATGTGCTCCAAGCCATCGCCCGCAACATTGAAGCCATCAACCCGGCCCATCTGTGCAGCATCCTCCTGCTGGACGAGGAGGGGCAAACCCTGCGCCTGGGTGCCGCGCCCAGCCTGCCCGCGTTTTATCAGCAAACCCTGGACGGACTGGCCATTGGCCCCGATGCCGGTCTGTGTGGAACCGTGGCATTTACCGGTGAGCCTCTGGTGGTGGGGGACATGGAGAACCACCCGGTATGGTCGCCCCGTATCTATTTCGCGCGCCAGGCGGGACTGGAGGCGTACTGGTCTTCGCCCATCCGCTCCGCGCAGGGCAAGGTGCTGGGAACGTTTGCCATTTACCAGCGCCACCCCAACCAGCCCACGCCCACGGATCTGCACTGGATGGAGGATGAGGCGCGCCTGATTGCCCTGGCCATCGAAAAAACCGCAGACGAAGCGCGGCTGCAGCTGGCCGCCAGCGTGTTCACGCACGTGCGCGAAGGCATCACCATTGCCGATATCAACGGCGCGATCCTGGAGGTAAACGACACCTTTACCCAGATCACAGGGTACAGCCGAGAAGAAGTCATGGGGCGCAACCCACGCATCCTGAGTTCCGGCCGGCAGGGGCCGGAGTTCTACCAAGCGATGTGGGGTGCGCTGACGGAAAAAGGTTACTGGTCCGGCGAAATATGGAACCGGCGCAAGAACGGCGAGGTGTATGCGCAGTTGCTCACCATCAGCGCGATGCGCAACACCCAGGGTGTTGTGCAGAACTACGTGGCGGTGTTCATGGACATCATGCCGATGAAGGCGCAGCAACTGCAACTGGAACACATTGCCCACTTCGATGCCTTGACGGGGTTGCCCAACCGCGTGTTGCTGGGAGACCGTTTGCAGCACGCCATGGCCCAGGCGCAGCGACGCGACCGCTCGCTGGCGGTGGCTTTTCTCGACCTGGACGGGTTCAAGGCGGTCAACGACACGCATGGTCATGGCGTCGGCGACAAGCTGCTGGTCACGGTAGCGCAGCGCATGAAAGCGGTGTTACGTGAAGGCGACACCCTGGCGCGCATTGGCGGCGACGAATTCGTGGCCGTGCTGGTGGACCTGAACGAGACACGCGAAAGTGAGCTGGTGCTGGAGCGCTTGCTGCACGCCGCGGCAGACCCGGTGACGGTGGAGGACGCCGTCATGCAGGTTTCGGTCAGCATTGGTGTGACGCTGTATCCGTTGGATGACGTGGATGCCGACCAGTTGATACGCCACGCCGACCAGGCCATGTACCTGGCCAAACAGGCGGGCCGCAATCGCTACCACCTGTTCGATGTGGCCAACGCCGTTGCGGTCAAAACCCGGCGCGAGAGCCTGGGTCACATCCAGCGGGCCCTGGAACAGCGCGAGTTCGTGCTGTATTACCAGCCCAAGGTGAACATGGTGACGGGCGAGGTCATTGGTGCCGAAGCCCTGATTCGCTGGCAGCATCCGGAGCGCGGCCTGCTGTCGCCCGCTGCGTTCCTGTCGGTCATCGAGAACCATGCCCTGAGCGTGGGCGTGGGGGAGTGGGTCATTGACACGGCGCTGTCCCAGAT
>JBAQKO010000360.1:0-2133 GCA_049301075.1 Rhodoferax sp.
CTGCCAATCAGCACCAGCCCCACGGCGGCCAGCAGCAGCCCGGCCATCTGGTTGGCCTGCCAGCGTTCCTTGAGCCAGAAGGCCGCCAGCAGCGTGGTGAAAAAAGCCTGCGATTGCAGCACCAGCGACGCCAGCCCGGTGGGCATGCCCACATGGATGGCCGTGAACAGCAGCGAGAACTGCCCCACCGAGATGGTCAGGCCATACAGGAGGTACAGGCGCAGCGGCACCTTGGGCGCCTTGAAAAACAGCAGCGCCGGAAAGGCCGCCAGCATGAACCGCAGCGCCGCCAGCAGCAGGGGCGGCACGCCCACCACCCCGACTTTGATGACGGCGAAGTTCACGCCCCAGACCAGGATGACGACCAGGGCCAGAACGAGATCTTTGGTACGCAAAGGCGCGTGCATCATGCTCGGTGGTGTTCCGTTGCCGGGGCCACGGAGGGAATGGTAGAGGGCTGCATGCGGGTTGTGCGGGGCAATTAAGGCTGCCATCTTACGGCGTGCAAACGCCGCGTGTGCGGCCGTTAGAATTTCCCGTAAAAGGGAGAAGACCAATTGAGCCAGACACACAACAGCGGCTGGACCGCCAGGGATTCCGCGCACCTCGCCACCGCGATTGTCAAGAATGTGGAGCAGGTGCTGCAAGGCAAACACCAGCAGGTGGAGCTGGCCTTGGCCGCGGTGGTGGCGGGAGGCCACCTGCTGATTGAAGACGTGCCCGGCCTGGGGAAAACCATGCTGGCGCGCGCACTGGCGGTGTCCATCGGGCTGTCGTTCAAGCGCATCCAGTTCACCGCCGACCTGATGCCCTCCGACATTGTGGGCGGTCCGGTGTACAACCCGAAAGACGGCAGCTTTGTGCTGCGTCCGGGCCCCGTGTTCGCCAATATCGTGCTGGCCGATGAAATCAACCGCGCCAACCCGCGGGCCCAGTCGGCCTTGCTGGAATGCATGGAAGAAGGGCAGGTGACGCTGGATGGCCAGACCATGCCCCTGCCCGCGCCCTTTGCGGTGCTGGCCACGCAGAACCCCATCGACATGGCGGGGACCTACCCCTTGCCCGAGGCCCAACTGGACCGGTTTCTCATTCGCCTGTCGCTCGGTTACCCCGATGCGGCCACGGAAGCCGGGCTGATCAACACCCAGCAGTTCTCCCACCCCATCAGCCGCCTGCACGCGGTGTGCCAGATGGGCGAGTTTGCCCAACTCGCGGCCAGCGCGCGCGATGTCACGGTGACCCCCGAGGTGGCCGGCTTCATGGCGTCCATCGTGGGAGCCACACGCCAGCATGCCGGCATCCGGTTTGGGGCCAGCCCGCGCGGCACGCTGGGCCTGGCGCGCATGGCGCGCGCGCTGAGCTGCATCCGGGGGCTCTCCTATGTAGACCCGGCCGTGGTGCGCGAGGTGGCCGTTCCGGTGCTGGCGCACCGCATCATTGTGCAGACACAAGGCACCCAGCCGGAGTCGGCCGCCGCCCTGATTCAGGCCATTCTGCTGTCCCAACGTACCCCGCAGTAAGCCGCGCCATGGAACGCTGGCTGTCCAAGTCGCGGGTGCTGCTGGGTCTGTGCGCGGTGCTGCTCATCGCCGCCCTGAACCGCCAGGACCCCATGGTGTACGGCATGTTTCTGTTCCTGGCGGTGGTGAGCGTTCTGGGTTTCGCGTTGCCGTGGCTCTCCTTGCGCTCCCTGCGCGTGCGCCTGGGCACGCGCGAAGACCAGGAAGTCACCGAAGGCGAAGGCTGCCGGCTGAACCTGCTGGTGGAGCGCACGGCACGCTGGCCGGCGTTCATGGTGGCCGTGGAAACCGAATGGGAGTGGGCCTCGCGCCGCATCGTGCTGCGCCAGATACTGCCGATCGTCCGCGCCGGGCAGGCGCCTGAATGTGGGCACCTGGTGCAATTCCCCTGCCGGGGGCATTACGAGTTGATCGCCGTGCGTCTGTCCAGCGGTTTCCCCCTGGGCCTGGTGCGCGCCCACCACACCCTGGAGCGCCCCCAGGTCCACCTGCGTGTGTTGCCCCAGGCGCAGGCCGTGCACTGGCCGCTGCCGTGGGACGTGACCGACGACCCGCTGGGCGAGCGGCACACACGCAAGCTGGGCCACTCGTTCGAGCTGGGCATGTTGCGCCC
>JBAQKO010000361.1:0-4787 GCA_049301075.1 Rhodoferax sp.
CGCCCAGGCTCAGCGGCACCATGAACACCAGCGAGGTGAAGTTCAGCGCAATCTGGTGCGCCGCGATCTGCGTGCTGCCAAAGCGGGCCACCAGCAGGGCGATCAGGCCGAAGGCGGTGGTTTCGGCAAAGTAGGTCACGCCAATGGGCAGGCCCAGCTGGAGCAGGCGGCCCACCTTCTCGCGGTGCGGCGCTTCAAAGCGGTCAAAGGGCCAGGTGCTGCGGTACGCCGGGCTGCGCCGCATCCACCACAACAAGCCGCCCAGGTTGAACCACACGCACAGCAGTGTGGCCCAGGCGCAGCCCAGCCCACCCAGGCGCAGGAAACCCCAGTGGCCAAACACCAGTAGCCAGTTGGCCAGCGCGTTGAGGGCCAGGGCACCCAGCGCGATCACCATCATGGGCTTGGTCTGGTTCAGGCTGGCGCTGTAACCGTAGAGCACGCGGTAGGCGGCAAAGGCGGGCAGCGCAAAACTGGTGATGTGGATGAAGTCCTTGGCGATCTCGCGCACCAGCGGCTCCAGCGCCATGTGGTCGAACACCTGGGCCGACAGGTTGGCAGCGGCAAAGGCCAGCAGGCCCATGCCCAGCGCCTTCCACAGCGCCTGGCGCACCACATGCGGCACCCGGTGGAATTCGCGTGCGCCGACATAGTGGGCCACCAGCGGATTCACCGACATCATCACGCCCATGAGGGTGATGATGACGATGTTCCAGATCGACACGCCCAGCGACACGCCGGCCAGATCCTGCGCCGAGGCGTGCCCGGCCATGGCCACGTCCACCACCGACATGCCCACGTTGGCCAGCTGCCCGACCAGAATGGGCCAGGCCAGCAGCCAGAGGGCGTGTAGTTCGGTGCGCAGGGGGGAGTGAAAGGGCAGGGCGCGGGGGGCAGACATCGTTGCCGGATTCTACGTTTGCGCGCCCGCTCCCCAACCTAGGTTGCAACTGGGAGGGGCTGCGCCGCGCGGTTGTGCTGCCACCAGGTGGCCAGCGTCTCTGCGGCCATGGCGGGGGCATACAGCCAGCCCTGCGCGTACGTAACGTCCAGCGCCCGCAGGTAGTCCGCCTGCTCCTGGGTTTCCACGCCCTCGGCCACGATATGCAGATCGAGTTCCTTGCCAATGCTGACCATGGCACGCAGCAGCGCATGGGCCTTTTCGTCCGTCCCGATGGGGGAAATGAACGAGCGGTCCAGCTTGATGGTGGTGAGCGGCAGGTTGTGCAGACGCGAGAGGGATGAGTACCCGGTGCCAAAGTCGTCCAGGTGCACGCCAAAACCCATTTCCCGGCAGCGGGCAATGAACTTCACGGATTCACTCTCGTTGTGTGCCAGGCAACTCTCGGTCAGCTCGATATCCAGGAGCCCTTGGGCCGTGATCTGCGCGGCTTGCAGGATCGTCAGCAGGTTCTGGTCGCTGAGCTGGCGGGCGCTGACATTGATGGCCACCCGGACATGGCGCCCCTGCGCGGCCCAGGCCGCAGCGTGCCGGGCCGCAGTGTCTATGACCCAGTGCCCCAGGGGAATGATCATGCCGTTGGCCTCGGCCCGGCTGATGAACTGCTCCGGGCTGATGTTTCCGCGCACGGGATGCTTCCAGCGCAACAGGGCTTCAACGCCTTCGGCCATGCCGTTGTGCAGCAGGAGCTTGGGTTGGTAGTGCAATTCGAATTGCCCCAGGTCCATCCCGGCCCGGATATTGTGGTCCAGCCAGACATGGGCCTGCAGGACCAGGTCCATCCAGGAGTCGTACTCGCACACGCAATTGCCCCCCAGCCGCTGGGCGTCGTGCAAGGCCACTTCCGACATGCGCAGCAGGTCGTCCGCGTTCGTCGCGTCCGCAGGGTATTGCGCGATGCCGATGGAGAGCGTGACGAAGATGTTCGACGCTTCGTAATGCAGCGGTGACGACATCCGCTCCAGAATGCCGTTAGCCAGGGTTGTCAGCGCGGTTTTTTCGGTGATGTTCTTCACCAGGATCGTGAACTCGGCGCCGGCGCCGCGGGCCGGCTCGCCCCAGTGGCCCACGGCGTTGCGGATGATTTTTCCCACCTCGGCAATGATGGCGTTGCCGCCGGCCGGGCCCAGGTTGTCGTTGACGAAGTGGAACTTGTCCAGGTTGACGGTGATCAGGGCAAAAGGGGTCTTGCGCTCCAGCAGGTCTTTCATCCGCACCCGCTGGCTGTGGGCGCTGCGCAGGCCGGTTACTTCGTCGTAGTACACCAGTTCGCGCAGCTTCAGGTCGGCATTCTGGATCTGGAGCAGTTGGGCCGACATGACCGCATGCGTGCGGATAAAACCGACAAACAGGACCATGACGCCAATGAGCGCAAAGGGAACACCGAGCAGGCGCCGCTGATCCTCAACGCCAATGGACAGGGTGTGAATGGCAATGCTGGCCACGGGGTAGGAAAACAGGGCGACCGCGATGGGCAGGTAGCCCGCGTCCGGGCGTTTGCGGTGCTGCACGAGGCAATACACCCCGCCACTGGCCACGAAGAGCGACAGCAGGGTGTCGGTGACCCAGCGCGGGCCGCCCACGGCCCAGATCAGGTTGGCCAGAAAAATCTGCAGCAGCATGATGGCCACCAGGCGCTTCCACGGCGTGTAACCGCGGGCAATGAAGTGCAGTACCCCGGCCAGCAGGCAGGACACGGCCAACAGCGCCGGCACGACCACGATGAGAAATGGAAACAGGGCGCCGTGGTACACGAAGTGGCCGTATACCGCCGAGGTGAACCACGCACAGGCACCCAGCGCCATCGCCAGGGACAGCAGGCCCGCCCCCGGGCTGTCGTCCAGACGCCGCAAGCGCGAGAATGCCCACGCCAGGACGAGGGAGACGCAACTCGACGCAATGGCTACGCCGTCAAAGAAGCTCAGGCTGCGGACCGTCACAGCGCGCAGGAGAAGCAGAGGGTGGGGAGGTGTGGCGATGCGGGCATGTCAATGCCAACCCGGTGCCGGGGTGCCCGATGGCACGGTTGGATACTGCAAAACGGTTGCGAAAACACAGGCATGCACAAAGTCAATCCCAGCGTGGTGGGGGGAGACCGCCTCCCCTCCTTGTGGTCTGAATATACCTGCGAAAACACACTGTATTTTTCTTCTGCGGCATGTTTGGCAGGTAAAGATTTCTTACAGCGGTGTAAGGTTTTATGCGTGTGCACCTGGTCACGCTCAGGGCTTGGCGTCCACCGCGTCCAGCCACTTCTGCCAGGGGTTGAACCCGGTGATCAGGGCGCTGGCCAGCAGCACCAGGGCGCCGCCGGCAAAGATGCCGGTACTGAGCTGCTCACCCAGGAACAGATGGCCCCACAGCACACCGAAGACGGGAATCATGAAGGTCGGGCTCATGGCCGCCACCGAGGAGACTTCCGCCAGGATGCGGATGTGCATCCAGTACGCCAGCCCCGAGGTCACCACGCCCATGACGGCCACGGCCAGCAGTGCCCCCGGCGTGAAGTGCGCCTGCGGCCAGCTCCAGGCGGCCAGGGGCGCCAGCATCAGCAGCCCCAGGGCATGGATGCCGGCGGCAATCTGCAGTGGCTCCATGCGGCTCAGCGCGCGCTTCATCAAGGGGGTGGCAAAGCCGTAGCCGGCCGCGCCGCCGATGCAGGCCAGCGCGGCTACAAACACCTTGGCCGATGGCGTTACCGGACCCAGGCCCACGATCAGCGCCACGCCGCCAAAGCCGCACAGGCAGCCGGCCAGCTTGCGCAGGGTGAGGGCGTCTTCCTTGAGCCAGGCCGAGGCGATGATGCCAAACACCACCGCCGTAGAGTTGAGCAGGGCGCTGTAGCCGGCGGGCAATTGCAGCGCAGCCCAGGCAAACAGCAAAAAGGGCAGCGCGACCGCCAGGCCCCCCAGCAGCGCCAGTTCGCGCCAGTGCCCGGTGGGCCACTGGTGGCGCATGGCGCGCATCAGCACGGCGAGCGTGAGCGTGGCCATGCCAATGCGCAGGGCGGCCAGCACATTGGGCCCCAGCGCGGGACTCGCAATGCGGATGAGCATGAAGGAGGCGCCCCACAGGGCCGAAAGCGCAATCAGCTGCGCAAAGTGTTTGGTTTTCACAGAGAGGTCATTGTGTTGCGGCAACCCGCGCCCGGCAGTCGCCGGGGTGTCTACTGGCCGCGCAAAAACAACGCATCCAGATCGCGCAGTTTCAGCTGGCGCCAGGTGGGCCGGCCGTGGTTGCACTGGTCGCTGCGTTCGGTGGCCTCCATCTGGCGCAGCAGGGCGTTCATCTCGTCGAGGGTCAGGCGCCGGTTGGCGCGCACGGCGCCGTGGCAGGCCATGGTGGCCAGCAACTCGTTCTGTGCGCGCTGGATCACGGTGCTGGCCTCATGGGCGCTGAGTTCGGCCAGCACGCTACGCGCCAGCTCCACGGCGTCGCCCTGGGCCAGGGTGGTGGGCACGGCGCGCACGGCCAGGGTCTTGGGCGAGAACGGGGTGATTTCCAGGCCCAGCGTGTGCAGCGTGCCGGCGTGGGCCTCGGCGGTGGCCACCTCGTGCGGCGTGGCGGCAAAGGTGGCGGGAATCAGCAGCGGCTGGCTGGACAGCGGGTGGACCGTGCCGTCCGGCGCGGTCAGGTTGATCTGGGTTTTGAGCCGCTCGTAGACGATGCGCTCGTGCGCGGCGTGCATGTCCACAATGACCAGGCCCTGCGTGTTCTCGGCCAGGATGTAGATGCCCTGCAGTTGGGCCAGTGCTCTTCCAAGAGGCCAGGTCTGCGTTGGCTCCTCGCTGCTGGGGGGGCGGCTGGGCGGCAGAGCGTTCTGCTC
>JBAQKO010000362.1:0-6256 GCA_049301075.1 Rhodoferax sp.
CTGGCCGATCCGCGCATCGACCTGGTGTTCCACCGCCTGAGCTGGGCGTTGACGCGCGAAGCCCCGGGGCAGCTGGAATTCGGCCCCGTGTATTTCCTGGAGGCGGGTGCGCAGGACCGGCTGGAGCCGCTGGCCCCCTTGCTGCGTAGCGACGATGCGGACTTTGCCCGCATCGTGCGCTGGGTGGTCCAGGCCCTGCTGGACGCCGAACTGCAGGCCGTTGACCATGCCAACGCGCAGCAGGCCAGCGTGCGTGGGTGCTGGCCCGCCGTTGAAACGGGCATGGCGCTGGGGCTGCCGCCCGACTGGGCGCGCCGCATGGTTGCCCAAGTGGGCAACTACGCTGAAATCTACGAACGCAACCTGGGCGCCGCGGCGCAGCGCAAGCTGCCGCGCGGCCCCAACCGCCTGTGGCGCGATGGCGGGTTGTTGGTGCCGCTGCTGCTTCACTGAGTGCCCGCGGGCATGAGCACAATGTCCACCGCATGGACCCCGCTGGTGCGCCGTGGAATGGCCACCGGCCGGGCCAGTACGTAGCCGCGCTTGCGGATGTCGATGCGGATCTTTTCCGGGTTGACCTTGCCACCCAGGTTCTCGATCCAGCCATGCACGTCGGGTGTGCGGTAGTGGCCCGGGCGGTCGTTCCTGACCGGAATGGTCATGCCCAGATCCTCCGCAATCACCAGAATCTGCACGTCATCCACATAGCGGCCCTGCGTGTCCTTGATGTTGCCGGCGTACACCAGGGCGTTGGGGCTGTTGCCGTCGCTGCGACCCTGCGGGAAGAAGAAGGGCGTGCCATTGGCCCAGGCGCCCAGCGCGGTGGCGCACAGCAGGCCGATGGCCCCGCGCCGCAGTTGGTTGGAAGTAAAGCTCATTTCAGAAACCAGTGGCTCTCGTGCACGCAGACTGTGGCGGCCAGCAGCAGCGCACCCACCCATACGGTATCGGCTGGCAGGCGATCCGTCCAGCGCCGGGGCAGCAGCAGAGTGGCGCCGCCCGCCAGCAGGCCGATGGCTTTCCAGCCGTAGTAGGTGATGCGCGGACCCAGTGCCTCGCTCTGGGGCAGCCAGTGCCACTCGCCCACCATGGGATAGTAGTAGAACAGCGTGACATCCTGCGAATAGGCCAGCACGTAGGCCGCGCCGGCCACCAGCGCAGCCAGCGTCCATCGTCCCAGGGCCGATGCGGTGTGCTCCATCAGAATCCCACGCCTTTCAGGTTGTTGAGCAGATGGCCGGTCAGCAGCGCGTACCACACGGTGGCGGCCAGCACGGTGGTGAGCAGGCGCCGGCTGCGCGCCTGCGTGGCGTCCAGCGGTACGCGCCACAGCACCAGGTAGGGCCCCAGCAGGAAGAAGCCCAACGCCACGAGATGCTCCTTGATCTCGAACACGCCATTCCAGGGCCACAGCTGCAGGTCAAACAGCATGGTCTTGACGTCCACGCGGTACGGGCCGTACACCACGTCGCCCAGCACCAGGGTGAGCACATAGCTGATGGCGATGGCTCGCGCATACAGCGGTGCGCGGACCGCGGCAAAACCGGCGATCACGCCAGCGCCACGCCCCGCCGCCGGAGCGCGGCGCCAGGTGGCCGCCGCCTGGTGGCTGAGCGCGCCCACCAGGAACAGGGAGCACACGCCATGCAGCAGCAAAACGGCGATCATCATTTGGTGTTACCGCCAGACGCAGGTTGGGCCGGAGCCGTCAGACGGTAGGCGTTGCCTTGCGGCTGGCTGGCGTACAGCGCGGGCAGAAAGTGCTGCAGCATGCCCACTTCCTCAATCTGGTGGCGCTCCCATTGCTGGAGCATGGCTTCCGGGTACATGGCGCGGCGGATGGCCCAGTTGACCACTCCGCCCACCACCGGCCACTCCACGCCGATGGTGCTGACCACCCGGTATTGGGTGCCGGTGGAGGTGGCATCGAAAATATGGTCGATCTCGCCAAACCGCAGGCCGGCCACTTCGGGAATGACCGTCATGCCGCTGGCATCCAAACGGGTCACGCGGCCGGCGCCCTTGCTGTCGAACGGACCGAACCATTCCTCGCGCTCGACCAGCGCCCCGACACCCATGCCCGGCTGGCCATCCTGCGCGGGTTCGACCACCCGGATACGACCATGCTCGGTGGGGTGGAACACATGGTAGAACGAATAACGCACGCCGCCAATGTCCACCGTGGAGATGGGCAGCTTGCGGTACCACCAGGCCAGCATCTCGGGGCGAATGCCGGTCAGTGGCAGGTGGGTGATCGTTATGCGCAGGCGGCCATCGGGCAGCACCGTGTGCGTGGCATGGGCGGGTCGGTAGTCGGGCACCGTCCAGGGCAGGGTTCTTGGGGCATCGTGCAGCAGGCCCTTGCCGGGCAGCTGCCACCAGAGCACCACGCTGGCCAGCAGCACCAGCAGGAAAAGGGGGAGGCCGCGTTTCAGGGCACGCATGGTTCAGGCGCGCATCCGGCGCAGTTGCGGCATTGCCAGCGTGGCCAGCAGTGCCAGGGTGGCCAGCCCCACACCCGCCACGGCAATGGCGCTGGTGGTGCCGGTGGCCCGCACCAGCGCGCCGGCCGCCACGCCCGAGGCGGCCGGAACCACCTGGGAAATGATGGAGTAGATGCCCATGATGCGTCCGCGCAGGGCTTCGGGTGCCTGCCCCTGGATGCCGGCGATGACGAAGCTGATCACCATGCCGCCCAGCAGGCCCATGCCGCCCAGTGCCGTGGCCGAGAGGGCCGCACTGCTCCAGTACGCCAGCGACGAAAACAGCAGGCTGGCAGCGCAGGTGCCGGCAAAGATGGCTGCGCCGTGGCGCAGGTGCTTGCCCAGCAGCAGGGCCGAGACGCCGCCGGCAATCAGTGTCAGCGCCATCAGGCCCAGGTAGCCCCCGCGCTGCAACTCCGACAGACCCAGCACCTCGCGCGCCAGTTTGGGCAGCAGGATCTGCATGGGGCCGGTCATGGCGTACGCCAGGATGGCCGCCAGGATGAGCTGGCTCAGCAAGGGGTTGGCGCGCACGGCGGCAAAGCCCTCGCGCAGCTCCCGCACCACGCCCTGGCTGGGGTGGGTGCTGCCGTGGGTTCGGGCGCCCAGCAGCAGGAGCGAGGAGGCGGCAAACAGGCCCATGCCGGTGGCAAACACCGCCGGCCAGCCGTAGTGGCTGCGCACCACGCCAATGACCACCGGTGCCAGGCCAAAGCCCAGCAGCACCTGCAGGTTGAAGATGATGGTGGCCGGCTTGAGCTTGTCCACGGGCGCGATCTGCCCCAGGGTGGCCAGCCGGGCCGGTCCGACAAACGACCACGCCAGCCCGCCCAGAAAGGCCGAGCACAACGTCCCGGCCACCGGGCTGATGGCGCCTGCGTCGGTCCACCACAGGCCGGCCAGACACAGCAGGAACAGGGCCTGTGCGGCGTGGATCACCCGGGCGGGGGCGATGCGGTCGCACAGGACGCCAGCAAACCAGCCAAACACGATGGAGCTACCGAACGACAGGCCAAAGCCAATGCCCGAGAGCCAGTCCGACCCCACCTTTTCCTGCAGGTACAGGATGACGGTGTAGTTGACCATGTGCCCGCCGGTGAAGGCCAGCAGGCAGGAGAGATAGAAGCGGGGCATGGAGATCTGCATGGCCGGTGCTGCTCAACGCGGAGTGATTTCGATCAGCGTGGGCTGGGCATCCTCAATGTGCCAGCTGGGGAAGGAGGCGCTGGTCACATACACCTGGCCCTTGGGCGAGATCTCCACGTCGCGGGTGAAGGTTACATGGCGCTGCATGGGGAACATGCTCCAGGTCTGCGTGGCGATGTCATAGCGGTAGACCGAATCGGAGTTGGTGCCATTGACCCACACCTGGTGGCGTTCCCGGTCCACGTTGAGGGAGTAGGGCGTATCGCTGCCCTTGGGTACGACGGGCAGGTCCAGGCGCGTGAACGTGCCGGTGGAGGGGGTGTAGCGCACGATCTGGGATTCGTTGAATGCCACGATCCACAGATTGCCGTCCTTGTCGCTGCGCAGGCGCCGCGGGCCCTTGAACGGGGTCTTCACCATGGTCACCGTGCCGGTGTCGGGGTCGATCGATGCAATTTCGTCGGTGTGCAGCCGCGCGATCCAGGCCTTGCCATCGGGCGTGATGTCAATGCCGTACGGCAGGGGAACGCCGGTGGAAACGTGGTCGACCTTGACGTAGTTGGCAATGGGAATGCCCCATCCCAGCAACTTGAAGATGAAGGGGGTGAGCTTGACCGTGATGCGCTCCATCAGGCTGCGAAACGGCAGGTCGTACAGGGTGTACTTCTGGGTGGTCCGGTCGTACATGCCCACCTGGTTGCTCAGCGCCAGCGTGAACCATACCCGGTCTTTGGCATCGAAACGCACCGTGTGCGGGTAGAAGCCGCCGTCCATGTCGTGGTAGGTGAACGCCTTGGTTTGCGGATCGAACTCGATCAGGCGCCGCTGGTACGAGGGGGTGATGAAGATGTGGTGGTCCTTGGGCGACTCGGCCAGCGAGTGGATGCCCTGGTAGGTCTCATGTTTGGGAAAGTCGTGCAGGCGGCCTGCCAGCAGGCCGCCGAGCTGCTCGCCCGGGCGGGGCGCGATCTTGTAGACGGTGTACTTTCCGGTAGCCGGGTCCACTTCATAGACCCGGTCCTGCAGGTTGTCGCCCACGTACACCATGCCGTTGGAGTGCAGCAGCAGATCGTGCATCTGCGACATGCTGTCGCCAATGGGCAGTTCGCGGATGGTGGCCTTGGTCAGGGCGGGCGCCCAAGGCGTGCCGGCCGGAACCAGCGCCGGGTTGGCGTGGATCTTTTTCCAGTGGGCTTCCAGCAGGGCCGGAATTTCCTTCTGCCCTTCGCTGGACAGGCGGGCGCCGTAGCGCACCATGCGCTTGATGGCGGCACTCCACTCCTCGGCCGAACGTTCCCGGCGCAGAAGGGGGCCGCCCTGCTGGTGGCAGAAATTGCACTGCAACATGAATTCCTTCTTTAAATTCACGTTGCCAAAGTCGATGGTGGACGACCAGGCGTTGGCCGGTTGTTGCGCGGCCAGGGCGGCCAGATCGTGCTCGGGCGCCATCACGAGCGCCTTGGTGCCCAGGTCGGTGGCCATGACGGTGAGATCCTGGTAGCCGGGCTTGCGCAGGCGGATCTTCCAGGGGTGCTCGGCCGGCGGAATATCGGCGCGCCCCTGCGCGTCGGTAAAGCGGGCCAACTCTATGAAGGCCTGCTGCGGCCGGCCGCTGGCGGGGTAGCCGTTGTCCGAGGTATCCACCACCGCCGGCTTGACCGGTTGGCGGCTCACCATGACGGTGGCAACCGGCTTGCCATCGGGGGCCTTGACGGTGACGGGCACCGCGCCTGCCGGTGGAGCCAGCAGGGCAGTGGCGAGCACGCCCATCCAGATGATGCCTGCCATTCGTTGCGGTATGCGTGCGTGCATGGTGCGGTCTCCTCGTGTGTTTATTGTTCAAACTCGGCGCGTACGCGGTGCAGCATGGTGCGGGCGTAAAAGCCCGGCGCCAGCTTGCTGACCCACCAGGCAAGACGCGAAGTCCGGTCGGGCAGCAGCAGCGTCTTGCCCTGTGCCAGCGCGGTCAGAATTTGCCGCGCAATGTCCTCGGGCGCCGACTCTCCCCCGGTGGTGATGCGCGGGGACGTGGCCGACGTGCCCGAGCCGCCCAGGGCCGCCGCGCCGATGCCGGTGGCAATGAAGGAGGGGCAGATGAGCGTGACCTGCACGCCCAGGTCCTGCACCTCGGTGCGCAGGGTGTCGAAGAAGCCATGCAGGGCGTGCTTGCTGGCGCAATAGCCGGTGCGCCCCATCAGGGGCGCGTAACCGGCTACGCTGGAGACGGCCGCCACCACGCCGCGCCGGGACACGAGGTGGGGCAGGGCGGCATGGGTCATGTGCATGGCGCCAAAAAAATTCACCTCCATCACCCGGCGGATGACGGCGGGGTCGGTTCCGGTGAACAGGCTGCGGTGGGAAATGCCGGCGTTGTGGATCAGCACATCGACGCCGCCCCAGCGGGCCACCGCCTGCGCAATCGCGTCGGCGCAGGACGGGGGCTGGGTGATGTCGCACACGGCGGTGTCCAGCGTAGGGGTATCGCCCGCGCCGGTGGCGGGCGCCGGACGCGGCAACGCCCCCAGCGCCGCGGCGTTGCAATCGAGCGCCAGCACGTGCGCGCCAGCCTGCAGAAAGACGCTCACCAGCGCCCGCCCCAAGCCACCGGCGGCGCCAGTGATGACGAC
>JBAQKO010000363.1:0-14707 GCA_049301075.1 Rhodoferax sp.
GTCATCGTCACCGGACAGCGTGGGAATCCACGAATTGCTGACAACGGCCAGCACCTGCGCCGCCGCGTCAATTTTCTTGTTGGCGCCTTCGGACACCATGCCCTTGTAGCTATCACTTTGCGCCAGCACCACATGGCGCATCTGCCGGGCTTTGCACGTGGATTCAGCAGCGGCCAGCGAAGCCTTCAACGCCTCATTCTTGGTTTCGCCGGGAGAGGTGACTTCGTACTTCCCACCGGGCAGCGGGACCACGCTCTCCTGCGCCGTGGCACAGCCCGCAACAACAGCCAGAACGGCAAAAGCAAGACCCATTTTTTTGGACATGATCGACTCCCTAAGTTGAAAAAAGCATGTTACAGGATGCGCAGGGCGCGGGCCTGGGCACCCATGACCTGGGCAGAATACCGAGGGCCACGGGCAAAGCCACCCGGACCACCACCGGGCGGCGGGGCGTCCCCCATCGGATCATTGGCCGCGCCGGTATCGCAGATCGCCAGCAGCCGCGCCAGCCGGGCCGACTCCTGCGCCAGCGCATCACCGTGCGCCGCCGCCAGACCGCGCACCAGAGCCAACTCATTGCCCACATCGCAGGCCGTAGCGTAGCGGCCAGCCGGCGTCTCATGCCACAGAGCAGCCAGCACCGCGAACGGGGCCGAATCATCGGCCAGCCAGCGCCACACGCTGCGCTCCGTCACGTGCAGGAATTTGGCCACCTGGGCCGGCGTGGCCGGCAAGTCCTCCAGCAGGCCGCGCAGATCGCCGCCCCAAAGGCCGCGGGGTGCAAAGGTTTTCACAGCAACACTCCCGGCGCTTTGCGCGTCTCGGGGCTCCCAAAAAGTGGGAAATTCTCACAGCGAGGCCAGAAAGCAAAGCCGCAATAAGCCGGTGAATTGTCGAAGCCGAACCAGAATGAAGTAGCTCAAATTGTGAGCGACTGACAAAATCGTATTTGACACGATGTATATTATGTTAAGTTAACAAGCCACGCAGATCACGGCCCACTACATCACTTACAGAATGGAAAATGCGACCGTTGGCACCGTGGTGTCGGCAAACGATGCCCCCAGCGCCAGTTCGCCACGGCCGTGCAGGACGCACTCCTCACGACGCAATAGAACATCGGAACCGCCGCCGCCGGAGAAACGGACCCAGGTGCCGTAGCTGCTGACGTCCACCAGCACCACGCTTCCGTTACGCCACTCCAACCGGGCATGGGTGCGTGATACCCGGGGATCGTTCACGACAAACTCCATGTTGCGAACACGGCCGATGTGAACGGGTAAATCAAACGAACGGAAACGCTTGGCGTATCCCATCCAGGTCAGCTCAATCTCGCGCCCCAGTGCATCGACTTCGCCGGAGGCATAAATGGGGTCGAGCTGGCCTTGCATGGTCAGAAAATCGGAGGCTTCCTCTTCACGCCACTCGATCTGGTAGACCGTACAGGGTTCTGCGCGACCGCGGATGCTGATGGGCCCAAGAATGCGGAATGTGGTGCCGCGGGCTTCGTCCACCGCACTCAAGGCGGCTGCATTGGCCCAGATCTGGTGCGGCCCACACAGGTCGCACAGGCGGGCGGCAACGTTGACGGCATCGCCGTAACAATCGCCCGCGACGATTTCGACTTCCCCGCTGGCCACGCCAATGCGCATGGGCATGCGCAAATCGGCCGGGGTTCGCATGATCCGCTTGTAATGAAGGCGCTGTAGTTCAACGACTGCGTTGACTGCGCTTTGACCATCGGGAAACATCGCCAGCACGCCATCTCCCAGCGTCTTGACCACACGTCCGCCGCTGAGTTCGCACTGCCGGGCAATCCAGGTTGTGATTTGGGTAACCGTTTCCGTCGCCCGGGCATTGCCCAACGCTTCAAACACCGCCGTGCTGCCATGTAGATCCGTGAATACAACGGTCGTTTGAACACCCATTCCCAATAGTTCCGATTCTTGTGTACCTGCAGAGTTTAGGGCATTGCGCCGCTCTTGAGAACCAACGCTGCCCAGCAAGGGCGCCATTCATTGATTTAGCCCGCGAGCGCACCACATTTTCGGGCTTTATGGCACGAACTGCGGTCGCATACTTGCCACCGTTGGATCAGAACCCGTTCAGGACCGGCGACTGGTGCAATGACCATTGATCGCAAGCTTTACATTGATTTACAACCGCAAGTCGTTGAAAACAGGGTTGTTTCTTTACTATTTGCTCCGTTTCACCTATTGTCCAAAAAATACACTGGCTGGATGTTGCGACACACTGCCCCGAATACCAAAATGCGTTGGACCCCATCTAATCTGATGTCTGGTTTGCAAGGTCTGTTCAAAAGTCCTGCTGAGGATGATGGCCGCCGGACGCCGGTGACCCTGGACGACATCCGTCAGGCCATGCTGGGCTGCCTGGGCGCAACGGGTGCTGCAGCCTACCCCCAGCTTCAACTCCGTGTGGCCTATGCCAGCGATGTCCAGGAGTTGTGGTACCTGCGGGGGGATCTCATGGCGGTGATTGCCGCGACGGACGGCGAGGTGACGGCACGACGCAAATTGGCCCGCATCAGCGACATGTTCAAGGGCCATCTGCCCAAAGGACTGGCGACACGCCCCAGCCCACTGGGCGACTGAAGACTGGGCCCACCGCAGCCTAGGTTGCGTGGCCCCACACCATCAGGGCATTGCGCCCCTCCACCACCAAATCGGCTTTGGCACCCACGGGCAGCAGGACTTTGGTGGCAACATGGCCGTACGGCAAGTTGGTCAGTACCGGGGTCTTGATCTGGCTGCGCAACCAATCGATCACGCTTTGCAACTTGAAGCCCTTGTCATGCGGCGTCAATTTGAATGCAGTGAACTGCCCCAACACAATGGCCTTTTGCCGTGACAGCACGCCCGCATGCAGCAGTTGGGTCAGCATGCGTTCAATACGGTAGGGGTGTTCGGCAACATCCTCCAGAAACAGGATTCCGCCCTTGATCTCGGGGAAATACGGGGTTCCCAGCAGGGACACCAGTATCGACAAATTGCCGCCCCAAATGGTGGCGTTCAGAACACGCAACGCTTCGGGGGTGGGTTCGCGGTGTTGCTGCCAGCCGGTCCCCTCCCCCTGCCCTACCAGCATGTCATGGAAGCAGTCTTCCATGATGTCGTCGGGAACGGCCTCCTCGGCCGGGCCGCGCTCATCTGTCGGTTTGGGTTTGCCCCCTACGCCAAAGCCTTCACACAGTGCAGGCCCCGCCCACGTAAGGCTGCCCGTCTGGGCCAGCAGGGCCAGTTGCAGGGCGGTGAAGTCGCTGATGCCCACAAACTGGGTACCCCGCTCAATGGCCTTGGCCAGCGCCTTGTAGCGAATGCCACCCAGGATGCGGGTCAAACCGTAACCGCCCCGCGAGATCATGGCTACATCGGCACCGCTGGCCGCCGCACGGTGAATGGCTGCCAACCGGGTGGTGTCGTCCCCGGCAAAACGCATGTGGCTTGCCAGCGCGTCCGGATCGACCTCGACCTCGTGTCCCAGCCATTGAAGACGGCGTACGCCCCGTTTGAAGGCGGCTTTGTCCCGCACGGCCCCGGAGGGCGAATAGATATAAATGTGTTTTTTCACGGCGTCATTATCCGGTAGCGAAGCGGGCACCCGGCGTACCGCTGCCAGGCGTGGTTACTTAGTGCGCGGTACGCCGGTCTTGCAGCCACTGCGTCAGGTGCGCGGCGATCATGGGCCTGGCGTACAGATAGCCCTGGCCTTCATGGCAACCCAGCCGCAACAGGGTCTGCGCCTGGCCCTCGTCCTCAATGCCTTCTGCAATAACGGTCAGATGGAGATTGCGCCCCAGCTCGATCACCATGGAGGCAATGTGTCCGCCCATGACCTGCTCATTGAGTTCCGACACAAAGGCCCGGTCAATCTTGAGCCGATCAATGGGTAACTGCCGCAGGTGATTGAGTGAAGAGTAGCCGGTACCAAAGTCGTCAATGGCTATTGAAATGCCCAATTCGCGCACTTTGTGCAGGATTTCCAGCATGAAATCGGCGTCTTCCATGGCCACCGACTCGGTAATTTCCAGTTCCAGGCAATGCGGGCGGATCCCGGTCTCGACCAGGGTGGCATGGAGTCGGTCCAGAAATTCCGGGTGCCGGAACTGGATCTGGGACACATTGACCGACATGCGCAAATCCGGGAACCCCAGGGCCTGCAAACGCACCAGTTCACGGCAGGACATGCGCAACACCCAGTCGCCAAGAGACACGATAAGGCCCGAGGCTTCGGCCAGCGGAATGAAGCGGTCCGGTGGTACAAAGGTTCCGTCATCCATCTGCCACCGCAGCAGGGCCTCCACGCCGACCACCTTGCCACTGGCAAGGTTCACCTGCGGCTGGTAGACGATGAAGAGCTCTTCCCGTTCCACGGCGATGCGCAAATTCTGCATGAGCCGCACGCGCTCCCGGGTGTCCGTGCCCATGGCGGCAGAGAACGTCACAAAGCTCCCCCGCCAGTTTTTCTTGGCCAACTTGAGTGCGGTGTTGGCGTCCTTCAGGGCGTCGCGCCCCGTGACCGCTGCGCCCTGCAGGGGATTCAGACCCACGGTGGCGGTTACCAGCATGGCGTCATCCTGCACCTCGAAGGGCTCGCTGAACAAAGCCAGAACCTTGTTGGGGTCAACCAGGCTGCGTGCGCCCATCAGGCCAAAGGTATCGCTGCCGATGCGTGCCAGCACGACGCCGTCGCCCAACTCCCGCTTCAGCCGTTCGGCCACCGCCTGCAACAAACGGTCGCCCTGTTGATGTCCCAGCGTATCGTTGATCTCCGAGAAGTCATCGACGTCGACGATGGCCATCACATCGTCCGGAAACAACCCGCTCGCCAGACGCTCATCGCTCAGATGGATGATCTTGTTGCGATTGGGCAGCTTGCACAAACAGTCATAAAACGCCAGCTCATCGAGCTTGCGTATCTGCTCGTAGGCGCGCAAGGCCGCCGTTACGGTGGCGTACAGCTTGGTGCGTGTCAGTTCCGATTTGGTCTTGTAGTCGTTGATATCGAAATCGTGGATGGTTTCGATCTCGGGTGCGTAGCCAGGCTGTCCGGTGCGCAGGATGATGCGCAGCTCGGCCAACTTCAGGTCCTGCCGAATGGTCTTGATCAGCGCCAGCCCGGCATCCTCCCGCTCCATCACCACGTCGAGCAGTACCACCGCCACATCTGTCTCGGTACGCAGCAGCTCGGTGGCCTCGGATGCCGAATAGGCATGCAGGAACTCCAGGGCGCGTCCCAAAATCTTGACGCCGGCCAGTGCAAAGGCCGTTGCGCGGTGAACATCCGGTTCGTCATCCACCACCAACAGGCGCCACACCGGCTCCCGGGCAGTGCCGTCCGCATTTTCATCATCCAGAAAATGCAGCGTGTCGGGATCGCCCAGGGTGGCGGGCATCGGCGCGTTACTCATTCGAACATTGTGCACCAACCCGGGGCGACAAAGGCGGCAAAAAGTAAGCAACCGCAGCCTGCGCCACCGGCTCGCCAAGTTCCTGCACAAAGTGCCCTGCGCCCTCCAGACGCAAGGGCTCGGGGCAACCCCGGATGTTGCGTTGCAACACCTCCATCACCGAACGCCCCAGAACAGGGTCCTGCATGCCAATGGCCATCAGGGTTTGTCCCGACCAGTGCTCCTGCCAGAACAAACGGGCTTCGCGCGAAATGGCCGCGCCATCGGCGTCCGCATGCTCGGGCACCATGGCCGGAAAGGCGCGGGTCGCCGCGCGATAACCGCGGTCGGGAAACGGTGCCATGTAGGCGGCGCCTTCGCTGCCCGTGAGATGGGGGTTGCCGCGCGCCATGAGTCTGGCTATATCGAATTCGGGGTTCTTGGCGCACATATCCCGCCACGCCACAAAGCCAGGAGACAGCGCGGTGTCACCCGTCCCCAGGGTGGTATTCATGACCAGCAGACCGGCATACCGTCCGGGTGCGGCCTGGGGCAATGTCAGGCCCAGCAAGCCGCCCCAGTCCTGCACCACCAGTACGATGTTGCGCAAATCCAGGCGTGTGACCAGTTCCAGCAGTGTCTGGCGGTGCCAGGTAAAGCTGTGGGCCGCCTCTTTCTTGGGCTTGTCGCTTTTGCCAAAACCGATGAGGTCCGGGGCCACCACCCGGTGCCCGGCGGCGAGAAACACCGGGATCATCTTGCGGTACAAATAGCTCCAGGCTGGGTTGCCATGCAGGCACAGGTAGGTCAGTGACGCATCGCGGGGGCCTTCATCCAGGTAGTGCATGCGCAAGCCGACCAACGCGGGGAGATCGGCCAGGTAGTGCGGGGCCCATGGATAGCCCGGCAGTTCGGAAAACCGCTGCTCGGGGGTACGCAGAGCATCCTCGCGCAGCGGATACAGCGCACTCCTCTGCCGGCTCTGCTCTTCGCGCCTGCGCTGAAAAAATGCCTGCAACACGGCCGAGCATTCATCGGCCAACACCCCGCCCTGCACCCCGGTTTGGTGGTTGATTTGGGCGTTGGCAAACAGGTTCAGCACCGAACCGGCCGCGCCCGTTTTGGGGTCTGCTGCACCAAACACCACGCGAGCCAGTCTGGCGTGCAGCATGGCACCGCTGCACATGGCGCAGGGCTCCAGCGTGACATACAGCTCGCACCCTTCCAACCGGTAGTTTCCCAGTACCTGGGCTGCCGCCCGCAGGGCCACGATCTCGGCATGCGCCGTGGGATCATTCCCGCCCACGGGCGCGTTGCGCCCGGTGGCAATCACCTGGCCATCTTTCACAACCACCGCACCCACCGGGATCTCTCCGGCGTCCGCGGACGCGCGGGCCTGGGCCAGTGCGATCTGCATGAAGGCAATGTCACGCATATTTGCTATGTTTTTTGTAGCTGTCTACGCAAATTCCATGCGCTTCAGAAGCATGTTTTGCACTCTATTTGTCTTCGGGCATGGGACGGGCCTGCTGCAGGCTCCCTTCCACCGTTTGTTTCATTTGCTGTTGCAATTGCTGGCCTTGCATCTGCGAGGTGGCGGGCGCCGCTGACATGCCTCCCATTTGTTTCTTGACCAGCAATCCCACAGTAGCCAGAACCAGCAGCAGGCCTAGAACTCCAAAAATAACGCGCATCTCAGCTTTCCCCGTGGTTGTTCGGATCGGTGTTCAGGCCCAGGCGGCGCATCCACCGCGCCAGGTCCTGTTCATTTTCATTGCCCTGGGCATACAGTGCGTGCATGGCAGGGTGTGATTCAGGCCGGTGCTGGTTGATCTTGACTTTGCACTGCAGGTCCGTGATGACCATTTCAAACGCCACGATACCGGCCAGCATTTTGTGGGCGAATGCCTCATCCAGGCCCTGCCACTGTTGGGCATACGGGGGTTCGTGGTCGCCGATGAGTTTCTTGAGCAACCGGTCCTTGACCAACGGATCTTCAATCAGCGTGGCCTGAACGGTACAGTGCACCGCGAGGTAATTCCAGGTTGGCACCCGCGCCAGGTCGGGATAGACCTTGGGTGACAAATAGGCGTGAGGCCCAACAAAGGTGACGACGGCGGTGGGACGGGCCTGCAGGTAGCGCCAATGCGGATTGGGCTTGGCGACGTGCCCCAACAGCACCTCTCTGGCAGGCGCATCACCGCAAGCCGGATGCGTTTCCAGGTGCAAGGGCAGGTGCGTGACAAACGGCAGGCCCGCATCATCGGTACTGATCAGGCTGGCGAACGGGTAGGCCCGCATCAGGTCCTGCGCAATCAGGTGGTCCTTGGCCTGAAATTGGGGTGGCATGTACATGGCAGGTTTCCTAGGCGCGGAAATCCCGCAGGCGCTGCAGGTCCGGCACGCGAATGGTCTTGCCGCTGACCTCGATCAGCCCGGCGGCGGCAAGGTCGTGAAGAATGCGGGAAAAATACTCCGGCGTGAGGTTCAGGCGCGAGGCAATGGTTACCTTGCTGGCGGGAAGGGTAATGGTGGATGCATTGCTGTCGCTGTCGTTTTCGCTGCTGTCAATGCGGGTCAGGAAACCGATCACGCGCTCGGTTCCGGAGCGCATGGAGTACGACTCCACGTCACGAATCAATCCATGCAGACGTCGGCTCAAGCCCGACAGCATCTTGCGGGCGAACATCGGATTGCGCTCCAGTTCGGCAAACACGGTGCTCTTGAGCACATGCAACACCACCGAATCCGCCAGCGCCTGTGAAGACACCACATAGTTCATGTCCATGAACATGACCGCTTCGCCAAAAGTCCGGCCCGGGCCGAGTATTTCGATGACTTTCTCCATCCCCTGCTCGGATCCCACCGACAGCTTGATCTGGCCCGAGAGCACCACCCAAAAGCCATCGCACGGGTCCCCCCGGTGAAACAGCATTTCGCCCTTGGCCACCTTCAGGCGCCGGGTGCCAACGGCCATGCGCTCCACCTCATCGGCGGTGGCATCGCGCAGCAGCGGAATATTGAGCAGGAAATGCTGGACGGGTGCGCTGGCTGGCGGTAGGGAGGATCCGTTCATCACCGTGACTCCTTGGACGGCGCGTCCAGTGTTTCCGTGCAGTCCCGTTGCGCCAGGGACACCAGCCCCGCCATCAGCAGCGGCGACAACATGGCATGCACCAGCCCCAACCCAGGTGGTCGCCCTCCAACCCACAGAAGCAGCAGGCCCAGAACCAACTGGGACGCCAGCAATGCCGCCAGGGCACGGACCCATTTCGCCAGCGGCGGGTGCGCACGTCGGTCCCACAGAATCGCGCCAACGAGCAGGCTTGTCAGCATCGCCGTGCCCACGTGGAGAAAGGCCACCCAATGGATGTTGCGCATTTCCAGGGCACTGGCTGCAGCACCCAAGCCCACATGCAGGAAGAGCACCAGAAACGTCGCGTGCAACATGGGATGACCGGGCGGGTGACGCGTGTGCGCAGTGGCCAGTGACTCACGCAGCCACCAGAAAGATGCCAACAAGACCGTCCCCCCCACCACATTGGCCGCCGTGACGGCGATGAACCGGTAACCAGGCGTCAGTGGGCCGATGATGGCCAGTACCACGGTAGCGGCAACGATCCCCGCCGTAGGCCGAATCGCCACTGCCACGGCAGGCCGCCGCCAGCACAATAAGGTGGCCAGCAGTGCCAGAAGGCCCACGCCCGACGCCGACAGACGGTGCACCAAGCGGGCAGCCCCTTCCACGGCTGGTGGCAACGAGGAAGCCAGGACGCCGCTCTCGCCCACGACTGTAGTCAGGCGCAGGAAAATGCTGGTACCCAAAATGGCCAGCGCCAATACTGAACCTGCCGCGCCGGTAATTTGCAGGACTCTGGAGGGTCCCGAGGAGGAGGATGTAGAAAGAGTGGTTGCGTCCATGCCCTATTGTGCGCGAGGTCGCCGCAAGGCACGCAGCACGATGACCACAAACATGACCCCCCCCACAATCGCGATCAGGCCACCGAGCCCCATCAACCCCATGCCCAGCGTTTCCTGGGTCGAACGCAACACCTGCTCTGCCCCAGCGACCTTGCGCTGAACGCCGTAACCGCCGGACCAGACCAGCCCGATGATGTGCATGAGTTGACCCACGCCATACACGTAAGGTTGCCAGGCCGCCGCCCTGGAACGGGGTGCCGAAAAGCCCAACCGGGGCAACAAGAGGTACACGACACCCATCATGGCCAGCGTCACACCCACGATACAGCCGTGGTAATGCGCCGGTATGCGGACATTGCTCCCGCTGATCAGGAAGCCAATGATGCCCCCGGCGGAAAACAGCACCAGAGAGGCCACCAGGCTGGCACGCAGCGGACGTTGCTCCGCCGTGACCGAGCGCGCCGGCCACAGCGCCCACAGAATCGCCATCGCGATGGGCGGGATGACGAGGCCGCCGCCAAACCGCATCAACAGGGTTTGCATGCTGTGGTGCTCCACCGATGTGACGTCGTAGGCCAGGTAGGTAATGGGCGTCAGAAAGACGCTCACCAAGGCAACGGCAAACAACAAGGTCACCACCCGGGGCGACAGCGGAAAACGCGCCCCCACTACCGAGGCCAGCCAGATCCAGTTCACCAGCATCAGCAGGGTGTAGGCAAACTGCAGGACGTGACCGCCGCCCCAAAACACCAGTTCGTAGTAAATGCGTGAGTCCAGCTCCCGTGGCACCGCCATCCAGGACCAGGCAAATGCAAACACCGCCACCGCGTTGGCTACCAAGGCCGCGCGCAAGCCAAAACGCAGTGCCCCGGCACCGGAGATGTGGGAGCCCACCGGAACCACCGCCAGCATGGACCGCAAACACAGTGTCGCAATACCGATGCCAAACAGCACCAGTCCGGTAAGAAACACCGGGCCGTCCAGCACGGGGACGTAGTTGGCCATGACCGGTGTGGCACGCTCCACAAACGGAGAAATACACATCGCCGCCGTCCCCAGAGCCGCCACGGAGAAAGCAAACCAGGCCATGGGGCGATAGCGTTGTGTTCCGCTCAGGGTCCACAAGGCGCCACCAAAGGCCAGGAACCACACCAGTACCGAGAGATCCACGTGCACCACCAGTGCCACGCGAAAGAAGTCTGCCACCGGAAACAGCGTCTGCAACTGCGGCGTGCGCGACAGTACCAGCAAGATGGAGAACAGACCGGAAGCTAACAGTGCCATCAATCCCAGCGCAAGCCAGGCCACGGCAAGCGGTCGGCGTGTGTCCTGCGGCACCGCAAGGTCAAAGGCGAAATGCGTCGCGGTGACGCCCGTTTGGCCCAAGGGCATCGGGTTAACCGGCAGAGTGGATTCAGTCATGGTGTTCTTCATGCACAAGTGCGGGGGCGACAGCGGACGGCTGCTCACCGGATTTTAGGCTGGCCCGAAGCGCTTCCATGGCCAGACGGACGTGCTCCGGGTTGTTGCCAGCCCAGACCACGGCAAGGCGGTCACGCGGAACTGCTGGCCGCAAGGATGGCGCGCGCACCCCGGAAAACCGCTCCTGTACCCAACGGTCACCCAAGCGAAACTCGCAGTCCCCTTCGCGGCAACCGGCAACCACGGCGCCATCCGCGCCCAATCGCAGCGCGTATTCGATAAACGACGGTGGCAGCATGCCGGCGCACTCCAGCGGCAGAACCGCGGTCGCATCATTCGCAAACGCCTGCCAGTCGGCGGCCTGGCGACAGGTAAACAACATGATTTTGGGTGAACCGGTCAGCGCGGCAAGCCGCTGCTGCAGCTGCTTGCGCAGCTCCACCACGGGGGTATCGGGCAGCTCAATGCCCGATACGATGTCTTCCATGCGGCGAAAGGGCGTCGAAGATGGACAGGACCCCACACAGATTCCGCACGCCGCACACATGTCCGGGATGACGGCCGCCTGCTGCAGATGGTGGCGCTGGTCGGTACGTGAAACCATGATGACGGCCCCAAAAGGACAGTCTGCAACACAGCGCGCGCAGCCGTTGCAATTGGCCAGATCAACACGGGCAACCGCCCTCGCCTTGCCGGGCCGTGCCCGTATGGGCAACCATGGCATGGCTGCAAGTGCAACGGTCAGTGCGGCCGCGAGTACCCACACCACCTCGGCCGACAAATGGTCCACCAGCGGGTGTATGAACAGGTAGAACCAGTCCAGGGCCAATGCAGCGGGAAGATTGCCGGTATTGGCAGGTCCCAGGCTCACGGCCGGCACCAGCAGCGAGAGCAGCCCGAACATGACCAGGCTGCCGATGGTCAAGGAACGGGGTGGCCAGACACGTGCACGCGACACCCGTTGCACATGGATCCACACGCCCGCCAGCAGCAGCAGCGGCAACCCGATATGGATGAAAATAACCAGGGAAAAGAAACGATCGTTCAGTGCATCCGCGGTCAGGAAATTGCGTACCAGCTGGTCAGAGAACAAGGGCAAGGACTGCAGCCACTCCGCGGTCGCCGTCAGGCTGAACAAGGCGCGTTCATCCCACAGGAGCCAGAATCCGGTAACGCCCGCAACCCACAGTATCCAGATCAGTGGAATCCCGGTAATCCAGGAATACCATCGAATACCGATAAAGTGCCCCCGCACCGCTTCCCGCACCAGATGCAGTACGGTCAGCAGCATGAAGCCGTCCGAGGCGTAACGGTGCATGCCGCGCAGCAGCCGCCCCAGCAGCCACGGGTCCAGTTGCAATCGCCGGCCGGACGCGTATGCGCCGCTGACACTGGTGTCGTAAAGCGCATAGGCCACAATGCCACTGACGACCGCAATCACCAGGCACAAAAAAGACAGCGCGCCGAGATGGCGCCAGGGATTGTGGGCTGGAGCGAACGCGTGGTCGAAGGTGCCCGTTAAATGCTCGTCACCGCTACGCAGAATGCGAATCAGGGTGGCCATGCCGGGTCATTATCCGCGCGTGAATATGAAGCCGCTACCGCTGGCAGAAAAATCGACGATCAGAACCTCGCCCGGCGCCAGATCAACGCCGGCTTCGCGCACAAAGGTAAACGCACCGTCCGGTCCATCCGCCAGGCGGGCACGGAACTGGTGCTGCCCGGCCGGAATGTCCAGGCGCCGGTATACGGTAGCGGCACCGTCCTTGCGCAGACCCGTTGGGGGAATCTGGATGCGGTACAGGGGTTTGCCATCCATGTCGAGTTCAACGGCAACCGTCGCGCGCTCACGGGGGCAATCCATTTTGTTGCGCATATTCGGCGCCAGCTTGGCCAACTCCGCCTCGCTGCGTTCGCGGCAAGTCTGCATCAGTTGGGCCGAATGGCTGAACGAAAGCTTGACCACGGCTTCGTTGTCCGCACGCAAGCGGTAGGCCGGAGCCGTGGAGAAATAGCCCACGAAGGCGGCGAAAGCACCGTAGATCAGCGCCTGCAGGGCATAGCGCATGGGTGCAGGTAGTCCCGTGGACACCGGTTTGTCAGACATTCGAACCTCCAAGTTTCACCATATCGGCGTGCTGGCTATCCAGCGGTTTCTGTGGCGCCAGGTGGAACGCGTCCGAGAAGCAGTCATCGGTGGAAATACCGTGCTTGACGAATGCGGGCTGCGCAGCCTGCACCATCTGCACCGAGCCACAGGCGTACACCTGGTGCTGGGAAAGGTCTGGAAAATCAGCCAGGATGGCCTCATGCACCAACCCGGTCCGCCCGCTCCAATCGTCTTCGGGGCGCGGATCGGACAGCACGGGGATGAAGGTGAAATTGGCGTGCTCGCGGGCCCATTGCTCCGCCAACGCCCCCAGATAAAGGTCGCGCCGGTTGCGCACCCCCCAGTAGAGGATCATGCGGCGGTTCAGGCCATGGTGGAACGCGTGTTCCAGCATGCTCTTGACCGGGGCAAAACCGGTTGAACCGGCAACAAAAATAATCGGCTTGTCGCTGTCTTCCCGCAGCGTGAAGGCGCCCAATGGGCCTTCAAACTTCACGGTGTCGCCTGCCTTCATGTGGGTGAATACCTCGGTGGTAAACCGGCCGCCAGGAACCAGTCGAACGTGCAATTCAATTTCGTCGGCTGTGTGCGGAGCGGCGGCAAAGGAAAAACTGCGCTTGGCACCATCGCCCAGAATGATGTTGATGTACTGCCCCGCATGGAACTGCAACGCTGCACTTCCCTCGATTTGCAGGCATAAGCGCATCACGTCGTAGGACAGGGGTTCGAGGCGGGTCACACGCGCTACATACTGCTTCAACGGCAGTGCTTTGGCATTGTGCTGCGGGATGTATTCAATCTCGACATCCGACAAGGGCTCTGCGCAGCACAGGAGCGTCTTGCCCGCTGCGCGCTCGGCCGCCGTCAGCGCCGACTCCTGGTAGGGTTGCAGACGCACATCTCCGTGCAGCACTGTGGCCTTGCAGACGCCGCAACCACCATTGCGGCATTCAAAGGGCATGGGCAAGTCTTCGCGCAAGCCCGCGTCCAACAAGGTTTCTCCGCTGCGTGCTGAAATGATGCGCTCGTCCGGATGGACCGCCACGCTCCACGTTTGCTGCTTGCTCCGGCGGTGCGGCGGCAACCATGGCAACAGAACCAGCAATACGGTGGCCCCAATGGAAAGCAACCAGGTTTTGGTAGCCCCCCAACTCTGTATCAGCGGGTAAGCCGGCAAATAGAACCAGTCAAAATCGACCGTTGCGGGCCAGGTTGCCATGTCCACCCGCCCTTGGCTCAGTGCCGGCGTGATCAGGGACAAGACCACCAGACTCACCATGATGCCAACCATCAGCGGGCGCGGTGGGTTGGTCTTGGCGCTGGGCGTGCGCTGGGTGTGAATCCACAGCACAGCCAGGACGCTCAGCGGCAGGCCAATATGCATGAAAGCCAGCAAGGAGAACAGCCGGTCGCTGACGTTGGCGTTGGAAATGAAATTTCTCGTCATGGACCCGCCAATGAGCGGAAGCACGTCGAACCACTCGGTGGTTGCCGTGACCACGAACTGCGACAACCGGTCCCAGGGAAGCATGTAGCCATTAACGCCCGAAGCGTAGGTCAGCCACATCAGCAACACGCCAGAAACCCAGGAGAACCACCGTAACCCGCGGTGGTGATCGAAGGTGAGATGCCGCACCAGATGCAGCACCATGCTGAGCATCAGGGCGTCGGACGCGTAGCGGTGCACACTGCGCAGGATGCCGCCGACAAACCACTGACCGTGCGTCAGGGCTTCAACCGAATCAAAGGCGCCCGCCACCCCGGTCTCAAAAAATGCGTACAGGTACAAGCCGGTGCCAATGACAACCCACAACAGGAAATAGGTAATGGCACCGAGGTAATAC
>JBAQKO010000364.1:0-10189 GCA_049301075.1 Rhodoferax sp.
GACCATCGCCCAGGTGGAGCAGGCCCTGCGCGCGCAGGTGGCGCGCGTGGCAACGCAGGGCGTGACGGAGCCGGAGTTGCAGCGCGTCAAAACCCAGTGGGTGGCCGGCGAGGTCTACAAACGCGACAGCGTGTTCAGCCAGGCCCGTGCGCTGGGTTCGAACTGGGTCACCGGTTTCACGCCGGGTGCCGACGAGCAGCTGATTGCCCGCCTGCGCGCCGTGACCGCAGCCCAGGTGCAGGCTGTGGCGGCCCGGTATTTTGGCGACGACGCCCTCACCGTGGCCACTTTGCTGCCCCAGCCGCTGGACAAAAACCGTAAACCCCGTGTGCCCATGGCGGGCATGCGCGACTAAGGTCACCATGATCACTATCAAAATGAGAGCTGCCTGCGCAGTATTCACGGGGGCTGTGGGCCTTTTTTCTGCCCATTTTGTATGGGCAGGCATTCCCATCACGCATTGGACGCAGCCCTCGGGGGTGCAGGTGTATCTGGCAGAAAGCCCGGCCATTCCGATGGTGGACGTGCGCATCGACTTTGACGCCGGAGCCCGCCGCGACCCGGCCGACAAACCGGGCCTGAGCAACCTCATGGCCGCCGCCACCAGCGACGGCGTGCGCGCCACGGCGCAGGAGCCCGCGCTGGACGAAAACGGTCTGGGCGAAGCCTGGGCCGATCTGGGAGCCTCGTTTGGCGGGGGTGCCGGGTCGGATCGTCTGAGCTTCTCGCTGCGCTCGCTCACCTATCCGGACCTGTTGCAGCAAGCAGCGGCTCTGGCGGCGCGGCAATTGGCCGAGCCCGCGTTTCCGCAAGCGCTATGGCTGCGCGACCGGCCCAAGCTCATTGCCGCCCTGAAGGAAGCCAACACGCGCCCGGCCACCCTGGCGGCGCGGGCCTACACGCAGGCGGTGTACGGCAGCCACCCCTATGGCGCCGAAACCACCGAGGAGAGCCTGAACCGCGTCGACGTGCAAGACCTGGCGGCGCTGCATGCGCGTGCCGTGCGCCCCTGCTACGCCAAGGTCAGCATCGTCGGCGCCCTCAACCGTGCGCAGGCCGATGCGCTGGTGACGCAGCTGTTTGCCCGCCTGCCTGCGGGCGAGTGTCCGGCCCTGCCGCCGGTGCCCGAGGTGCAGCCCTTGCAGCAGGCACAGGAGAAAACCATTGCCTTTGCGTCGGCCCAGGCCCATGTGCTGGTGGGCCAGCCCGGTTACAAGCGCAACGACCCCGACCACTTTGCCCTGATGGTGGGCAACCACATCCTGGGCGGCGGCGGTTTCACCTCGCGCCTGACCGAAGAGGTGCGCGAGAAGCGGGGCTTGAGCTACAGCGTGTACAGCTACTTTGCGCCCGGCCTGCACGCGGGTGCCTTCACCATCGGCCTGCAGACCCGCCCCGACCAGGCGCAGCAGGCCTTGCAGCTGGTGCGCGAAGTGCTGGCCAAGTTTGTGGCCGAGGGCCCGACCGAGCAGGAACTCAAGGCCGCCAAGGCCAACCTGATCGGCGGCTTCGCGCTCATGACCGACAGCAACCGCAAGCTGCTGGACAACGTGGCCAACATCGCCTGGAACGGCCTGCCGCTGGACTACCTGGATACCTGGACGCAGCAGGTGCAGCACGTCACCGTGGCCGACATTCGCGCCGCGTTTGCGCGCAAGATTCAACCCGAGAAGATGGTGACGGTGGTGCTGGGGGCCGCTGCGCAGCCGTAGTGCGCAGGGCCGGGTGCGGCCTCAGTGGTTACTGGGCTTTTGCAAGCTTGGTTTCCAGAACGCCTTTCTTGCCTTCCGCTTCTTCGACCAGATGCAGGCGGGTGCGGGCATACAGGATGCCCATCTTTACTTCTTGCCAGACGTAGTACAGCACGCCGGGCTTCGCGTCGATTTCAACGGTGTCGGTGTTTTCCGCCTTGGACGTTATGGTGTGCTTGCCTGGAGCAAGTTCTTTGTAGAGGTAGGTTTTTGCAGCGGTTTGGCCCAGTGCCTTGCCGTCCACTTCAACGTCCATCTTGACGGCAGCGCCCATCGACTCGTTGCGATAAATATAGACGGCGGACTGGTCCGCAGGAATGGCAAATTTCTTTGCGTTGGCGTCTTGTTGTGCATCACCCATGTTGACCGACGCGCAGCCGATCAAGTTTGCAGTCATAGCCGCGAGTACGAGAATTTTTTTCATTATGGAGAGTTCTTTTGGATCAATGAGGGAACGAAGCCCGTGCGACATGCCGGGCTTGTGCATTCTAGGAATGGCCGCGTGTTGCGGCTATCCCCCAAACAGGTGAAAGTGAGTGCGTGCAGATGCCCGGTATTGCGCCACATCAATGGGGGCGCAATGGCACGCGTTCCGGCGGCGGGTGCGCCGTGGGTTAAGCTTTACCCATGAAAGCCAAAGCCTCCCCAACCCCGCGCGGCAAAGCCAGCGCACCCAAACGTCCCGTCCACGCCAAAGCCGTGCAGTCGCACGAGGTCCGCATCATCGGCGGCCACTGGAAGCGCATCAAACTCAAGGTGGCCGACAAACCCGGCCTGCGCCCCACGCCCGACCGTGTGCGCGAGACCCTGTTCAACTGGCTGGGCCAGGACATGACCGGCCTGCGCTGTGTGGACGCCTTTGCCGGCACCGGTGCCATCGGATTTGAAGCCGCCTCACGTGGCGCCGCCGATGTGCTGCTGGTGGAGAAGGACGGCACCCTGGTCGAGCAGCTGCAGCGCGTGCGCACGCAGTTGCTGGCGCTGGAGTTGCCCACGCCCGTGGTGCAAAACCTGCAGGTGCAGCGTGGCGAAGGCGTGGCGGCCCTGCGTGCGCTGGCTCCCGCCAGCCAGAACGTGATTTTTCTGGACCCGCCGTTTGATGCCGATGTGTACGAGGCGGCGCTGACCGCAGCCGCGCGCGCACTGGCACCCGAAGGTTTCGTGTACCTGGAGGCACCCAAGGCGTGGACCGATGCCGCGCTGGAGCCCATGGGCCTGACGGTACACCGCTACCTCAAGGCCGGCGCGGTGCACGCCCACCTGTTGCGCGCCACCGCATAATCGTTTTCCCAGCAGGGCCAGCGGCCCCGGAGCATGCCATGTCAAAACCCGTGATTGCCGTGTATCCCGGCACCTTCGATCCCATCACCCTGGGCCACCAGGACATCATCCGCCGGGGAGCGGACCTGTTTGGCACCGTGATCGTGGCGGTGGCCGCGGCGCACCACAAGAAGACGATGTTCAGCCTGGACGAGCGCCTGGAGACCGTGCGCGAGGTGCTCAAACCCTATGCCAATGTGCGGGTGGAGCCGTTTACCGGATTGGTGGTGGAGTTTGCCCGCAGCCAGGGTGCGCAGGCCATGTTGCGCGGCGTGCGCTCGGTGACCGACTTCGATTTTGAAAACCAGCTCGCCGGCATGAACCGTGCTCTGGCACCCGGGGTGGAGAGTGTGTTCCTTACCCCCGACGCCCGCTACCAGCACATCTCCAGCACGCTGGTGCGCGAGATTGCCACGCTGCAGGGCGAGGTCGCCCAGTTTGTGGCACCGGCCGTGCATGCCCGCCTGCTGCAAAAAGTGCAGACACCCAAGGCCTAGGCGCGGCATACTGGGGGCGGGTCGTCGCCCAACAGGAGGTTGCCATGAGAATCTTGTTACCCGTGGACGGTTCGGAGCTGGCTCTGGAGGCAGTGCGCTTTGCAGTCCGCATGCTGCTGGCGGGTTGGCGGGCCGATGTGGTGCTGGCCAATGTGCAGGAAACCCCCAGCCTGTACGAGCTGGTGCTGGTACACGACCCGGAACAGATTGACCGTGCCAGCGCCGAGGCCGGCCTGCACGCCCTGCAGGGCGCGCAGGAATTGCTGGACGCCGCCGGCGTGGAATACGAGTGCGAAGTGGCCCGGGGCGACCCCGCCCACACCATCATCGACATGAGCGAGCGTTTTGCCTGCGACCTGATCATGATGGGCGCACGCGGTACCAGCGCCTTGCGCAGTGCCATGCTGGGTTCGGTTTCCAACGAGGTGCTGCACGCCAGCCTGATTCCGGTCATGATCGTCAAACCCGATCCGCTGATGGCCGACGTGCCCTGAGCGCTGCGTGGCGGGTAAAAACCCTGCTGCTGACAAGTAACGATAATTAGGGGCATGCAACATGCCCTTTTTTCTGCAGCCCTACGGGTGGAGCCTCTGCCATGGCGCTGATGATCACCACCGAGTGCATCAACTGCGATGTGTGCGAGCCCGAGTGCCCGAACGAGGCCATTTATCTGGGGGCCGCCATTTACGAGATTGACCCCACCAAATGCACCGAGTGCGTCGGCCATTTCGCCGAGCCGCAATGCGTGCAGGTGTGCCCGGTGGCGTGTATTCCGGTGAACCCGCAGTATGTGGAAGACCAGGAAACCCTGTGGCAGAAGTACCGCCGGCTGCAGCTGGTCGCCAAGTCCTAATCGGCGGTTTTTGTTTTCTTCGCGGCGGTATCGCGGGCGGTGAAATAGTCCGGCTCTTTTTTCTTCTTGCCCACGCTTTTCTTTTTCGGGGTCTCGGTGGCCTTGTCGGCCTTGTCGTTTTTACGGCGCACCGCCGCGCTGCCGGCCTGCGCCTGCGCTTCGTCCTCCAGGCGGGCTTTTTCCATGGCATTGGCCGTCGCTGCGTCGCGCCGGGTCAGGCTGTCGGCCTGCGCCTTTTGCGTCTTGCTGCGTGTGTCCGTCACATCCACGGCCACGGCGTCGGCGCAGGGTGTCTGGCTGTACGAGGTGCCGCAACGGTAGACTTTTTGGCCCCAGGCCCCCGTAGATGCGGCGCAGACAGCTATCAATAACGTAGCAAGAGTGTACGGCTTGTGCATGGTGTGTCCTTGATCCGGGGGAGGGGGCTGGGAGGCGCTGTCAGTCCGCCGGGACGGCGGGTGCGGCGGGTGCGGCGGGTGGGGTGGTATTTTCCGGGGGCGGGCGGGGTGCCTTGGGGGCATGGGGGCGCGGCGGTTTGCTGGTGTGCACCAGCAGGGTTGCCTTGTCCATCTCGCCAGCCAGGAAGGCGGGAACGGCCTTGAGCGTGCGGTCAATGCACTGCTCGATGGCGATGCGGTCGTCCAGTATGGGTTTTTTCAGCACCCAGCTCACCACCTCGGCTTTGGTGCCCGGATGCCCGACACCCAGGCGCAGGCGCCAGTAGTCGTCGGTGCCCAACTGGGCATGGATGTCGCGCAGACCGTTGTGGCCGGCGTGGCTGCCACCGCGCTTGAGCTTGGCCTGGCCGGGGGCAATATCCAGTTCATCGTGGATGACCAGAATTTCCTCCGGCGCAATCTTGAAGAAGCGGGCCAGGGCCGCCACCGACTTGCCCGACAGGTTCATGAAGGTCTGCGGCTCCAGCAGCCACACCGTCTGCCCGTGCAGCGTGGTGCGTGCCACCAGGCCGTGGTAGCCCTTGTCCATGCTGAGCGACACCTTGAGTTCGCGCGCCAGCGCGTCCACCCACCAGAAACCGGCGTTGTGGCGGGTGGCGTCGTATTCCGGTCCTGGGTTGCCCAGGCCAACAAACAGTTTGATCATGAAAAGCAGGATGGCGTGTGTGACGTGGATGGTAGGGCAAAAACGGCGCCTTCCCAAACGACAACGGCCCACCGAAGTGGGCCGTTGCACGTGACCGGATGACTCCGATTACTTCTTGGCAGCAGGAGCGGCCTTGCCACCCTTGGCAGCGGGAGCTGCGGCGGCGGCTTCGGCTGCAGCCTCGGCAGCCACTTCGGCCGCGGGAACCACGACCGACACCAGAACCGGGTTTTCCTTGCCGCGGATCACAGCCGACACGCCCTTGGGCAACTTGATGTCGCTCAGGTGGAAGGAAGCACCCTTCTTCAGGTCGCTCAGGTCCACTTCGATGAACTCGGGCAGGTCAGCAGGCAGGCAAGCCACGTCGATTTCGTTCAGCACGTGGGTGATCAGGCAATGGTCGACCTTGAAGGCGGAGGACTCTTCCTGGTTCTTGAAGTGCAATGGCACCTTCATGTGCAGCTTGGTGTTGGCTTCCACGCGCTGGAAGTCAATGTGCAGGATCAACTGCTTGAAGGGGTGCATCTGCACGTTGCGCAGCAGGACCTTGCTTTCCTTGCCGCCCAGTTCCATGTCCAGAATGGAGGCGTGGAACGCTTCCTTCTTGATGGCATGCCACAGGGCATTGTGGTCCAACTCGATAGCCAGAGGCTCGGCGGTACCACCGTAAACGATACCGGGTGTACGACCCGAATTGCGGAGACGGCGGCTCGCACCCGTGCCCTGCTTGGCGCGCTCAAAAGCGACAAATTTCATAACTTACTCCTGTGGGAACCCACCGCGACCAGTGCGATTCCGGTTGAAAAAAGACGCGGGATCGTTGCCCTATGCAACGGCGTCTGCTGTTGTCCCGATCAGAAAAGGTTTTCCTGATCCGAGAACAAACTCATGACCGACTCACCCTTGGCAATGCGCTGGATCGTTTCGGCGAACAGCGGAGCCACGGAGAGCTGGCGGATTTTCTGGCATTGCGCCGCAGCGGCGCTCAGCGGAATGGTGTTGGTCACCACCACCTCGTCGAGTGCGCCGCCGTTGGCGATGCGCTCGATGGCGGGGCCCGAGAAAATGGGGTGGGTGCAATAGGCGTACACCTTCTTGGCGCCGCGCTCCTTGAGCACCTCGGCCGCCTTCACCAGGGTGCCGGCGGTGTCGATCATGTCGTCCATGATGACGCAGTTGCGGCCTTCAATTTCACCAATGACGTGCATGACTTCGCTGACATTGGCGCGCGGGCGGCGCTTGTCGATGATGGCCAGGTCGCAACCGAGCTGCTTGGCCAGTGCACGGGCGCGCACCACGCCACCCACGTCGGGCGACACCACGATCAGGTCTTCGTAGTTTTTCTGGCGCAGGTCGCCCAGCAGCACAGGTGAAGCGTAGATGTTGTCCACGGGAATGTCGAAGAAGCCCTGGATCTGGTCGGCGTGCAGGTCCATGGTCAGCACGCGGGCCACGCCCACGGCTTGCAGCATGTTGGCCACCACCTTGGCCGTGATGGGCACGCGGGTGGAGCGGGGCCGGCGGTCTTGTCGCGCGTAGCCGAAGTAGGGGATGACGGCGCTGATTCGCTCGGCCGAAGCGCGCTTGAGCGCGTCGACCATGATCAGCAGTTCCATCAGGTTTTCGTTGGTGGGGGCGCAGGTGCTTTGCACCACGAACACGTCGCGGGCCCGCACGTTCTGGTTGATCTCCACGGTGACTTCACCGTCGGAGAACCGTCCCACCGTGGCAGCACCCAGCGAAATACCCAGGTGGCGAGCGATATCAGCCGCCATGCCAGGGTTGGCATTGCCGGTGAAAACCATGAAATCAGGGGGGGTTGGTGCCTGCATGCGGATTCCAGCGAAGAGAGTGGGTTTATGTCTGTACGTTGCGCGAACTGTTGCCGGAACGGCCCGGACAACAGATTTGGCAGGGGAAGAAGGATTCGAACCTTCGCATGCTGGAATCAAAATCCAGTGCCTTAACCAACTTGGCGACTCCCCTACACGGGTTGACAGCTAAACGCTGCCCACCGATAAACCATCGCTGGTTGCCCATCCCATCAGGGGGTGGACATCCATATTGCTGCATACCTTGACTTGCAACGCGTCCGGCGCGTTACCGATCTCGACATTTTGCAGCAGTTGCGCAAACACCGCACTTCCAGAACCGGTCATCCTGCCATTCAGACCCCGGGATTCGAGCCACGTAAGGGCTTGATTCACGCCAGGGCAGAGCTTCTGGGCAACCGCCTGCAAGTCATTTCGGCCAAAACCAAAAGCATTCGCAGCGAAGCCTGAAATTATAGCTGGTTTTGTGTCGCGTTTTAAAGTCGGGTCAGAGAAAATTTGTCGGGTATCCAAACCGGCGTCCGGTTTGACCACCACAAAACGCGCCGACGGCAGCTCCAGCGGGGTGAGTTGCTCGCCAATGCCCTCGACCCAGGCATGGTGTCCGCCGAGGAAAAAGGGCACGTCCGCCCCCAGTGCCAGCCCCAGGCGCGACAGCGTCTGCAAGGGCAGGTTGAGTTTCCACAGGCGGTTGAGCGCCAGCAGGGTGGACGCGGCGTCGGACGAGCCGCCACCCATGCCCGCCTGGGCCGGTACCGATTTTGCGACGCCAATGTGCACGCCCAGCGGGCATTGCGTGGCCTGCTGCAGGGCGCGGGCGGCCCGCAGCACCAGGTCGTCGGGGGGCAATTCCCAGGTGAGGTCTTCACGGCTGATCTGGCCGTCGTTGCGCACGGCAAAGTGCAGGGTGTCGCACCAGTCAATCAGCATGAAGGCCGATTGCAGCAGGTGGTAGCCGTCCGCGCGGCGCCCGGTGATGTGCAAAAACAGGTTGAGCTTGGCGGGGGCGGGTATGTCGTAGAGCGACTGCATGGGGTGATTATCCGGTGCGCCTAGCGCTCCAGCAGGATGGTGAGGTCGGCCGGTGTTTCGGGCGGCAGGCGCTGGGCGCTCAGGCGGCCATTGGGCAGGTTCTGCAGATCGACCCGCCAGCCGGGCGTGAGGGGATCGCTGCCCTGCAGCCAGGCAAACAGGCTGGCGATGGGCAGTTCGGTCCCGGTGGCTTGGCGCGTCAGCGCGTCCAGGGAGTCAAAGTACCGGGGCGCTCCCGTGGTCTGCAGTTGTGCGGAGGTGGCGTCCCACTGCAACCGCGCCACGGTGCTGCCCAGCGGGCTGCTGAAAACCAGGGTGCCGGCCCGGGCGCTGCCCTGCAGATCGAAGTCGGCTGCGAAGGCCTGCACCGGCGTGCTGTACACCTTGACGGCCAGACGTCCCTGCCAGTGGGCATTTTCGGCATCGTATGTGCTGCCAGTCCTTGCAGGTACCGCGCATCCAGCTATCAAAATGATAGCAAATGTCAGTGTCAGGCGCAGCACCAGCTGCCATGCCGCCTTCACGGCTGGCCACGCAGGCGCTTTTGGGTCTCCAGCAGGGTCTCGTTTTCGGGACTCAGTTTCTGGCCGGCGGCCCAGACCGCGTTGGCCTGGTCGCGCTGGCCCAGGGACCACAGTACTTCACCCAGGTGGGCGGCAATTTCCGCGTCGGGACGGGCCTTGAAGGCTTGCTGCAGCAGGCGCAGGGCTTCGGCGGGGTTGCCGGAGCGGAACTCCACCCAGGCGAGGCTATCGACGATGAACGGGTCGTTGGGCGCAAATTCGAGCGACTTGGTGATCAATTCGCGGGCTTCGGTCAGGCGCACGCCGCGGTCTGCGAAGGAATAGCCCAGTGCGTTGTAGGCGTGGTGGAAGTCGGGCTTGGCGGCAATCACGCGGCGCAGCAGCACTTCCATTTCGTCAGGTCGGCCGATTTTTTCCGCCATCATGGCCTGGTCATAGACCAGGTCCATGTCCTCCGGGTACTGGGCGGCGGCGTTGCGCAGCACCTCGTAGGCGTCCTGGTACTGGCGGGCGTCGCGCAGCAGCTGCACTTCGGCACTGATCTTGGAGCGGGCGTCTTCCGGTTGCGACTCGGGCGTGTTGCGGATCAGGGCACGTGCCTCTGCCAGCTTGCCCTGGCGGGCCAGGATGGCCGCGCGGCGGCTTTGTACCCGCAGGGCGTCCTGCGGGCTGTCAATGCGGCCCAGATAGGCCAGTGCCTCGTCGGGGCGCTGGTTCTGTTCGGCAATCTGCGCCAGCAGCAGGTAGGCCTGCACCAGCCCCCGGTCCATCTCGGCCGGGGCGGCGTCGGCGGGCACGGGTTTCAGTCCCACGTAGGTCTTGAGGGAGGCTTCGGCCTGCGCCGTTTTCTTGTCCTGCAACTCCAGGGAGCCGCGCACCAGCCAGGCTTCCGCCATGTCCGGTTTCTCCGTGTTCAGCAGCAGCGTCTGGGCGTAGGCGTCGGCATAGCGCTGGGCATTGAGCAGGTTGCGCGTGTAAGCCATGCGGATTTCGGCTTGAGGCTGGCCCGACAGGTATTTTTGAACCAGGGCTTCGGCGGCAGGGCGCTTGGTATTCATCATGGCCAGGGCCAGCAGCACGGGCTCCTGTGCCTTGGGGTTTAGCGCGGCGCCGCGGCGTGCGGCTTCCAGGCCACCGTCGG
Organism: Rhodoferax sp.; assembly: GCA_049301075.1. Lineage (GTDB taxonomy): Bacteria > Pseudomonadota > Gammaproteobacteria > Burkholderiales > Burkholderiaceae_C > Allorhodoferax. Next base: position 10,055 of record JBAQKO010000364.1, read on the forward strand.
CATCGTTGCCCTGCAGGCGCAGTACGCCAATGGTGGCCCACGCCGCCGGGCCGGTGGTGCGGTTAGCCAGCTCCGGGGCCAGGGCTTTTTCGACCACGCCGGTGGTCAGCGCGCGGTCGGTGGCACGGGCGTAGT
>JBAQKO010000365.1:0-1585 GCA_049301075.1 Rhodoferax sp.
CCACCGACAGCAATGACACGGCGACAGATGTCGCCGCGGCACTGGCCGCGCAGATGAACGGCCAGGGCTACAACGGCGGCACCTTCACGGCGTCCGCCGTGGGCAGCACGCTGTCGGTCACTCACTCGGCCACCGGCACCACGCTGAATTTCATGGTGACCATGGGCCAGCCGCTCTACCTCGATGGCTTCGGCAACGAGACCACCGTCGGCACCAATCCGCCCGCGATGTCGGGTGGTGTGCAGCTCAAGGGCCTGCACGAGGTCAACGGCAACGGCGATCGCCTGTACATCACCGAAACCGGTCTCACGGTGACTGCGCTGCAGCTTGTGGACTACCCGAACGCGGTGCCCAAGTACTACCAGGATGCCGATACCAACCGCGTGGATTCCGGCGCCTCGCCGCTGTACACGGTCAGCATCGGCGGCAGTACGTTCTACACCAACCATCCCTCCAACGAGCCGCTGATGGTGAAGGCCAACGTCACCCGCGACATCATCTTCTCCACCTCGACCGACGTGGACTCGTCGGTGGCCGGCCTCGATGCCCTCGTGGTCAGCAACAGCGCCTTCGACGGCGGCGACACCGGCACGCTGACAGCCACGCAGCTCAGCGGCCTTGGCCTGGAGTCGACCATCGACTTCAGCAACCTTGAAAGCCTCTCCGTGACCCTGGGTGGCGGCGCGGATACTTTCAGCATCACCGGCAGCGTCGCCGCCAGCGTCGCGCTGGTGACCAATGCCGGCACGGACAGCGTGACCATCGCTACCGCCGGCGGCGGCAGCATTGCACTCAGCACCGGCGCTGACAGCGATACTGTCAACGTCGACGGCACCGGCACCGGCGGCATCAGCATGCTGACCGGCACCGGTACCGATACCGTCACCCTCGAGGACATCGACGGCAACGCCAGTATCAACACCGGCGACGACGCCGACACCATCCTGGTCAGCAGCGACGGCCTGCTGCTGGAGGACATCGACGCCACCCTGACCCTGGACGCCGGCGCGGGCATCGACACCATCACCGTCAACGACTCCGGCGACGGCGACGATGAAGACGGCACGCTGACGTCGACCACCATCACCGGCCTCGGCATGGGCGGCAGCATCGGCTACGCCAATACCGAAGTGCTGAACCTGTTGCTGGGCGGCGGCGCCAACGGCTTCACCATCGTCTCCACGCACGGCCAGACCACCAACCTCGATACCGGGGCCGGGGCGGATGCCGTCCTGATCGAGACCATCGACGGTGTGACCAATGTCAGCACCGGCACCGGCGCCGACAGCCTCATTGTCGGCCAGGACGACGCGGCGACAACGGCGGTCATCGACCGCACGCTGTCCGGCATCGATGCCGTGCTGACCCTCATCGCCGGTGCGGATGCCGATACGCTGCTGGTCGACACGCGATCCACTACTGCCGACCTCTCCGGCACCCTGACCGCGACCCAGTTCACCGGGCTTGGCATGGGTGGCCGCATCGACTACGCCGGCCTTGAGGACATCACGGTTGAGCTGGGCGATGGCAGTGACAACTTCGACGTCACCGGCATCGGTGCGGCGCACGTCGTGCTGCACGGCAA
>JBAQKO010000366.1:0-1714 GCA_049301075.1 Rhodoferax sp.
CCAGAACCCCCTCGCTGGCGTCCCCGCCGGGGCGGCGGGTGATGCGCAGCACGCGGCCGTCCCAGTCGATGGCGGGCGTCTGGGGCAACTCCAGCAGGGCGTCCAGATCGGTGCCCCACTGGGCCAGGCCGGCTTCCAGCGCCAGCACGGCATCGGCGTGGTCGCGCGTGCGGGCGTTGGCGTCCTGCATGCCGTCCAGGGCGCGCCAGCCCATGACCGCCATCAGCGCCATGATTCCGACGGCCACCAGCAGTTCAATCAGGGTGAAGCCGCCCTGCGCGGGAACGGGGGGGCGGGAGCGTTCCATCAGTAGCGCCCCACCACGGTGCTGAGTTGCAGCAGGGGCTGCTGGGCGCGCAGCAGGCGGACCTCGACCCGGCGGAAGTTGGGGTTGGGGGTGGGTTGCACCACCAGTTGCAGGTCCAGCGTGCGGCCTGCCTGCTCGCACGACGTGGTGCTGTCACCGACATCGGGCAGCTGGCGCGACAAGCGGATCTGGGCCAGGGCGTTCTCCGCGCACAGCTGGGCCAGAACCCGGTCGCTCTGGCGTTCGGTATTGTGGGTCAGGGCGCTGGTGGCCTGCAGGCCGGAGATCAGCGCGGTGGCCACGATGGCCAGTGCTACCAGCACTTCAATCAGCGTGAAGCCGCGCACGCGGGTCATGGCGGTGTGCTTCCGGAGGTGGGGTACTGCACGGTGAAGGGGTGCACACCGTCGGTGCCCACCTGCAGGCTGCGCTCCGGCGTTTCGGTGAGCCACAGGCGCACGCTTTGCGGGGGAATCAGGGGCTCGGGCCCCAGCAGCAGGGGCTGGGCGCTGCTGGCGGAAACCCCTTGTTCCGTCCAGCCGGTGGGCAGTGGGGCGGGGCCCGTGGTGGGCAGGCCCTCCCACGCAAAGCCGTTGGGCGTGGCGCGCCAGCGCACCGTCACACCCAGTGTGCGCGACTGGGCGCGGGCCGATTCCAGCAAGGCGGCCAGGCGTTGGGCCTGGGTGTCGAGGCGGGACTGGGCCGAATCGCGCAGTGCCAGGCTGACGCCCGCCGATGCCATGGCCACAATGGCCACCACGATCAGCAGCTCCAGCAGGGTGAAGCCCTGCGGCTGCGTCCTGCGGCCTGGCCTACTGCCAGCTGCCAATATCGGCATTCTTGCCTTCGCCGCCGGCTTGGCCGTCGGCGCCGAAGGACAGCACGTCGATTTCGCCCTTGATGCCAGGGTTCATGTAGAGGTAGGGCCGGTCCCACGGATCGTTGGGCAGTTTGTCCAGATAGGGGCGCCAGTTGGCCGGTGCCGGGCCACTGGTGGGTTTGGCGACCAGGGCGCGCAGGCCCTGCTCAGCCGAGGGGTAGCGCTGGTTGTCCAGTTTGTAGAGCTTGAGTGCCTGGACCAGGTTGGCAATATCGGTCTTGGCGGCGGTGACCCGGGCGTCGTCGGCGCGGTCCAGCACGTTGGGCACGATCAGGGCCGCCAGCACACCGATGATGACCAGCACCACCATCAACTCAATCAGCGTGAAGCCTTTGGCAAGGCGGCGGGACAGCAATCGGGCGGTTCGTGGCATGGTGTGTTGCGGGGTGACCGGTAAACGCTAGGGGCTTCCATGATAATGCGCCCCATGACCTTGTCACCCCGCACGCTCTGGTTGCCCCGCATCGTTACCTTCGCCCTGGCGGCGGTGGCCGCGGGGAGCGCGGTGTATTGGGTGCTGCAATGGC
>JBAQKO010000367.1:0-6485 GCA_049301075.1 Rhodoferax sp.
CGGCCGAACCCACTTCGCGGCGGCCCTTCTGCTCGGCGATCACCGTCACCGACAGGCGCACCAGCGGGCGCACATCAGCGGCCAGCGTGCCATCGGCACGCGCCACCATCACCACGTCGTATTCGCTGGCCAGGCCCGCCATGACCTGGGCCACGCGCGGGTCCTTGGCCCGCGCCAGACGCTCGACCTTGCCCAGCAACGCCACCTTGGTGGTGCTGTCCAGGGTGGCAATCGGGTCCAGCCCCGTGTACAAGGAACGCGCTTTTGCTATCTTTCTGGTAGCTACCCGCGCACGCCCTGCCTGCGCCGCACCCGAAATAGTGCGCACGGTGCGGGCGGCATCCAGCAGGGATGCCTCGGAGATGTCGTCGGAATAGGCAAACGCAGTCTTCTCGCCGCTCACCGCCCGCACGCCCACGCCCTGGTCAATGCTGAAGGAACCGGTTTTGACAATGCCCTCTTCCAGGCTCCAGCCTTCGGACCGGGTGTACTGGAAGTACAGGTCGGCTTCGTCGACCCGGTGCGCCTTGATTTCCGCCAGCGCACGCGCCAGGTGGGTTTCGTTCAGACCAAAAGGGGTCAGCAGCAGGCTCTGGGCAACGGCCAGGCGCTCAATGGTGGGTTCGCGTGCAATCATCCGCCGATTCTAGGCGTCTCCCCCGAAGCCTGCTGGCGCTCAGGACTGCACCAGCCGCTTGGAGTTGGAAATCGACATCAGGATGCCCAGCGCCAGCCCCAGCGTCACCATGGCGGTGCCGCCGTAGCTGATGAAGGGCAGGGGCACGCCCACCACGGGCAGGATGCCGCTGACCATGCCCATGTTGACGAAGGCGTAAACAAAGAAAATCATGGTCACGCTACCGGCCAGCAGGCGTGAAAACAGGGTGGGCGCTTCCAGCGCGATCGCCAGACCGCGCAGGATGAGAAAGATGAAGGCGCCAATCAGGAACAGGTTGCCCAGCAGGCCGAACTCTTCGGAATAGGCCGCAAAGATGAAGTCGGTGGTGCGCTCGGGAATGAACTCCAGGTGCGTCTGCGTGCCTTTCATGAACCCCACCCCCAGCACGCCGCCCGAGCCGATGGCGATCATGCCCTGGATGATGTGAAAGCCCTTGCCCAGCGGGTCCCGGGTGGGGTCCAGCAGGGTGCAGATGCGCTGCTGCTGGTAATCGTGCAACACCGGCCAGCGCACGCCATCGGCGCACAGGGAGGGCTCAAACACGACAACCAGCACTACTCCCACCAGGCCCAGCACCACCGGCGGGATCACCAGCTTCCAGCTCATGCCGGCAAAGAAGATCACCGACAGGCCTGCGGCCAGAACCAGCAAGGCCGTGCCCAGATCAGGCTGCTTGATGATGAGCCCCACCGGCAACGCCAGCAGCACGCCCGCAACGACGAAGTCCAGCGGTCGCAGCTGGCCCTCGCGCTTCTGGAACCACCAGGCCAGCATCAGCGGCATGGCAATTTTCAGAATCTCGCTGGGCTGAATGGTCACCCCCACGTTGATCCAGCGCTTGGCGCCCTTTTTGGTGATGCCGAACACCGCCACGGCGACCAGCAGGGTGACCCCCATGGCGTACAGGGGCACAGCCAGGGTCATGAGCCGCTGCGGCGGCACCTGGGCCACCACAAACATGATGGTGGCGGCAATCAGCATGTTGCGGCCGTGGTCCTCAAACCGGGTGCCGTGGTCGTAGCCCGAGGAGTACATGGTGAGCAGGCCTGCGCAGGCCAGCATGAAGACGGCAAAGGCCAGCGGACCGTCAAAGCCCGCAAACCACGGTGCAATCCGGTTGCGCAGGGAAACTTTTCCAAATTGAGATGCCATGGACGTGATTATCCCGCGCCGCGCCGGACCCCGGTGGGGCCCGACCGGCAAACACCGTCAGGGGATCAGGATTTCAACCACGGTGGCCCCGGGCTGGCTTTGAAAGCGCAGCAACGCCCCGATGGCCGCCGCACGGTCACGCATGGACATCAAACCGCGCCGGTGCGGCACGGACACGTCAAAACCGCGCCCGTTGTCCGCCACCCGCAGCCGGACCCCCTCAGGCGTGCGCATCGCCTCGATGTGCACCAGCTTGGCCTGGGAGTGCTGCAGGATGTTCGACAGGGCCTCATACACCATGAACTGCAACTGCCGCATGGCCTTGTCATCCAGCCGCCCAATGGGCTCCAGCAATTCCACGCTCCACTGCAGCGCCATGTCAGACGCCTGCAGGCGGGGTTCCAGCCGGTAGCGCAGGTTGGCCAGCAGCGCCGTGATATCGCCCGGGGGCAGGTGCATGGCATCGATGGACAGCTTGAGCTGGTCCAGCGCATCGCGCAGGGTTTGCAGCACCTCCTGGTTGTCGGTGACACGGCGGCTCCCCTGCGCGCCCTGCAACTGGTGGATGGCCGAGCTGATATGGGCGCCCACACCGTCGTGCATATCGCGCAGGATGCGCGTGCGCTCGGCGGTGCGTTCCTGCTGGCGGGCCAGCAATTCGAGTTTTTCGTAGCTGTCCTTGAGTTCCGCTTCCTTCTGTGCCACCCGGTTTTCCAGGGTAGAGAGCAGGTTGCGCGCCTGGGCGCTGGCAGCACGGAAACGCGTGACCACGATGTAACCCAGCGCCAGGCCAAACAGCACCGACGAATAGCGTATCCAGGTAATTTCTCCGTAGCTGGGATGGATGCGGTACACATACAGATCCCGCATGCCCACCAGCACATTGGCCAGCAAGGTGACGGCCACGACACGGTGCCCCACCGGCACCGGGCCCACGGCGCGCCACAGGAACACGACGCTAAAGCCCAGTGACAACAAGCTCATGGTCGCGTACCAGACGGTCAACGCCAGCGGCTGCCCACCCCCCAACGCCCACAGGACCAAGCCCACGCCGCAGACCATCGACACCGCCAGCGCGCGGCGCAACCAGCGCACGGCAGGCTGCGCCCTCCATCCGGCCACCTCCACGCAAAACAGCATCATGTTGACCATCCAGCCGCCCGACGCCATCACGGGAAGCACCCCCCACCACGGCCACGGCAGCGGCGGTGCTTCGATCAACGCATAGCCCACCCCAAACGACCACAGCAGTTCCGCCAGCGCCGCGGACAGGTACAGCGGGTCGCGCCGCCCTCCCGCGCGCGCCGTGGCATCCACCTGCGTCAGCCACAGTGACAGCGCCATCAGCCCGACCAGCAGGCTGAGGCCCGCGATCACCAGGGAACCCGTACCCCGCCACAGGTAGGCCTTGCGGTACGCGGCATCCACTTCGTCCTGGGGTCCCAGCGTCAGTCTGGAAAGGCCCCCACGACGCCCCGCATCGGCACGGATATGCACACGCACCTGGTTGGACGCCTGCAGCAACCCGGGAGGAATGGCGGCGTAGCGCGGTTCCTGGGAATAGTCGGCCCCGTTGTAGTGCTGCAAATCGCCTTCGCGCTGCAGCAACGTACCGTTGAGCCAGATTTCATACGCGTTACCCAGGCGCGGCAGGTACAGGCTCCAGGGGTTCTGCGGCACATCCGGCAGAGTGAAAGACAGATCGAACACCGCTTCGCCCTGCTGACCCGGGTTGTTGGCGTCCCAGTGGTACGGCAGTTGCACGTCCCGGGTGGTCGTGGTGCCGCTGGCCGTCGCGCTCACCCGCGCCTGCGCCAGCTCCAGCAGAGCGGCTTCGGCCGCGACCGGCCCGCTCAGGATGCCCAGCACAACCAGCGCCAGCCCAAGCGGCACTCTTATGCGCCAGCACCCCATCCATCGCCCTCGCATCATCACCGCACCGTATCGGAAGGCGACTGCGAAAACAGGCCCATGCGCGTGGCCTCGAACACGGCCTCGCTCTTGGAGTGCACCGCCAGTTTGCTGTACAGATTTTTGATATGCGTCTGCACCGTATGCAGGCTGACGGCCTTCAGGCGGGCAATGTCCGCATAGGAGAAGCCCCGCGCAATCAGCTCCAGAACCTCCTGCTCCCGTCCGGACAGCAGAGGCTTCTCGCTTGGGTTTGCTTCATTTTTTATAGCGCTCTGCGCTGTATTTACGGTGACTTCAGGCTTATTGGCTTGCAAAATCAGGTACTTGGACAGCACCCGGCGGGCAATCATGGGCGAAATGGGCGAAGCACCCGCCTTCATTTCCAGAATGGTGTGCGCGATGTCGTCAGGCGCCGCGTCCTTGTGGATATAGCCCAGCGCACCGGCCTCGATGCTGGCCAGCACATTGTCCTCGTCACCAAACATCGAAATCACCAAGGCCTCGCATTCGGGGTGGCGCAGCCGGGCATGGCGGATCACCGCCAGTCCGGAGCCATCGGGCAGCCCGAGATCGGTCAGGAGCACGTCCACGCCCTGCGCGGCATCGTCCAGCCACGCCTGCGCCGCCGCCACCGTGCCCACGCTGGCGGCCAGCAACAACTGGTCCGAGCGCCGCACACTGGCCGCGAAAAATTCGCGCGTCTGCGGATCGTCTTCAACAATCAATACTCGCCACACGGGATGAGCCTCCTTGCTGCCGATTTCCGGTCGCATCACCTTACACGACGTAACCACGAGCATATCGGCAGACCCTGGGCGGGAACCGCCCGCATGCCCCCATGAACATGGGAGAAACCCGGTGTTACCCCATGTTCATGGGATGTGCCCTGCAAAAAACTGGCCTTCAATCGCCCCCAGTGCGACCGTGCGCAGGGCCCGAGTCGCTGCAACCAAGTAGGGGAAATCCAATGAAACTGAAACCTATCAAACTGGTGATGGCACTGACCAGCGCCACGGTCCTGGCGTTGGCTGGCTGCGGCGGAGGCGGCGGCGGAAGCAGTTCGTCCGGCAGCAGCCCCACCATCAACCTCAACGGGGTAGCGGCCACGGGCGCCCCCATGGCCAACGTGTCCATCAAGTTGACGGACGCGCTGGGCGCCAGCAAGACCGCGACTACGGATGCCGCCGGCAATTACACGATGGACGTGTCGGGGATGACGGCGCCGTTTGTCGTCGTCGCAAGCGGCATGGCCGGAGACGGCACCGAGACGCTGGTATCCGTGGTGGCGTCCCAACCGACAGCCGGCCAGACGGTGGTGGCCAACGTCACGCCGCTGACCAATGCTCTGGCCGCGACGCTGGACTCCACAGGCGACCCGCTGCACCTGGCGGCCAACGTTGCGACCGAAGCCACCAACATCACACCCGGTGCGCTGGCAACGGCGACCACCAACCTGCAGACGGCACTGGCGCCCCTGCTCACACAGGTTGGGGCGTCGACGACCACCAACTTCATCTCCGGCGTGTTGACCGCCAACGGCACGGGTCTGGACAAGTTGCTGGACTCCGTCCAGATCGCGGTGGCCCCGGGGGGAACCGCAAACGGCGGAATCACCGTAGCGATCAAGGATGGAAATGGCACCGTAACGACCTCTGCGTTGAGCCTGGCAACAACGCCTGCGGCATTGCCGACGCTGACGGTGGTGGCAGACTACAGCGTAGTCAACACCGCACAAGCCGGTTTGACGGCCTGTTTCGCGGTGACTCCGGGGTCCAATCGGCCCACCGCTTCCGAGTGCACCAGTCTGGTCACTGCAGACTATCTGAATGACGGAAAAACAGCAGCCCAGGAGTTCGGACAGTTCACCGCTGCCGCATTTGACAGCGCCACGGCTGAGCGGCCCGAGATCATCCGCTTCATCGATGCCACCCATGCGGTGGTGAAGCTGGTGCTCGACCTGACCAATGGACAACACTATGCGCTCACCACGGTGGCGGAAAACTCGGCCCTGACCGGCAACACCTGGAAATTACGGGGCAATCAGCGCAACTATTTCACCTTCGTCAACGGCGTGGCTGAGCGCCGCAACGAGCTCAACGCCGCCGCAACCCTGCCCAGCGGCTACACCGCGGGCCTGAACCTCTACTTCGACGCCACCGCAGGCAATGCGGCCACCCTTTTCGGCAATGCGAATTCCTACGTCAAGGTAACCGGACCCGGCATCCCGGTCGCCGGGGTGATTCTGAAACCGAGCCTGGGCACCTGCGCCTACCTCACCATCACGTCGGAAACAGGCAACACCGCGGCGGCCCAAAAAAATACCTGTTCCAGCTATTTCCGGCTGACCGGCGTGGCGCAAAACGCGGCCAATGCCGCAACGTTCGATACCGCATTTACCGCAGGCCAGCCCAACCACAACCAGAACTACCGGGTTGGCAAAGTATCGGACGCCACGCTGCTGGGTATCCATCCCTTTGACGCCTATACCTTCACTATCCATGACGGGGCAGCAGGTACCGACAGCTCTATCACCGAATGGCTCCGCGCCCGCCCCCTGACGACCGCCGAGCTCCCGTATGTGCGCTGGAACGCGCTGAGTGCCGGCACGCTCGCAAGCCTGGATCCGAACAACGCCGCCGCCTTTACGGGTGGCGCGAGCATGCCCGTCAGCTGGACACCCCAGCCACTCACCGCCCCGGTAACGGTTGTCAACGCCCAGGTACGCAGTGGTGGTGTATTG
>JBAQKO010000368.1:0-3395 GCA_049301075.1 Rhodoferax sp.
CCATGGGGCGGGATCGGCTGCAGGCTTGCCGCGGCGTGTCAGCGCGGGTTGGTCAGGCGGTCACCCACCCGGACACCGTCGGTGATCTCCAGGACCAGCGCGTACGATACGCGGTTGAAGGTGCGAAACACCATCAGCAGGCCGTTGCGTTCGTCGGGCAGCTTCAGCAGGGGGCGGCTGTCGTCGGACTTGTCCACCACACGGGCGCCATCCTTCAGGATGGCCATGACGTGCCCGACTTCCATGCCGTCACGCGTTCCCCGGTTGATAGCCACCACCTGGTTCTGGGCGGCGTTGACCACGGCGCTGCCATAGACCGACACGATGCGCCCGTCCACCTTGCTGGCCGGCGCGTGGGGGGTGTAGGCCATCAGTTGGCGCGGGGGCTCAGGCAGCATGCGGTCGCCGACGCGCATTTCCTCCTTGGCGCCCACGATGTCGATGGTGGCTGGCACGAGGGCGGTGCTCAGGCTGCCATCCCGATTTTCGACTTCCGCCGTGGTCTCGCCGCGCACCAGCGAGGCCTTGCCCACATACTGGGCTTCGTAACCCAGCACCTCACCCGTAACGGGGTCCTTGAGCGGGGTGGCTTCACGGAACACGCGGAACTGCTTTTCCAGCCGCTGGTCGTCCAGCAGGGGTGTGTCCTTGGGCCCCCGGGCATAGGCGCGGTCGCCGATGGTGAGCAGCACGCGGCTCTCCGGAGCGGAGACGATACGCGGGGCTGACTTGAGCTCTGCGTCGTCCACGACTACCGGTTCGGCCAGAAAGGGTTCGATGACGCTGGGGCGCAACGTGGGCAGGGCAGCATCGGCCAGTGATTCATAGCGGGTGCGCGGAGATATGCGCACCGTGTCGGGTTCGGACTCGCCGGCCGCCCCATCCACGCGCAGGGTGGCCATGCCGTTTTTGCGCTCCAGCACCAGCACCTGCCCCGGATAAATGCGGTGCGGGTTCTTGATGTCGTCCAGATTCATGCCCCACAACTCGGGCCAGTGCCAGGCGCGCTTGAGAAACAGGCCTGAAATGGCCCACAGCGTGTCGCCGCGCTTGATGGTGTAGCGTTCGGGCGCATTGGCGGCCAGTTCGCTCAAGGGGACGCCCTTCTGGGCAACCTGGCTGGCGGTGTCTCTTTGTGCGGCCGTGATGGGAAAGTTCTGGGCTGCGGCGGGAGCGGCCACCAGTGCACTGGCCAGTGCGCTCAGGAGGGCCGTGGCCAGAGTAGATTTCGCCATAAGGTGTGTCGTCATGTGGTGCTGCGATCCCAAGGGATAACTTGATAATTCACGCACGATTTTGCGCTCAAGCCCTTGATTCGGCAACGTTTTTTGCCTCGCGCTTACACTCGATTACGGAAAAGTGGCGAAAATAGCGACATCTTTGAAGAGTACCCATGGCTTTACTTCCCATCCTTTGTTACCCCGACCCCCGCCTGCACACGGTTGCCAAGCCGGTTGCTGTCGTGGACGACCGTGTCCGGACCTTGGTGGCCGACATGACCGAGACCATGTACGACGCCAAGGGCATTGGCCTGGCGGCCACGCAAATTGACGTGCACGAACGCGTGATCGTGATCGATGTGTCCGAAGAGCGCGACGCCCCCCTCGTGCTGATCAACCCGGAACTGGTCTGGACCAGCCCCGGCACTCATCTCAACGAAGAAGGCTGCCTGTCGGTGCCTGGCATTTATGACGGTGTGGAGCGCTTTGACGCCGTGCATGTGCGCGCCATGGACCTCACCGGGCAGGTGCGCACCATTGAAGCCGAGGACCTGTTGGCGGTGTGCATCCAGCATGAAATGGACCACCTGATGGGCAAGGTGTTTGTCGAATACCTTTCTCCGCTCAAGCGCAACCGCATCAAGACCAAGCTACGCAAGGCCCAGCGCGAGGATGCGCGGTGAGGGCGATGCTGTGAAGGTCATCTTCGCCGGCACGCCCGAGTTCGCCCGGGTGGCGCTGGAACGCCTGCACGCCAGTGGCCACACGATTTGCCTGGTGCTGACCCAGCCGGACCGCCCCGCCGGGCGTGGCATGAAGCTGCAGGCCTCGGCGGTCAAGCAGTTCGCGCTGGACCATGCCATGGCCGTGTCCCAGCCGCGCAGCCTGCGGCTGGACGGCAAATACCCCGAAGATGCAGCCGCTGCGCGCCAGGCGATTGCCCAAGCGGACGCCGACGTGATGGTGGTGGCCGCCTATGGCCTGATCCTGCCGCAGTGGGTGCTGGACGACATGCGCCAGGGAAGCAAGCTGGGTTGCCTCAACATCCACGGTTCCCTGTTGCCGCGCTGGCGCGGTGCGGCGCCCATTCACCGGGCCATTGAAGCGGGCGATGCCGAGACGGGCGTCACCATCATGCAGATGGATGCCGGGCTGGACACGGGCGACATGCTGCTGGTGCACAGCGTACCCATTGGTGAGCAGGCCACCACGGCCACCTTGCATGACCGGCTGGCCGATCTGGGTGCTGACCTGGTGGTGCAGGCACTGGACCGGGCAGCAGCCGGGCATTTGCAGCCGCAGCGCCAGCCGACAGCCGGCGTGACCTACGCCCACAAGATCGAGAAGCACGAAGCCGCCATCGACTGGCGCCTGGATGCGCCGACCATTGCGCGGCGGGTGCGGGCGTTCAACCCCTTTCCGGGTGCCACCACCACCCTGCAGGGCGAAGTGCTCAAGGTGTGGGCGGCGCAGCCCGCACCGGCTGACGCCAGCAAGCCGGCGCCTGGTACGGTGGTGGCTGTGGGGCCCGAAGGCATTACTGTCGCGGCCCGGGACTCTGTCGTCCTCCTGACCGAGTTGCAGCGCTCCGGCGGCAAGCGCCTGGCGGTAGCCGACTTTTTGCGCGGCTTTGACGTGCAGGTCGGCATGCGGTGCGAGCTGCCGGCGGCCTGAACGGCGCTTTTACAATGCGCAGCATGCCGGCGTGCCAGTCAGGCGCCCATGCTCCCTACCAACCTGAGGCTTTCTTTCCATGAACGTTATCCGTTTCTCCGACCTGTGTGCCCGCGGCCAAGTGGCTGGCAAGCGCGTTTTCATCCGCGCCGACCTGAATGTGCCGCAGGACGACGCCGGCCGCATCACCGAAGACACGCGCATCCGCGCCAGCATCCCGTGCATCGAGATGGCCTTGAAGGCCGGTGCTGCGGTCATGGTCACGTCCCACCTGGGCCGCCCGACCGAAGGTGACTTCAAGCCCGAAGATTCGCTGGCCCCTGTGGCCGCGCGCATGGGGGAACTGATGGGTCGCAGCGTCCCGGTGGTGGCGAACTGGGTGGACGGCGTGACGGTTGCGCCCGGTCAACTGGTGCTGCTGGAAAACTGCCGCGTCAACAAGGGTGAAAAGAAGAACAACGAAGAGCTGGCGCGCAAGATGGCCGCCCTGTGCGACATCTT
>JBAQKO010000369.1:0-2157 GCA_049301075.1 Rhodoferax sp.
CCACGCCGGCGCCGGCGCCACGCGGGTAGCGCACCGCCACCGGGTGATCCTGCTCGTACGCGGTGCACAGCAGCTGGCGGCACTCGTTTTCATCGGATGGACAGGCAACGCTGACATTGGGAATGCAGCGCAAGAACGGAATGTCGTAGGCACCGGCATGGGTGGCGCCATCGGCACCCACCAAGCCGGCGCGATCCAGCGCAAACACCACCGGCAGGTTCTGGATGGCGACATCGTGGATGAGCTGGTCGTAGGCGCGCTGCAGGAAGGTGGAGTAAATCGCCACCACGGGCTTGAGCCCCTCGGCGGCCAGGCCGGCGGCAAAGGTCACGGCGTGCTGCTCGGCAATGCCGACATCGAAGTAGCGTTCGGGAAAGCGTTGCTCAAACTCGACCATGCCCGAGCCCTCGCGCATGGCCGGGGTAATGCCCACCAGCCGCTTGTCGTGCGCGGCCATGTCGCACAGCCACTGGCCAAACACCTGCGTGAAGGTGGTCTTGGGTGCCACGGCGGGCTTTTGCAGGCCTACGCTGGGGTCAAACTTGCCGGGGCCATGGTAGGCCACCGGATCGGCCTCGGCCAGCTTGTAGCCCTGGCCTTTCTTGGTGACCACGTGCAAGAACTGCGGGCCCTTGAGTTGCTTGATGTTTTCCAGCGTCGGAATCAGGGAGTCGAGGTCGTGCCCGTCGATGGGGCCGATGTAGTTGAAGCCAAACTTCTCGAACAGCGTGGCCGGAACCACCATGCCCTTGGCCTGCTGCTCCAGGCGCTTGGCCAGCTCGAACAGGGGCGGTGCGCCTTTAAGCACGGTCTTGCCCACGTTCTTGGCCGCCGCATAGAACTGCCCGCTCATGAGCTGGGCCAGGTAGCGGTTGAGCGCACCCACCGGGGGGCTGATGCTCATGTCGTTGTCATTGAGGATGACCAGCAGGTTGCAGTCGGCCACGCCCGCGTTGTTCAGTGCCTCGAAGGCCATGCCGGCCGTCATGGCGCCGTCGCCGATGATGGCGACCGCGTGGCGCTCTTCGCCCTGGATGCGCGCCGCCAGTGCCATGCCCAGCGCAGCGGAAATGGAAGTGCTGGAGTGCGCCGTGCCGAAGGTGTCGAACTCGCTTTCCGCGCGTTGCGGGAAACCGGAAAGTCCCCCCAGTTGGCGCAGCGTGGCCATGCGGGCACGCCGCCCGGTGAGGATCTTGTGCGGATACGTCTGGTGGCCCACATCCCACACCAGCCGGTCTTGCGGCGTGTTGAACACGTAGTGCAGCGCCACGGTGAGTTCGACCGTTCCGAGGTTGGAGCTCAAATGCCCACCGGTCCTGGCCACGCTGGCCAGCAGGAAGGCGCGCAACTCGTCGGTCAGCTCGCGCAACTGGGCCCGCGGCACCTGGCGCAAATCCGCCGGGTCGTTGATGGTGTCCAGCAAGGGGTACAAATTTTTCGGCATATGCTATTGTTTTGGTAGCTGCTTGCGCATATTCATAAAGGGCCAGCGGCTCATTTCATTCAAATTTGCGAGCCACATCAGCAGGCCCGGTTCACCACCATGTCGGCCAGCGCACGCAAGGCCTGCGTGTGGCGCAGCCTGCTGCCATCCAGTGCCGTCAGTGCCTGGTCCAGCAGGCGCTGGGCGTAGGCGTGGCTGGCCGACAAACCCATGAGGGACACATAGGTTGGCTTGTCGTTGCTGGCGTCCTTGCCCGCTGTCTTGCCCAGGGTGGCCGAGTCGGCCGTCACGTCCAGAATGTCGTCCACCACCTGGAAGGCCAGGCCGATGGCCGAGCCATAGGACTCCAGGGCAGTCAGCACCTGTGCATCCGGCGCGCCGCAGTGCGCCCCCATCATCACGCTGCCGAGCAACAGCGCACCGGTCTTGAGCTCGTGCATCTCGCGCAGCTGGCGCTCGGTCAGGGGCAGGCCCACGCTGGCCAGGTCAATGGCCTGGCCGCCCGCCATGCCGGCACTGCCCGCGGCGCGCGCCAGCAGGCCGCACAGGCGCGCCTGGGTGACCTCGGGCACGGAGCCATCCAGTGGCGTGAGCAACTCAAACGCCAGCGCCTGCAAAGCATCACCGGCCAGCAAGGCACTGGCCTCGCCGAATTGCACGTGCACCGTGGGCTTGCCGCGGCGCAACACATCGTTGTCCATGCAGGGCATGTC
>JBAQKO010000370.1:0-3764 GCA_049301075.1 Rhodoferax sp.
GCCATCGCACGCACCCTGGCCGACAAGCTCAAGGACCAGCTGGGCACCCCCGTGATCGTGGAAAACAAGGCTGGCGCGGGCGGCCAGATTGCGGCGCAGACCCTCAAGGCCGCACCCGCCGACGGCATGACGCTGTTCCTGTCGCACGACCACACCATTTCCATCCTGCCGCTGGTGGTGAAAAACCCGGGCTTTGATCCGGCGCGCGATTTTGTCGCCGTGGGCGGTTTTGCCACCTTCGTGAATGCACTGGCCGTCTCGGGCGGCACGCCGGCGAAGTCGGTGAACGATTATGTCAACTGGGTGCGTCAGGGCAAGGGACGGGGAGCCGTGGGCGTGCCGGCGCCGGCGTCGGTACCCGAGTTCCTGGTCAAGGTGATCGGCGAGAAATACAAGCTGGACCTGCAATCAATCCCGTACCGCGGCAGCGCCCCCATGATGGGCGACATGCTGGGCAACCAGATTGCCGCCGGCACGGGCTCCATTCCCGATTTCATCGAGAACCACAAGGCCGGCAAGATCCGCGTCGTCGCGGTCATGGGCAAGACCCGCCAGGCCCTGCTGCCCGATGTGCCCACCTTTGCCGAGCTGGGGCTGGCCGGGTTTGAAGACGTGCCTTACTACGGCATCTTTGCGCCCGCCGGCACACCGCAGGCCGCCATCGACCGCATTTCGACCGCCCTGTCCAAGGTGGTAGCCCTGCCCGACGTGCGCGAGCACCTCACCGCCATGGGCCTGACCGTGGGCTACATGACACCGCAGCAACTCACCGCCCGCGAGCGGGCCTACAGCCAGACCTGGGCACGCATCATCAAGTCCAGCGGCTTTCAGCCGCAGTAAGCCGCCTACGCCCGGCGGCGGGTGCGACGCAGGCCCAGCACCCGCCAGGCCAGCTGCGCCAGTTCGGCCGTCACTGCCTCGGCCGACAGGCGGCCATCCGGCCGGTACCAGGCGTACAGAAAACCCGGCAGGCTGCAGGCGGCCTGCGCGGTGATGCGGGTCTCGTTGAAGTCGAACATGCCGTCGCGCCGCCCGGCCTCCAGCAGGGCGCATAGCTGTTCGTAAAAATGGTTGGCCAGCTTTTTCTGTGCTGCCACATATTCGGGACGGTACACCTGCGGCTCCCGGTAGGGAAAACAGCTGGCCGGATGGTGTTCGATGGTGGCGCGAATCAGGCGCTCCATGCCCTCGGCCACTTTCTCGTGCGCCGGCCGCGCATCGTCCGGGTCGAAGTCCATGGCCGTGAAGCAGGCCACGGTGGGCCGCCAGGACAGGGTTTCGAAAATTTCCTGCTTGTTCCGGAAGTAATAGTAGACGTAGGGCTTGGTCACCCCCAGCGCCTGCACGATCTGCTCTATCGTGGTGTTGGCATAGCCTTGCCGGTCAAACAGCGCCTGCGCGGCCTGCAGGATGCGCTCGCGCTTCTCGTCGGTACCGACCGTGGTCGCCTTCTGCCGGCCGCGGGCCGTGACCGGCGCCTGCACCGCGCGCTGGCGGGGCTGCTTTGGTGGTGGTGTCACTTTGGTTATACCCATGGGTAGCATTATTCTACTGCCGGGTATATATTGGCAAGACGCCGGCGCAGGGAAATGCCTATCGCAAACCCTGAGAACCTGCGGTTCAAGACACTCAGGAGACAAGTCCATGGTTCATTCCACCCCTGCGGGCGCAGCCACGTCCGCACCCCAGCCCCTGCACGAATACCTGCGCGCACATGCGCGCCAGCGCCCCGACGGCATCGCCTGCCTCTGGTACGGACGTGCCATCACCTGGGCCGAGCTGGACCGCACCAGCGACGCCTTCGCCGCCCGGCTGCAGGCGCTGGGCGTGCAGAAAGGCGAACCGGTGGCCCTGTTCATGAACAACTGCCCGCAGTACCTGATGGCGCACTACGGCATCCAGAAGATGGGCGGCATCGTCTGTCCCTGCGGCCCGCTGAACAAGGAGCACGAGCTGCAATACCAGCTGGGCGACCTGCAGGCGCGCGTGATCGTGGCGGCCGACACCCTGCTGCCCGTGGTGGACAAGGTGCGCGCCAGCACCGCGCTGCAGCATGTCTTTGTGGCGCGCTACGGCGAGCTGTTGCCCGAGGTCCCCAGCATCGACGTGCCGCCCGAACTGCTGGCCCTGCGCGCCAGCGCGGTTCCCGTGCCCGCCGACTGCGAAGACTTCTGGGCCACCGTGCGCGCGGGCGGCACGCCAGCGCCAGTGGAACTGTCGATGGACGATGTAGCGCTGATGACCTACACCTCGGGCACCACCGGCCTGCCCAAGGGCGCCATGCTGAGCTACGGCAACGCGCTGTTCAAGACTGCCTCCGCGGCTCGCTGCAATGGTGTGGGCGCCGACGATGTGCTGCTGTCCGTGGCGCCGCTGTACCACATTGCCGGCATGGTGATGGGCGTGAACGTGCCGGTGTACACCGGTGCCACCGGCGTGCTGCTGTACCGCTTCGACCCCACCGGCGTGGCGCAGGCGCTGGCGCGCCACCGCGTGAGCTGGTGGTACAGCATTGCCCCCATGAACGCGGCGCTCATGCAGCTGCCGGGCCTGCGCGACATGGACCTGACGGCCCTGCGCATGAACCCGGTCACCAGCTTTGGCATCACACTGACCGAGGCGCTGTCCCAGCAGTGGCGCACGTTTTCACCCCACTGCACCAGCTTTGAGGCCGCCTACGGCCTGTCGGAAACGCACACTGTGGACACCTACATGCCGCACGACGCCATCCGCTGGGGTACCCAGGGCAAGGCGGTGCCCGGCAACGAGATCCGCATCATCGACCCCGACACCGGTGCCGCGCGACCTGCGAGCGAAGTGGGCGAAATCACCATTCGGGGCCCCGGCAACTTCAAGGGCTACTGGAACCGGCCCGAGGCCACGGCGCAGACGTTGCGCGACGGCTGGGTGCACACCGGCGACATGGGCAAGCTCGACGCCGACGGCTACCTCAACTTCATCGGCCGCTTCAAGGAAATGATCAAGGTGTCGGGCTACAGCGTGTTCCCGGAGGAGGTCGAAGGCATCCTGTGCAAGCACCCGGCCGTGGCGCAGGCCGCCGTCATCGGCGTGCCCGATGCCGACAAGGGCGAGGTGGTGCGCGCCTTCATCGTCTGCAAGCCCGGCCAGACCGTGGCGACCGACGCGCTGGTGCAGTGGGCGCGCGAGAACATGGCGCCCTACAAGGCCCCGCGCGAGGTGCGCGTCATCGATGCGCGGCCCGCCACCGGCGCCGGCAAGGTGCTGCGCCGCCTGCTGCGCGATGCCGAGTAAAAATCAGGCTGCAAATCAGCTTGCAGACCAGGAACTACCTGCGCAGATAGCTATGAGTTTGATAGCAATACCGTTTCCCCTTTTGCAAAGACCTGCCACATGACCGCTTTCCCCCTGTTCACCAAAGTCCTGGTCGCCAACCGTGGCGAAGTGGCGTTGCGCGTCGTGCGCGCACTGCACGACCTGGGTATTGCCAGCGTGGCCGTGTACGCCGCAGACGATGCCCAGTCGGCCCATGTGACCGCCGCCGATGCCGCCGTGGCCCTGCCCGCCGGCGGCCCCGCCGCTTATCTGGACATGGCGCAGCTGCTGGCCATTGCACGCCAGACGGGTTGTGACGCGGTGCACCCAGGCTATGGCTTCCTGAGCGAGCGCGCCGACTTTGCGCAGGCCTGCCAGGCGGCGGGCCTGCGCTTCATCGGCCCCACGCCGGAGCAGCTCCAGCTCTTTGGCGACAAGGCCCGCGCACGCACGCTGGCGCAGCAGTGCGG
>JBAQKO010000371.1:0-13597 GCA_049301075.1 Rhodoferax sp.
GGTCCAGGCCGACCCGCAGGCGGCTCGCAGTTGGCGTTTCCGGCACGGTCCCTTCCCGCGCAAGGCCCTGCCGGCGTTCAAGCAGCCCGGCTGGACGCTGCTGGTGCAGGGGGTGGACCTGCACGACGAACGGGCACACGCCCTGATGAACCAGTTCCGTTTCGTGCCCGATGCCCGCCTGGATGACCTGATGATCAGCTACGCCACCGAAGGCGGCGGCGTGGGGCCGCATTTCGACAGCTACGATGTGTTTTTGCTGCAGGCCCACGGGCAGCGGCGCTGGCGCATCGGGCGCCAGAAGGATTTGAGCCTGCAGCCGGACCTCCCCCTCAAAATCCTGGCCCACTTCGAGCCGGAGCAGGAGTTTGTGCTCGACCCCGGCGACATGCTGTACCTGCCGCCACGCTACGCCCATGACGGCATCGCGCAGGGGGAGTGCATGACCTATTCCATTGGCTTTCGGTCACCCAGCCGCGGCGAGCTGGCCGGTGAGTTGCTGCAGCGTCTGGCCGACGACGCCATGGAGCAGGCCGGCGCCGGGTTGTACCGGGATCCGCGGCAGCCGGCGGTTGCCGGTTGTGGGGCTATTCCCGAAGGGTTGGTGGAATTTGCCCGGGGCGCCCTGGCGGACGCCCTGCGCGATACCCTGGCCGTTCCACGGGCGCTGGGCGAGTATCTGAGTGAGCCCAAGGCCCATATCGGTTTTGATGCCGGGGGATCGGTGGCGTGGGAGGGTGCCGTTACGCTGGACCGCTGCACCCGCATGCTGTATGACGCCCACCACGTGTTCGTGAATGGAGAGAGCTTTCGGGCGTCCGGGCGTGATGCGCAGCTGATGCGTCTGCTGGCGGACCAGCGGGTTTTGCAGCTGGCGGAGACCCGGCGTTTGAGCCCTGCCGCCCGCGAGTTGCTGGCAGAGTGGGTGCAGGCCGGGTGGTTGCATGCCGACCGGTAACGAGTCCGGGCTTTTGTTGAGCGGGCCTTTTGCGGGGCCGCAGAGTTTTGCCCAACTGGTACGCGATGCCCTGGCGTGTGCCGCGCGCGAGGGCTGGCCCGAGATGGTGTGGAGCGATGCCAGCTTTGAAGACTGGCCCTTGCGGGAGCGGGAGGTTGTCGAATCGCTGCAGGCCTGGTCCCGGCGGGGGCGCCGCCTGGTGATGCTGGCGCAGCGGTACGACGTGGTCCAGCGCTACCAACCGCGTTTTGTCAGCTGGCGTTGCCAGTGGGACCATATCGTTGAATGCCGGGTGAGCAAGGCGCGGGATGCCGGTGACGTTCCCAGTGCCCTGTGGAGCCCACAGTGGATGCTGCAGCGTCTGGACCCGGAGCGCAGCACGGGTGTGGCCACGTATGAGGCGCAGCGCAGGGTCTTGCTCAAACAGCAGCTCGATGAGTGCGTGCGGCAGAGCGCGCCCGGGTTTGCGGCCACGACGCTGGGGCTGTGATGTAAGGCGTTAAGGGTTTCCCCGTGGTAGGGTTTTAGATTCCTGTACAATTTGCAGCCGGGCAGAAAGAGATCGAATGCTTTTTGTCTGCGTCCGGGTGGCTTGCTGCCCTGACAATTTCCGGAAATTGTTTCGTTAACTCACTCTAGTTTTAAAAAATGAACAAATCTCTCGTTTTGGCAGCTGTTATCGCTGCTGCTGCCCTGGCTGCTTGCGGTAAAAAAGAAGAAGCTGCTCCTGCACCCGTTGCAGCTCCCGCTGCTGCCGCTCCTGCTGCTGCTCCCGCTGCTGAAGCTGCTGCTTCCGCTCCTGCTGCTGCTCCCGCAGCTGCTGAAGCTCCTGCTGCTCCCGCAGCTGAAGCCGCCAAGAAGTAATTTCTTGCACGCGAAAAAAAACCACCGCAAGGTGGTTTTTTTTCGTCCCAACGCCAGGGTTTGTCACCCCGGCCGCGGTTATTTGATGTCGTCTGCGATCACCTTGACGATGCGTTGCGCCGTGGCGGATTTCTCGGGCGCACCCTTGGCGTCCAGGACGGACACCGTGGTCACGTTGGCCTTGCTGCGCACGGCAATCTGAAACTTCGATGCGTCAACCGACTTGTCGGAGCCGCTGAACAGCCGGCTGAAGAATCCGGGTTCGGAGTCGGCCACGAGCGGAACGTAGCGCACAAAATAAATGCCTTGCTTGCGATCCCGGTCTTCCACTGTGAAGCCGGTGCGGTCCAGTGCCAGACCGACGCGGCGCCATGCGCGCTCGAATTCTTCTTCGATGCGCACCACCGGCTGGCCGTTTTCTGTGGCAATGGAGGTTGTGGATTTGGCAACGCTATTGGCCACGAGTGCCTTGGACTGCTCCTGGGTCATACCCAGCTTGACCATCAGGCGGCGCAGAAACTCGGCTTCCAGTTCGGGGTCCGTCGCCCGGGGTTGCCAGACCGTGTTTTTGTTCTCGGAGGAGGTGTAGACCTCGATCATGCCGCGGTGGCTGATGAAAATTTCGGTGTTGCCGTTGGCGTCGCGCTCCAGACGGGTGCGGAACTTGTCGCGCTCGGGGGTCGAATAGAGCGAGTCAAAGAGCTTGCCCAAGGCGCTGCGAATGGCATCCTGGGGAATCTTGGCCCGGTTCTCGGCCCAGTCGGTTTCCATGATGCCCAGGCTGCTCTGGTCCATGGCCAGCAGGAAGCCGTTTTCCTGCCAGAAATCCTTCACCGGTTCCCACAGCTTGTCGGCAGGGCGGTTGACAACCAGCCAGCGCTGGCTGCCGGAACGCTCAATCCGCACATCACCCACAGACAGGGTCGCCACCGGCGTTTTGGCTGCGGTTGCCTGGTTGGTCTGGTAGCCAGACGCCGACACCGCGCCATCGATGACGCTATAGCGGGTTTCCTTGGACAACTGGGTCAGGTCCGGCGGAATGTCCAGCGCCGGGGCCTTGGCGGTACTGCGGTAGTCCACCTTGTCGGTTTCCAGCGCGGAGCAGGCCGATAGCGCAATGGCCGTTGCCAGCAGGCTGACTTTGAAAAATGGGTTCACGGAAATCCTTGAATGGGAAGGGGAGTCAGATCAGACCTGTGGACTGCATGACGCGCTCCAGTCCCGGCCGGTTGGCGGGCGTCAGCACGGTCAACGGCAGGCGCAGGGCCTCTTTGCACCGCCCCATGCGGGCCACGGCCCACTTCACGGGAATCGGGTTGGACTCGACGAACAGGGCCTTGTGCAGGGGCAGCAGTTGCATCTGGATTTCCATAGCGCGCTGCACATTGCCGGCGATGGCGGCCATGCACAACTCGTGCATCAGGCGTGGCGCCACGTTGGCAGTCACGCTCACATTGCCGTGGCCGCCGCACAGCATCAGGGCCACAGCGGTGGGGTCGTCCCCGGAGTAGACGGCAAAGCCCTTGGGCGCTTCCTTGATCAGCCACTGGGCGCGCTCGATGTTGCCGGTGGCTTCCTTGATGCCGACGATGCCGGGTACCTGGGCCAGCCGCATGACCGTGTCGTGCGCCATATCGGCTACCGAACGCCCCGGCACGTTGTACAGGATGACGGGCAGATCCACCGCTTCGGCAATGGCCTTGAAGTGCAGGTACTGTCCTTCCTGCGTGGGCTTGTTGTAGTAGGGCACAACCTGCAGTTGGCAATCGGCGCCGACCTTCTTGGCAAAACGGGCCAGTTCGATGGCCTCTGCCGTGGAATTGGCGCCGCAGCCGGCCATGATGGGCACACGCCCGGCAGCCTGTTCCACCGACACGCGGATGATCTCGCAATGCTCTTCCACTGTGACCGTGGGCGACTCGCCCGTGGTGCCGACGACGCCAACGCAGTCGGTTCCCTCGGCGATGTGCCAGTCAATCAGTTTGCGCAGCGCAGGGTAGTCCACGGAGCCGTCGTCGTGCATCGGGGTGACGAGGGCCACGATGCTGCCCTTGATTTGACCTTGAGGAGAGTTCATGTCGTGTGTCTGTTCAGTAATCGGCCATTTTACCTAGAGTAGGTATCTGGATTGTTTCGGCGCGGACGGTGTGCCGGTTTCGGATCGTATCGCAGCGATGCGCTGGACAAACCGGGGCGGATCTTCCAGGTAGCCGTTTTCGTACGCAACGATGTTCAGATTCTGGCAAACCTCCAGGAGTTCCCCGGGGCGCAGCAAAAAATCCGGGCGCGCGGGGCGTCCCACGGTCTCGTTGCCGCTGGCAAAGGTCTCGTACAGAAAAACCCCGTCGTCGGCCAGGCTCTGCAGCAGAACGGGCAGCAGCGGGCGCCACAGGTAGTTGGTCACCACCACCGCGCCAAAGGGGCGCGGGGTGCCGCCGGACAGCAGCGGCCAGGGGCCGTTTTCGATGTCGGCGCCCACCAGGGTGGCTACCCCCGCAAGGTCCTGGGCCGCCGCCAGATCCCGGTCAATGCCCGTGACCGCGTGGCCGCGGCGGGAAAACCAGGCCAGGTGACGCCCCGATCCGCAGGCCACGTCCAGCACGGTGGCGCCGGGTTGCAGCAGGTGCGACCAGCGCACGATCCACGGCGAAGGGGCGCCCCGGGGGGGCGGGGCTGGCGCGACGGTTTTCATTGGGGCTTGACTTCGTCTTTCAGCGCGGCCAGCGCCATGCGATCCACCAGGCGGGGGGCCAGAAGCTTGAGCCAGCGGCCCACGTGGCCCTGGGTGGTCATGAGGACTTCGCGCCGGCGCTGCTCCATGCCGCTCAGGATGTGGCGGGCGCATTCTTCCACCCCCATGGCCTTGTCTTCCTTGAGGCCGCTGGACCCTGCGGCCTGGCCGGCGGCATTGAGGCCGTGGGTGCGGATGTTGGTGAGCACCACGCCGGGGAATGCGGTGGTGACCGTGACGCCCGCGCTGTGCAGTTCGGTGCGCAAGGCGTCGAAGAAACCGGTCATGGCGAATTTCGAGGTGCTGTAGGCCGTGCGTCCGGGCAGGGCGATCAACCCGGCCAGCGACGACACCGCCACGATGCGGCCCCGGCTGGCTTTCAGGTAAGGCAGGGCGGCGTGGGTGCACCACACGCTGCCCCACAGGTTGACGCGCATCAACTGCTCATACCAGCCCAGATCCTCGGCCTTGACCTCGCTGAACAGGGCCTGGGCCGAAATGCCGGCGTTGTTGATGAGCGTGTCCACGCGGCCGAAGGCGCGCACGGTCTGTTCCACCAGCGCACGGCACTGGGCTTGTTCCGAGACATCGGTTGGCACCACCAGCACGCGGGCGCCGAATGCCTCGCACTGGGCGGCCACCGCCGCCAGCAGGGTGGCGTTGCGGGCCGCCAGCACCAGTGCCACGCGGCTGCCATGGGTGCGGGCCAGCTGGCACGCCATTTCCGCGCCGATGCCGTCGGACGCGCCGGTGATGATGATGGTGTTGGTCTGCGAGGGCTGGGTGGTGTCCGTCATGGGTGTGCACGTCAAAATTCAGAAACAGGCCCACAGCTGGTTGGCCAGCTGCACCAGGAAATCGGGTCGGGTGTACAGGGCAAACACGCCGGCCAGCACGGCCAGAGCCAGTGCGCCGGCGAACCATGGGTGAAGCGGCTTCATGGTATCAGCGCGCACCCTGTGGCAGGGGCCGGGCTATGGCCCGCTCCTGTACCGGCAGATTCACCAGCGCGGCCATCACCCCCAACCCGATGGCGATGTACCAGACTAGGTCGTAGCTGCCGGTGCGGTCGTACAGATAGCCGCCCAGCCACACGCCCAGGAAGGAACCGATCTGGTGGCTGAAAAATACAAAACCGCTGAGCATGGACAGGTGCGCCACCCCAAAAATCTGGGCCACGGTGGCATTGGTCACCGGGACCGTGGACAACCACAGGAAGCCCATGACACTGGCAAACACGTAGACGCTGGTCGGCGACAGCGGAACCAGCAGGAAGAGGCTGATGGCAACCGAGCGCGCCAGGTAGATGAAGGCCAGGATGTTGCGCTTGGGCAGTTTCTGCCCCAGCACACCCGCGGCATAGGTGCCAAACACGTTGAACAGGCCGATCAGGGCCAGCGCATAACTGGCGACCTGGGGCGACAGGCCCTTGTCCCGCAGGTAACTCGGCATGTGCACGCCGATGAACACCACCTGGAAGCCGCAGACAAAGTAGCCGGCCATCAACAGCTGGAAGCTGGGGTACTTGAAGGCCTCGCGCAAGGCCTGGAAAATGGTCTGTTCCCGCTGGTGGTGGGCACTGCCGGCAAACCCGGGTTCGCGCAGGCCCCAGGCCAGTGGCGCCATCAGCAAGGCCGCCAGCCCCAGCCACACCAGGGCCTGTTGCCAGCCCAGGGAGCTGATCAGGAAGCCTTCGGTGGGCACCATCAGGAACTGGCCGAACGAGCCGGCCGCCGCGGTGATGCCCATGGCCCAGGAACGCCGGTCCGCCGGCACATTGCGGCCAATCACGCCGTAGACCACGGCATAGGTGGTGCCGGCCTGGGCTACGCCAATCAGGACGCCGGTGGCCAGGGTGAACAGTGTCGGGGTGGGCGCGTAGGCCATGCCCACCAGTCCCAGGGCGTAGAGCGTGGCGCCGAGCACGATGACGCGGAACGCGCCAAACCGGTCGGCCAGCATGCCCGCAAAAATGCCGGAGAAGCCCCAGGCCAGGTTCTGGATGGCAATGGCGAAGGCAAAGGTCTCGCGGTTCCAGCCTTGTGCCTGGGTAATGGGTTGCAACCACAGGCCGAAGCCGTGGCGAACACCCATGGACAGGGTAACGATGGCCGCGCCGCACAGGAGCAGCTGCGTGATGGAGAGGGTCCTGGGAGAATGGTGCATGCGCTTAATGTAGCCAATCCGGCCTGGGGTCGTCGCAAAGGGGGTGTTGCCGGACGGCTGGTTATATGTACAGTGAATTCCTGCCATGCGACTACAATGCCGCGCTATGTCTGTCAAACCCAACTCTGAATATTCCGAAGGCTCCATCCGGGTCCTTAAAGGCCTGGAGCCGGTCAAGCAACGTCCGGGCATGTACACCCGCACCGACAACCCGCTGCATGTGATCCAGGAAGTGCTGGACAACGCGGCGGACGAGGCGCTGGGCGGTTACGGCAAGAAGATCAAGGTCACGCTGCATGCCGACGGTTCGGTATCGGTGGAAGACGATGGCCGCGGTATTCCCTTTGGCATGCACCCGGAGGAGAAGGCGCCGGTGATCGAACTGGTGTACACCCGCCTGCATGCCGGCGGCAAGTTTGACAAGGGCAAGGGCGGCGCGTACAGCTTTTCCGGGGGGCTGCATGGCGTGGGCGTCAGCGTGACCAACGCCCTGGCCAAGCGGCTGGAGGCCACTTCCTACCGCGAGGGCATGGTCGCCGCGCTGGTGTTTGAGAACGGCGACGTGAGCCAGGCACTGCAAACCCGCAAACAAGGCGAGGGCGACCGTAAATCCGGCACCACGGTGCGTGTCTGGCCGGACGGAAAATATTTCGAATCCGCCGCCCTGCCCATGAACGAGTTGACGCACCTGCTGCGCAGCAAGGCCGTGCTGATGCCCGGCGTCAGTGTGTCGCTGCTGGTCGAGAAGACCAGGGAGACCCAGACCTGGCTCTACAAGGGCGGCTTGCGCGACTACCTGATGCAGACGCTCAACGGCGAGCCCGTCATCCCCCTGTTTGACGGTGAGGGCTTTGCCGACGGCCAGAACGACAACTTTGCCGAAGGCGAGGGCGCTGCCTGGTGCGTGGCCTTTACCGAAGACGGCCAGCCCGTGCGCGAGAGCTACGTCAACCTGATCCCCACCAGCGCCGGCGGCACGCACGAGAGCGGCCTGCGCGACGGTCTGTTCACCGCCGTGAAGAGCTTCATCGAACTGCATTCGCTGCTGCCCAAGGGCGTCAAGCTCATGCCCGAAGACGTGTTCGCCCGCGCCAGCTACGTGCTGTCCACCAAGGTGCTGGACCCACAGTTTCAGGGCCAGATCAAGGAGCGACTCAACTCGCGCGACGCTGTGCGCCTGGTCTCCAGCTTTGTGCGCCCTGCGCTGGAGTTGTGGCTGAACCAGCACGTTGAATACGGCAAAAAGCTGGCCGAGCTGGCCATCAAGGCCGCGCAAACCCGCCAGAAGGCGGGCCAGAAGGTGGAAAAGCGCAAGAGCTCCGGCGTGGCCGTACTGCCCGGCAAGCTGACCGATTGCGAAAGCCGCGACCTCGCCTACAACGAAGTCTTTCTGGTTGAGGGCGATTCGGCCGGTGGCAGCGCCAAAATGGGCCGCGACAAGGAGAATCAGGCGATCCTGCCCTTGCGCGGCAAGGTGCTCAACACCTGGGAGGTGGACCGCGACCGCCTGTTTGCCAATACCGAAATCCACGACATCTCCGTGGCCGTCGGGGTCGATCCGCATGGTCCCAACGACACACCCGACATGTCGGGCCTGCGCTACGGCAAGGTCTGCATCCTTTCTGACGCGGACGTGGACGGCTCACACATCCAGGTGCTGCTGCTCACGCTGTTCTTCCGCCATTTCCCCAAGCTCATCGAAACCGGCCACGTCTACGTGGCGCGCCCGCCGCTGTTTCGGGTGGATGCGCCGGCGCGCGGCAAGAAGCCCGCCAGCAAGGCCTATGCCCTGGACGACGGCGAACTTGCCGCCATCCTGGACAAGCTGCGCAAGGAGGGTGTGCGCGAGGGCGCCTGGACCATCAGCCGCTTCAAAGGCCTGGGGGAAATGAATGCCGAGCAGCTGTGGGACACCACGCTGAACCCCGACACCCGCCGCCTGTTGCCGGTGGCGCTGGGTGCCATCGACTTCGACGCCACCGAATCGTTGATCACCAAGCTCATGGGCAAGGGCGAAGCCGCCGCCCGCCGCGAGTTGATGGAGTTGCACGGCGACTCCGTCGAGTTGGATGTTTAGCTATTGAATTGATAGCTGTTGGCGCATATTTCACGGCGCTTTCAGCCTGTTTTGTCTGTAAAAAATGACTGATCAACCGATTCTCGATCTCGCCTCCGCGCCCGCGGAAGACGACAGCCAGCTCAACCTGGCCACCTACGCCCAGCGCGCTTATCTGGAATATGCCCTGTCCGTGGTCAAGGGCCGCGCCTTGCCCGACGTGTGCGACGGCCAGAAACCGGTGCAGCGGCGCATCCTCTACTCCATGTCGCGCATGGGGCTGGGCTATGGCGGGCCCAACGGCAACACCGCCGCCAAGCCGGTGAAAAGTGCGCGCGTGGTGGGTGATGTGCTGGGTCGCTTCCACCCCCACGGCGACCAGGCGGCCTACGATGCCCTGGTGCGCATGGCGCAGGATTTTTCGCAGCGCTACCCGCTGATCGACGGCCAGGGCAACTTCGGCTCGCGCGATGGCGACGGTGCCGCCGCGATGCGCTACACCGAGGCGCGCCTGTCCAAGATCACCAGCCTGCTGCTCGATGAAATCGACCAGGGTACGGTGGACTTCCAGCCCAACTACGACGGCTCCACCGAAGAGCCCCGCCAGTTGCCGGCGCGCCTGCCGTTTGCCCTGCTCAATGGCGCCAGCGGCATTGCCGTCGGCCTGGCCACCGAAATCCCCAGCCACAACCTGCGCGAGATTGCCGACGCCTGCGTGGCGCTGATCAAGACCCCGGCGTTGACCGACGATGCCCTGGCGGCGCTGATCCCCGGCCCCGACTACCCCGGTGGCGGGCAGATCATCAGCAGCCCGGCTGACATTCTTGAGGCCTACCGCACCGGACGCGGCTCACTCAAGGTGCGCGCCCGTTGGAAGATTGAAGACCTGGCCCGCGGCCAGTGGCAGTTGGTGGTAACCGAGCTGCCGCCGGGCGTGAGCAGCCAGCGCGTGCTGGAAGAGATTGAAGAGCTGACCAACCCCAAGGTCAAGGCCGGCAAGAAGGCGCTGAGCCAGGACCAGACCCAGCTCAAGGCCAGCATCCTGTCGGTGCTGGACGTGGTGCGCGACGAGTCCAACAAGGACGCCCCGGTGCGCCTGGTGTTTGAGCCCAAGACCAGCCGCACCTCGCAGCAGGAACTGATTACCGCACTCCTGGCCCACACCAGCCTGGAAACGTCCTCGCCCATCAACCTGACCATGATCGGGCTGGACGGCCGGCCCACGCAAAAATCCTTGCGTCAGATGCTGACCGAGTGGATTGCCTTCCGCCAGAGCACCATCGAGAAGCGCTCGCAGCATCGCCTGTCCAAGGTGCTGGACCGCATCCACATCCTCGAAGGCCGCCAGACGGTTCTGCTCAACATCGACGAGGTGATTGCCATCATCCGCCAGTCGGACGAGCCCAAGGCGGCGTTGATGGAGCGCTTCAACCTGTCCGAGCGGCAGGCTGAAGACATCCTGGAAATCCGCCTGCGCCAACTGGCCCGGCTGGAAGCCATCAAGATCGAACAGGAGCTGTCCGAGTTGCGAGGCGAGCAGGGCAAGCTGGAAGAAATCCTGGGCAGCCCCGCCGCCTTGCGTCGCCTGATGGTCAAGGAGATCGAGGCCGATGCCAAGACCTTTGCCGACCCGCGCCGCACCCTGATCCAGGCTGAGAAGAAAGCCGTGCTGGAGATCAAGGTGGTGGACGAGCCCGTCACCGTCGTCGTGAGCCAGAAGGGCTGGGTGCGCACCCGTACCGGCCACGGCCACGAGGCGTCCAGCTTTGCCTTCAAGGCGGGCGACGGCCTGTATGGCACGTTCGAATGCCGTAGCGTCGATACCCTGCTGGTGTTTGGCTCCAACGGGCGGGTGTACTCCATCGACGTGTCCCTGCTACCCGGCGGCCGCGGCGATGGCCAGCCGGTTACCACGCTGTTGGAGCTCGAAGCCGGTACCCAGTTGCTGTATTACTTTGCCGGCCCTGCAGCCGCCACCTTGCTGCTCAGCAGCACGGCGGGCTATGGCTTCATGGCCACGGTAGAGAACATGGTTTCGCGCCAGAAGGCAGGCAAGGCCTTTGTCACGGTCAACGCGGGCGAAACCCTGTGCTGTCCCTCGCTGGTGGCGGGGGCCCAGGGCAAGGTGACGGTGGCGGGCACCCCGGCGGTGCCCGTGCTGCCCGCCACGCATGTAGCCTGTGCCTCCACGGGTGGCCGCATCCTGACCTTCGAGATCACGGAACTCAAGCCACAAGCCAAGGGTGGCCGCGGCCTGATGCTGATCGACCTGGAAGCCAAGGACACCCTGGCCGGCGCGGCGGCCTACACCCGCAGCGTGCGCATTGCCGGCATCGGGCGGGGCGGCAAGGAGCGGGAAGAAACCCTGGAAATCCGCAGCCTGAACAACGCCCGTGCCGCCCGCGGGCGCAAGGGCAAGGCGGCCGATCTGGGCTTCAAACCCAACAGCGTGACGCGGGTGGAATAGGGTTTTTACCCACCCAATAGGCCTGCAACCCGCGCAATGACTGCGTGGGTTGCTCCTGATTTGATAGTCAGAACAGCTCGCCTTCGTGCTCGAAGGAGGTGGCTACCGATCCAAAATCGCCCATGATCTTGCTCCAGTCGTAACCGCGGTGGCTGCCGAGGTATTCGAAAAACGAGGAGGTCGGGTCGTTCAGCAAAATGGCCAGGGCGTAGCCACCGAAGTTGTCGCTGAGTTTGACCATGGCGTCGTACTTGGTGCCGGTTGCCAGCGCGTCATCGATCACCACCGGGGCGGCGTCGAAATAGAGGCTGGGCAGTTCCCGGCGCAGGCTGACACCAAAGTCGCCCTTGAAGGCGGCGCGGGCCTGGGCAAAGCTGCGCAGCTCGGCAAAATGCCCGTAGGGGTGCATTTCGAAATACTCGCCCAGCGGCGGCATGACCTCCTGTTCGACCGCTGCGTCAAAGGCGGCGTCGACGACTTGCCGATCCCCTTTTTTGAGGCGTATGCGGACAATCAGCGCTTCCGAGATACCGGAAAATCCCTCCGCTTGAAAATGGCGAACGATGCGTTCGGCCGTTTCGTTGGCGGGCAGTCGGGAGGGGCTTTGCATGGGGACTTTCTTTCGCAAAAAGAGGCAGTTTACATAAAGTATCCTCCACCCATGTCCAATTCAGCCGGTCGTTCCCAGTGCGCAGTGTAGAGAAGCAGTTTCTGGTGTATTTCTCCAACCCGTTGGCACTGCTGGCCCTGTTTGTGGCGGCGTCCATCCTGATGATCTGGCGCCTGCGCGCCATTGAAAACAAGGGCTTTGAAGGTACCGTGCTGGGGACCTTGATCATGCCCTACTGCTCGGGGTTTGCGAACCTGATCTTCGCCTACGTGATGAGTCGCTCGGGGGGCAACGGCCGGCAGGTCATCGAGAACTGCATTGTCAACAACGTCACCAATCTGACGCTCATCCTGGGGCTCTCGGCCATGTTTTGCCGTGCAGCCATCGCGCCCCGCAAGGCTGCTGGCAAAAAGAAAAAACCGGACGACGTCTATCGGCTGTACCGGCTCGACCTCCTGTTTACCCTGATTGCCCTGTTCCTGTTTACCGGGACCCTGTGGGCGCTGGGCAAGGACAAAGTCTTCGATCTGTATGACGGGCTGGTGCTGGTCGGACTGTTCGTGTTCTGGCAAATCCTGCACGTATTTGAAATACTCAAAAACAACGTCCGCAAAAACAGAAGCTTCCACTGGTCCATCGCCATCGACCTGGTGCTGATCGCCGTGAGCGCGTATGGCATTTACCTGAGCATCGATCACCTCGTGACCTGGATCGGGCACACCGATGGCAAGGTGTTGAATGCAGGCAATCTGGGCTGGCTCAGCGGTGCGCTGATGGTGTTGCCCAACGCCTTTATCGCCTTGTATTACGGGTACGTGGGGCGCCAGGACATCGTGGTCAGTTCGCAAATCGGCGACAGCCACATCTGCATTCCCATGTGCATCGGGCTGTTTGCCCTGTTCGACCCCATTGATATTCCCAGCTATTTCCAGATGGGCGTTTTCGTCATCCTGGGCGCCGCCGCGGTCCATTTCCTGTCCATTGCGCTGCTGGGGCGCCTGCCACGGGTCCTGGGTGCGGGTCTGGTCGCCAGTTACGGGATTTTCCTGTACCTGGGAATCGTGCAATAGCGCACGCGGGAGGCCGCCGTGCGTGGCGGCCCCCGTCGGGCAGAGCCTATTGGGCGGGAGCGGTGTCTTTCCAGCCGCCGCCCAGCACCTTGTACAGCGCCACCAGGTTCTGCACCTGCTGCACTTGCACCTGCACCACGGCCTGCTGCGCTGCAAACAGCGAGCGCTGGGCGTCGAGCACCTCAAAGGAGTTGGCCGCGCCGTTCTTGAAGCGCAGGTCCGTCAGCTGCATGCGCGTCTGTTCGGCATCCAGTTGCGCGGTCTGGGCGCGCAGTTGCTCGTCCAGTGTGGCGCGGCCCGCCAGGGCATCGGAAACTTCCTTGAACCCGGTCTGGATGGCTTTTTCGTACTGGGCCACCGCAATATCCCGGCTGACCTTGGCGGCGTCGAGGTTGGCGCGGTTGCGTCCGGCGTCAAAAATGGGCACCAGCAACTGGGGGGCAAAGGTCCAGGCCGAGGTGTCGGTGGTGAACAGCTTGTCGAGGTCGCTGCTGGCCACGCCCACACTGCCGGTGAGGGTGATGCGCGGGAAGAAGGCGGCCCGGGCGGCACCAATGTTGGCGTTGTAGGCCAGCAGCTGTTGCTCGGCCTGCCGCACGTCGGGTCGGCGTGTCAGCAGTTCGGACGGCACGCCGGCGGGCAGGTCGGGCAGCAGGTTCTGGCCGGTCAGGGCCAGGC
>JBAQKO010000372.1:0-5782 GCA_049301075.1 Rhodoferax sp.
GGTCACGGGCGGCCGTCTCGCGGGCCCGCAACGTGGTCCGCGTCGCTGCCACCAGCTTGCCCATCAGCGCCGCCCCGCCGGCAGCCGCCTCGTCCAGGATAGCCCGGTACAAGGCCAGATTCGACCCCGAAGAGGGAGGCAGGACGGCGGACATGGTGAGGGGTTCGCTGGTGCTTACTTGAGCGCCTTGAAGCGCATGCGCTTGGGCTTGGCACCCTCTTCACCCAGACGCTTCTTCTTGTCGGCCTCGTACTCCTGGTAGTTGCCGTCAAAGAAGGTCCACTGGCTGTCGCCTTCGCAGGCCAGGATGTGGGTGGCGATGCGGTCCAGGAACCAGCGGTCGTGGCTGATGACCAGGATGGAGCCGGCAAATTCCAGCAGCGCATCTTCCAGCGCACGCAGGGTTTCCACGTCCAGATCGTTGGAGGGCTCGTCCAGCATCAGCACGTTGCCGCCGGCGATCAGGGTCTTGGCCAGGTGCAGACGGCCGCGCTCACCACCGGAGAGCATGCCCACCTTCTTCTGCTGGTCGGCACCGTTGAAGTTGAAGCGGCCGCAATAGGCACGGCTGGCCATCTGAAACTTGCCCACGTTGAGGATGTCCAGACCGCCCGAGACGTCTTCCCACACGGTCTTGTCGTTGGCCAGGTCGTCGCGATTCTGGTCCACAAAGGCCATCTTCACGGTCTGACCGATCTTGACTTCGCCGGAATCGGGTTTCTCACGCCCGGCGATCAGCTTGAACAGCGTCGATTTACCGGCCCCGTTCGGGCCGATGATGCCGACGATGGCGCCTGCGGGAACCTTGAAGCTCAGGTTGTCGATCAGCACACGGTCGCCAAAGGATTTGGTGACGTTGGTGAACTCGATGACCTCATGGCCCAGGCGCTCGGCCACGGGGATGAAAATTTCCTGCGTTTCGTTGCGCTTCTGGTATTCGAAATCGCTCAGTTCCTCGAAGCGGGCCAGACGGGCCTTGCTCTTGGCCTGACGGGCCTTGGGGTTCTGGCGCGACCATTCCAGTTCTTTCTTCAACGCCTTGGCACGGGCTTCCTCGCCCTTTTGCTCGGCTTCCAGACGGGCACCCTTTTGCGTCAGCCAGTCGGAGTAGTTACCCTTGTAAGGGATGCCGGAGCCACGGTCCAGTTCCAGAATCCACTCGGCGGCGTTGTCCAGGAAGTAGCGGTCGTGGGTAATGGCCACCACGGTGCCGGGGTAGCGCTGCAGGAACTGCTCCAGCCAGTCCACGGATTCGGCGTCCAGGTGGTTGGTAGGTTCGTCGAGCAGCAGCATGTCGGGCTTGGACAGCAACAGGCGGCACAGGGCCACGCGGCGCTTTTCACCGCCGGACAGCAGGCCGATCTTGGCGTCCCACGGCGGCAGGCGCAAGGCGTCGGCCGCGATCTCCAGCTGGTGCTCGGAATCGGTGCCAGCGCTGCCAATGATGGCCTCCATCTTGGCCTGCTCTTCGGCGAGCGCATCAAAGTCGGCATCTTCCTCGGCATAGGCCGCATAGATTTCTTCCAGCCGCGTCTTGGCGTTGACCACGTCGCCCATGCCCGCTTCCACGCTCTCGCGCACGGTTTGATCGGGGTCCAGCTGCGGCTCCTGGGGCAGATAGCCGATATTGAGGCCGGGCATGGGGATGGCTTCGCCCTCGAACTCCTTGTCGACACCCGCCATGATCTTGAGCAGGGTGGATTTGCCGGAACCGTTGGTGCCCAACACGCCGATCTTGGCGCCCGGGAAGAAGCTGAGGGAAATGTCTTTGAGAATGAACTTCTTCGGCGGCACAATCTTGCCGAGGTGGTTCATGGAAAATACGTATTGAGCCATTACGGAGTTACTTTTTGGGAGCGTAAAAGCAGCATTATCGACTGCAGCACCTCCAAACGGTGGTGATGGGGCCCTATTTACGCTTCCCCTCCCGTTTTTTCCAGGTCGTTGCGCAGGGCCGCCAGCGCCACCGCGTCCAGGGCGTGTTCCATGATCCGGCCATCGGAAACCAGCCGGATCAGGCCCATGGCACGCAGGCGTTCCATGGTGCGCCGGGACATGGAATGCGACATGCCGCCGGAGGACGTGAACATGAACAGGGTGCGGTGCGGGCTGGCCCAGGTCAGCTGAGCGCGCACCCACTGGCCGCCTAGTGCGAGATCCACCCAGGAACCCGCACCCAGGCTTTGCACCGTCCAGGATTCCTGCGCGACCAGATCCGGCACCTCCTCGGGCTCGACGTAGTCCTGCAGCAGCTCTTCCGTGCCATGCAGGTAGCCGGAGTCGACGGCTTCGTTTTCGGCCATCCACAGGTCATCCGACTCCGGCTCGACGCTGTCCTGCGCGTCCGTTTCGGCTTCCGCAGCCACGGGCGCCTCGGCACCGTCGGCAGCCGATGCGGCGCGGGCGCTGTCGAAGGCCTGCTCGTGAAAGGTGATCAGTTCGTCAAAAAACACGGCCATGCGCTCGGGCGGATAGGAAATCTGGCTCAAGCCCTGGCGCATCTTGACCAACATGCCCGGCACCATCTGCACCAGACGGGCGCGGTTGCGCCGTGCCCGGCGCGGCTGCACGCTCCAGATCAGGTCGTCCACCAGGCCCAGGTAGCCGTCGGCGTCGACCGTGCCGTCCACGCACTGCAACTGCGACTGGGCCACCACCTGCGCCCAGGGCCCACGCAGGAACGTGACCACAATCTCCGGCACGCTCTTGTTGTGCAGGCGTTCGGTGAAGTCCTGCGCCAGACGCTGCGCCAGCAGGTTGCGCTGCTCGGCGCGCAGCAGTCCGCGGGCAGCTTCTTCGGCGCGCTGGCGCTGGTCGTGCTCCTCGTGGCCCCAGCCCTCCTCGAGCTTGCGCAAGACCCGCCCAAAACCGGCCGCGTCGCCCTCGCCCCACGCCAGCACGTTGACGGCGTTCTCCAGCGTCTTCTGGAAATGGCCATAGCCCGGCGCGTTTTCCGACGTAAACGCCAGGCTGCGCCCGGTGAGCTTGTCCAGGAACTGGCGTGCCGGATGCTGCCGTTCGCTGAAAAACCGCGGGTCCGACTGCGACAGCTTGATCAGCACCGGCTCCAGTGTCTTGAGCGCCTTGCGCACCGACGGCAGCAGGCGCTGGTCCTGCAGCAGGTTCTCCAGCATCAGCCGCACCACCTCTTCCCCCAGCTCGCGCCCCAGCTTCTTGCTCTTGGTCTGCTCCAGCAGCACCACCTTGTCACTGGCTGCCGGCGCCTGACTGGCACGCGCAGTCAGGCGCTTGATCATGGGCTCCATCAGCTTCATGTCTTCCAGCGCCACAAAGGAGGCCGGCACGGTGTGCATGAAGTCCTTCACGCCGGCCACCAGCGGCGTGGCGTCCAGTTCACCCGACAGCAGGCGGCGCAACTTGTCCAGCGTGAGCATGGTGCGGGTGACGGAATTTTCGGCCGGCTTGGTCGGCACGCCAAAACCGGCGCCAGCGGCACCCGGCCCACCCACCGGCTCCACGCCCTGGGTGCGCAACCACTCGGACACTTCCTTGTAGAGCTGGCGCAGGCTGACGCCCAGCATGCCCGCTGCGGGTGTCATCAGGGCGGCGCGCGCACCGTCATCGGCCACATGCTCCTGCAGGCTTTCCCGCAGGGCGTAAACAAAGGATTCGGGCTTGAGCGGGTTCAGATGCGGCTGCACGGTAACCCAGCCCAGCAAGCTGCTGACCAGCCCGTTGAGCGCCGGCAACACGTCGTCCACGGCCAGCAGGATCTCCTGCTGTGTCAGCGCGAATTCGATGTTGGCGTCAATCTGCTCTTCCTCGAGAAACTGGAAGTCGTCGAAGCGCACCAGCGGCTCTTCCGTTTTGCGAAAGCCCTCGCCCCCGTAGACCGCGGCGCGCAGGGCGGCGGCAAAGGTTTTTTTCAGATCCGACGCATGGGTATCCAGGTGGGCGATGGCCGCCTTGGCCGCCGGGGTCTGCTCCACCCGCAAGCTCTTCCCGCGCGTGGGCAGCAGCGTTGCGCGCAAGCCCGCCAGCACATCGTCCACCAGCGTGTCGCTCTGCTGCAGCACTGCCTCCAGACAATCGTGCAGGGTCGGCTTGAACGTGCCGGGCTCGTTGGCTACACCGAAACGCCGCAACATGAACTTTTTCATCGTGCTGCATTCTCCCCGTTGCCTGCCACGCTGACCAGTCCCCTGACATATTGTTACCACCGGCAGGGCGTACGCAGACGGCCATTCCGGTATTTTTTGCAGATTGGGGCCTGGCGTGCGACAATGCGGGGTGCTGCGACGCGTCAGTTGCCCGCAGCTCCAGCACCTTGCTGGGGGCGAGACCGACAATCTTTGCCCACTTTTGAATCCATCTGCCTTTGACTGACTGGCGGCGCAAGCCCCCGGACAGGCCGATATCCCTAGCGCCCTGGGTGGGCGCCACACTATGAACTTCGAAGAATTGAACCTGGCTCCGGCCATTGTGAAAGCCGTGCGCGAGCAGGGTTACGAGACCCCTACCGCCATTCAGGCACAGGCCATTCCCCTGGTCCTGGAAGGCCATGACCTGCTGGGCGGGGCACAAACCGGCACCGGCAAAACCGCCGCCTTCACGCTGCCGATGCTGCACCGCCTGTCCATGAACCGCAGCACCCAGAACAAGTTTGGCGGCACCGGCATCCGCGCCCTGGTGTTGACCCCCACCCGCGAGCTGGCTGCCCAGGTGGAAGAATCCGTGCGCACCTACGGCAAGTACCTGCAACTCACCAGCACCGTGGTGTTTGGCGGCGTCGGCATGAACCCGCAGATCGCCAAGCTGAAAAAAGGCGTGGACATTCTGGTGGCAACCCCCGGACGCCTGCTGGACCTGATGCAGCAAGGCATGCTGGACCTGGGCCAGGTACAGATGCTCGTGCTCGACGAAGCCGACCGCATGCTGGACATGGGCTTCATCCACGACGTGAAGAAGGTACTGGCTGCCGTGCCCAAGGACAAGCAGAGCCTGCTGTTCTCCGCCACCTTCAGCGACGAAATCCGCGAACTGGCCAACAGCCTGCTGAAGAACCCGCAAAGCGTGCAGGTCACCCCCCGCAATACCACGGTGCAGCGCATCACCCAGGTGATCCACCCGGTCGGTCGCGGCAAAAAGAAAGCCCTGCTGGCCCACATCATCAACGAGCACAACTGGAGCCAGGTGCTGGTGTTCACCCGCACCAAGTTCGGCGCCAACAACGTGGCCGAGTTCCTGGAAAAGAACGGCATCACTGCCATGGCCCTGCACGGCAACAAGAGCCAGGCTGCCCGTACGCAGGCCCTGGCCGGCTTCAAGAGCGGCGATGTGCGCGCCCTGGTGGCCACCGACATTGCCGCCCGCGGCATTGACATTGATGACCTGCCGCACGTCGTCAACTACGAAATCCCCAACGTCAGCGAAGACTATGTGCACCGCATTGGCCGCACCGGCCGCGCCGGCGCCGATGGCGCTGCCGTGAACCTGGTGTGCCTGGACGAAGAAGGCTTCATGCAGGACATCGAGCGCTTCACCAAGCAAACCATTCCGGTCGTCGTCGTGGAGGGCTTTGGCCCCGAGGCGGGTGAACGCGCCGAGCCCATCGCCATGGGCCGCCAGACCATCTGGGGCGGTGCCGGCAAACCGCCGAGCCGCGACGTCATGCAGGCCGCGGCCAAGGCCGCGCGCACCGAAATGCTGCAGCGCGTGCGTGAAAACAAGACCAGCCAGGGCGGCGGCCAGGGTGCCGGTCGTGGCAACGGTGGTGGCGGTGGCCGTGGCGGCCAGGGTGCCCGTGGCAACGGTGGCCAGG
>JBAQKO010000373.1:0-1700 GCA_049301075.1 Rhodoferax sp.
ATACAGGGCAGGTGGTTTTGCGCGGCAATTTCCTGCGCGCGCAGGTGCTTCTTGACGGTGACGGGGTAGTAGGTGCCGCCCTTGACCGTGGCGTCGTTGCACACAATCATGCAGTCCACACCCGAGACGCGGCCAATGCCGGCAATGACGCCGGCGCAGGGCGCGCTGTCGGTGCCGTCGCGGTCGGGGTACATGCCCAGCGCCGCCAGGGGCGACAGCTCCAGGAACGGCGTGCCGGGGTCCAACAGCATGTGCACGCGGTCGCGCGGCAGCAGCTTGCCGCGGGCGGTGTGCTTGGCGCGGGCGGCATCACCGCCGCCCAGAGCGGCCTTGTCGATTTTCTCGTTCAGGTCGGCCACCAGGGCGCGCATGGCAGTGGCGTTGGCCTGGAAGTCGGCCGATCGGGCGTTGAGTTGGGTTTCGAGAATGGTCATGGAAGGCCTCGTTTCAAGCGGTTTTTTCTTCTTG
This sequence comes from Rhodoferax sp., assembly GCA_049301075.1. Taxonomy (GTDB): domain Bacteria; phylum Pseudomonadota; class Gammaproteobacteria; order Burkholderiales; family Burkholderiaceae_C; genus Allorhodoferax. Next base: position 469 of record JBAQKO010000373.1, read on the forward strand.
CAAACCCAGCTCGGCCTTCATGGCTTCGCGGATGCGGAATTTTTGGATCTTTCCGGTCACCGTCATGGGCAGCTCGGTCACGAATCGAATGTAGCGCGGCACCTTGTAGTGCGCAATCTGGCCCTTGCAGAAGGCACGCACCGCGTCTTCGTCCAGCGTTTCGCCCGGGCGCAGAACAATCCAGGCGCACAGCTCTTCGCCGTATTTCTTGTCGGGCACGCCCACCACCTGCACGTCCTGCACCTGGGGGTGGCGGTAGAGAAACTCCTCGATCTCGCGCGGGTAGATGTTCTCGCCGCCGCGGATCACCATGTCCTTGATGCGCCCCACGATGTTGACGTAACCCTGCGCGTCCATGGTGGCCAGGTCGCCGGTGTGCATCCAGCCCTCGGCGTCAATGGCCTCGCGGGTGCGGGCCTCGTCGTCCCAGTAGCCGTGCATGACCGAGTAGCCGCGCGTGCACAGCTCGCCGGCCTGCCCGGGCGCCACGACCTCGCCCGTTTCCGGGTGGACCACCTTCACTTCCAGATGCGGCTGCACCAGCCCCACGGTGGACACACGCTTCTCCAGCGGCGTGTCGGTGCTGCTCTGGCAGCTCACCGGGCTGGTTTCCGTCATGCCGTAGGCAATGGTGATCTGCGACAGGTGCATGTCGTCCACCACCCGCTTCATCACCTCGGTGGGGCATGGCGAACCGGCCATGATGCCGGTGCGCAGGCTCGACAGGTCGAACTCCGCAAAGCGCGGATGGTCCAGCTCGGCAATGAACATGGTCGGCACGCCATGCAGGCCGGTGCAGCGCTCGTCCTGCACGGTCTGCAGCACGGTGAGCGGGTCGAAGGCGTCGTTGGGGTACACCACGGTAGCGCCGTGGGTGAAGCAGGCCAGGTTGCCCAGCACCATGCCAAAGCAGTGGTACAGCGGCACCGGCACGCACAGGCGGTCCGCCGGCGTGAGGCGCATGGCTTCACCAATGAAGAAGCCGTTGTTCAGGATATTGCGGTGCGTCAGCGTGGCACCCTTGGGGAAACCGGTGGTGCCACTGGTGAACTGGATGTTGATCGGGTCGGTGGCCTTCAGGGTGCGCGCCACAGCGGCCAGCCGGGGGTCTTGCGCCTGGCCCTGCGCCAGCAGCGCGGAAAACCGCAGCAGGCCCGGCTGTTCGCCGGCCGTGCCCGGCTCGTCAATCCAGACCACCGTGCGCAGGTGCGGCAGGCGTTGCGAGTCCAGCG
>JBAQKO010000374.1:0-2977 GCA_049301075.1 Rhodoferax sp.
CTGCAGATGGGTGCGGCCAATCTTGACGATGCTGTCGAAATCGCGCGCCTTCTGCGCCAGCGTGGCGTGCAGCTTATCCAAGGCCGGCAGCAGCCGGTGGGTGATGGCGTCCACCGCCGCCACATGCATGGCGGTCGGAAACACGTCGTTGGACGACTGGCTGCGGTTGACCTCGTCGTTCGGATGCACCAGCCGGTTCTCGCCGCGCTCGCCACCCAGCAGCACGCTGGCGCGGTTGGCCAGCACCTCGTTGACATTCATGTTGCTCTGCGTGCCCGAGCCGGTCTGCCAGACCACCAGCGGAAACTCGCCGGCGTGCTGGCCGGCGATCACCTCGTCGGCCGCCGCCATGATGGCCAGCGCCTTCTTGCCGTCGAGCAGGCCCAGCGCCAGGTTCACGCTGGCCGAAGCCCGCTTGACCTGCGCCAGCGCCCGGATGATCTCGCGCGGCTGCAACTCGCCGGAGATGTCGAAGTTCTGCAGCGAGCGCTGGGTCTGCGCGCCCCAGAGCCGGTCGGCCGGTACGGCAATGGGACCAAAGGTATCGTGTTCGGTGCGGGTTGTCATGCGCATTCCTTGATGTGAAAAGGTGGCTCGTCGCACCCTGTCAAAATACGGGGTTGCGCTTACCGTATCACACGGGCGGCCCCGTGCAAAGTCAGCCTCCCACGAGCCCTTGACCCTGATCATGACCACCACCATCCAACAAGCCGACCTCATCGAATCCGTTGCCGCCGCCCTGCAGTACATCAGCTACTACCACCCGGCCGACTACATCGCCCACCTGGCCCGCGCCTACGAGCGCGAGCAGAGCGCCGCCGCCAAGGACGCCATCGCTCAGATCCTGACCAACAGCAAGATGAGCGCCACCGGCCACCGCCCGATCTGCCAGGACACCGGCATCGTCAACGTGTTCCTCAAAGTAGGCATGGATGTGCGCTGGGAAGGCTTTACCGGCTCCCTGGACGACGCCATCAACGAAGGCGTGCGCCAGGGCTACAACCACCCCGACAACACGCTGCGCGCCTCGGTCGTTGCCGACCCCGAATTCCTGCGCAAGAACACCAAGGACAACACGCCGGCCGTGATCTTCAGCGAAATCGTCCCCGGCAACACGGTTGAAGTGACCGTGGCAGCCAAGGGCGGCGGCTCCGAGAACAAGAGCAAGATGTACATGCTCAACCCCGGCGACTCGGTGGTCGACTGGGTGCTAAAAACCGTGCCGACCATGGGCGCTGGCTGGTGCCCACCCGGCATGCTGGGCATCGGCATTGGCGGCACGGCCGAGAAGGCGGTGCTGATGGCCAAGGAAAGCCTGATGGACGACCTGGACATGTACGAACTGCAGGCCAAGGCGGCCAGTGGTGCCGAACTCTCCAACGTGGAAAAACTCCGCCTGGAGCTGTTCGAGAAGGTCAACGCCCTGGGCATCGGCGCGCAGGGCCTGGGTGGCCTGACCACGGTGCTGGACGTCAAGATCAAGATGTACCCCACCCACGCCGCCAGCAAGCCCATCGCCATGATCCCGAACTGCGCCGCCACCCGCCATGCACACTTTGTGATGGACGGCAGCGGCCCGGTCTACCTGACACCCCCATCCCTGGATACCTGGCCCGACGTGGCTTGGACCCCTGACTACGTCAAGAGCAAAAAAGTCGACCTCAACACCCTGACCAAGGAAGAAGTCGCTAGCTGGAAACCCGGCGACACCCTGCTGCTCAACGGCAAGATGCTCACCGGCCGCGATGCCGCGCACAAACGCATCCAGGGCATGCTGGCCAAAGGCGAGAAGCTGCCGGTGGACTTCACCAACCGCGTCATCTACTACGTGGGCCCGGTTGACCCTGTCAAGGGCGAAGCCGTCGGCCCTGCCGGCCCCACAACCGCCACCCGCATGGACGGCTTCACCGAAATGATGCTGGCCCAGACCGGGCTGATCAGCATGGTCGGCAAGGCCGAGCGCGGCCCGGTTGCCATCGAGGCGATCAAGAAGCACAAGAGCGCGTACCTGATGGCGGTGGGCGGTGCCGCCTACCTGGTGTCCAAAGCCATCAAGAGCGCCAAGGTAGTGGGCTTTGCCGACCTGGGCATGGAAGCCATCTATGAATTTGACGTGGTGGACATGCCGGTTACCGTGGCCGTTGATGCGGGCGGCACCAGCGCGCACATCACCGGACCGGCCGAGTGGCAGAAGAAAATTGCCACCGGCGAGTTCAAGAACATCCCGGTGACCTCGCGGTAAACACCACGGCATGACGCCCGCCGAAGCGCCACCCTGCGACCGCGCACAAGACCCCATTGGGGTTTTTGACAGCGGCGTGGGGGGCTTGAGCGTACTACGGGCGCTGCGCGAGGAGTTGCCCTCGGAACGCTTTGTCTATGTAGCCGACAGCGGCCATGCCCCCTACGGAGAGCGCGACGATGCGCACGTCATCGCCCGCTCCCACGCCATTACCCGGCACCTGCTGGAGCGGCACCACATCAAGGCGCTGGTGGTGGCCTGCAACACGGCCACGGCTGCGGCCATCAAGCTGCTGCGCCAGGACTACCCGGACCTGCCCATCGTGGGCATCGAACCCGCGCTGAAACCCGCAGCGGCCCAGAGCCAGACCAAGCACGTTGGCGTCATGGCCACCCGGGGCACGCTCAACAGCGAAAAATTTCGCACCCTGCTGGAGTCACTGCATGGTCAGGCCACCTTCGTGCTGCAACCCTGCGACGGCCTAGCCGATGCCATCGAACACGCCGATGCTACAAAAATAATAGCCGCCTGCGCACACTACACGAAGGCCATGGGCCTATTTGGCACTGAAAACAGTGCCATGGACACCCTGGTGCTGGGTTGCACCCACTACCCGTTTGTGGCCGATGTGTTGCGAACCCTGGTCGGCGATCAGGTGGCGTTTCTGGAAGGTGGCGCCCCGGTGGCCCGGCAAACCCGGCGCCGGCTGGCCGAGCGCGGCTGGCTAGCCGCTGC
>JBAQKO010000375.1:0-9597 GCA_049301075.1 Rhodoferax sp.
CGCCCGCACACCCGCCGGGGCGGGCCACTGCGGCACGAGCCAGTCTGACGCAAGGGGGGGGGAGTGATGCATGCGGACAAGGATAAACCAAGCCCGTTAATATGGGCGCCTGTGTTTCGTAACCCAACCATCCGCCGGAGCCCCCATGATTCTCGAACTCGCCGACATCCGCATCCAACCTGGCCAGAACGCCGCCTTTGAAGACGCCATCCAGCGCGGCCTGGGTACCGTCATCGGCAAGGCCAAGGGTTTCCAGGGTTACAAGGTGAACAAGGGCATTGAGAGCCCCGAGCGCTACGTGCTGCAAGTCTTCTGGGACACGCTGGAAGACCACACGGTCGGCTTTCGCCAGTCCGACGCCTTCACCCAGTGGCGCGCCATTGTGGGCCCATTCTTTGCCGCCCCCCCGGTGGTGGAGCACTTCGAACTGCTGACCAAGTCGGCCTGACCGGAGACGCCACCATGCCCTACGTCTTTACGCCCCCGGCTCCCGTTGGCGTGCCCGTGGTCGGTCAGGCTGCGCGGTTTCCGGTGCACCGCATCTACTGCGTGGGCCGCAACTACGAAGACCACGCCAAGGAAATGGGCCACACTGGCCGCGAAGCGCCGTTCTTCTTCATGAAGCCGGCCGATGCCGTGCTGGTGGCCGAGGCCGGCAGCACCGCCGCCATGCCCTACCCCACGCTCACCAGCAACCTGCACCATGAAGTGGAGCTGGTGGTGGCCATTGGCGTGGGCGGTTCCCACATCCGCGCCGCCGATGCCCAGCGCCACATCTACGGCTATGCCGTGGGCCTGGACATGACCCGCCGGGACCTGCAAAACGACATGAAAAAACAGGGCCGCCCCTGGTGCATTGGCAAGGGTTTCGACCACTCGGCGCCCATCGGCCCCATCACCCCGGCCGCGCAGGTGCCCGACATTGCCCGCGCCGGCATTTACCTGCAGGTCAACGGGCAGGACCGCCAGCGCAGCACGGTGGCCAAGCTGATCTGGAACATTGCCGAAACCATTGAACAGCTGTCAGCAGCCTGGACGCTGCAACCGGGTGACCTGATTTTCACCGGCACGCCCGAGGGCGTGGGCGCCGTGGTGCGTGGCGACACCCTGGTCGGTGGCGTGGACGGCTTGCAGCCGCTGTCCGTGCGCGTGGAATAAGCGGTTTACCCGGGCTGGAAAGACGGGTCCGCCCTAGGCACCACTGGCATCGTCCTGTGGCGCATCCGCGCCCGCCACCAGGGCGTCCACCTGCTCCAGCCACTGCAGCAGCGCATCGGGGTAATGCTCGTCCTGCACCAGGCGCCAGCGCCTGCGCGTCTGCCGCGCCAGCGCGCGCAACTGCCACGCCGCTTCCGCGGCAATGAGTGTCAGCTCCTGCTGCAGCAGATTGTCCAGCGGCTCGCTGCCCAGATGCGCCAGCTGGTCGGGCGTCACGCCCACGGTCGCCAGCGTGCGGCGCAGCTGCGCCACCTGCTCGGCCAACCGATCCAGCCCCTCGCGGCGGTTGGCACCCAGGCCGGCGCTGTGCTGCAGCCCGGCGGGCCAACCGGTGATCAAGCTATCGATTTCCCGCAGACGCCCCACCGGGTCGGGCAGCAGCGCAACGCCGCCGTTCTGCCCGTCGAGTTCCGGCTTGATCAGCTGCATGACCTTGAGCACCAGGGCTTCGTCGTAGCGGTACCAGTTCATGCGCAGGATCACCGACAGGCGCAGCTCGGGCGCGTGCCGCCCCGGCGCAAACATGGCGGTGACGACCTCGGCCAGCGACAGGATGCGCCCCAGCCCGCTGATGGCGGCTCCGGCCAGGTTGCGTGGATAGCCCGACCCATCGAGGTATTCATGGTGCTCCAGCACCGCGCGCACCACCTCTTTGGGGTACTCATGGTGGCGCTCCATCAGTGCCTGCGACACCAAGGGGTGGGAGTACAGCTGGCGCCGCTGCTCGCGGCTGAGATGCCCTGCGGGCTGCAGCAACGACGGGTCCACGTGCAACATGCCGATGTCGTGCAGCAAGCCCGCCGCGGCCGCCATGCTGATGTCAAAGCGCGACCCCAGGGGCACCTGCGCCAGCCAGGCGGCCGTCAAGGCGGTGCGCAGGGCGTGCTGGTAGAGCTCCGGGCGCACCTCGCGCGCCAGGGTCAGCTGAAAAGCCATGGGGTCGGGCAGCGGCACCTTGGCAATCGCATCCAGCAAGGTGCTGCGTGTCTTGGGCTCATCGGCCATGCGCCTGAAAAACGGCGAGCTGTCCAGCACCTCTTCGGCCCCGCTGCGCAGCAACGCCCCCGTCAGCGACGGAGAACTGGTCACGGAATCCTCGATGGGCTCGGACAACTGGTGCTGCATCAGCCGTTCGTAGAGACCCAGGTTGATGCTGGCCCCCTTGTCGATGATCTTGGTGCCCTGAACATTGAAAATGGCGCGGGACGCCAGCACCGGGCGGGCTTCGCCCAGCTCGGCCACGGTCCTGGTGAAATATTGGCTATCGGTCATGGTATCGGTTGCGACGCACGCGCCATCCCGGCGTCATGGGAATGGCGGTGGTGAATATCCGGAAAATGGGGATGCTTGTGGGTAATGGCCACGTGTTCGTGCCAATGGGTGTGCGGCTGGTCGGCGTCCCAGGCGAAGTCATGCGCATGCTGGTGGTGCGCGTCATGCACATGGCGGTGGCTGTGCGCCAGGGGCTCGTGGGTGTGCTCATGCGTGTGCTGCTCGGTCAGGTGCAGGTAAACGCCCAGCCCCATCAGGCCAGCGGCTACCCAGAATGCCGGTGTGGCGTGTTCCCCCAACAGCGGCAGGGCCAGGGCCGCACCCAAAAAGGGCGCCGTGGAAAAGTAGGCCCCGGTGCGCGCCGCGCCCAGTCCGCGCAACGCCAGCACAAACAGCACCAGGCTCACGCCATACCCCAGCAACCCCACCAGCATGGTGGTCAGCACGGTCGATGGGCCCGGCAACGCCGCCCCCAACGTCAGCGCCAGCACCGTGTTGAAGGCCCCGGCCATCAGCCCCTTGCTGCTGGCAATGAACAGGGCATCCGATGCGGAAACCTTGCGGGTCAGGTTGTTGTCAATGGCCCAGCACCCACAGGCTGCGGCGACCGCCAGTGGCCCCGCCCAATCGGATGCCCCGGAGGAGCCCAATGGCCAGGACAGCACCACGCCCCCGGCGACGATGGCCGCCATGCCCAGCACAATGCGCCGGTCGGCGTTTTCCTTGAAAGCCAGCCAGGCAATGAGCGCGGTCAACACCGCCTCCAGATTCAGCAGCAGCGACGCGGTTGATCCGCTGGTGTGTGCCAGCCCCACCAGCAATGCCACCGGCCCCATCACGCCGCCAAACAAAATGGCTCCCAGCAGCCAGGGCCATTCCCCCCGAGCCAGCCCGGAAGGCGTCCAGCCGCGGTCCCGCACCAGCCGGACAACGCCCAGCCCCAACCCGCTGCCCAGGTACAGCAAGCCTCCCAGCAAAACAGGAGACAGGTCACCGATCAGCAGTTTGGCAAAAGGCGTGCTAGCACCAAACAGGGCGGCTGCCAGCAGGGCGTACAGGACGTTGCGATTCATTCCCGGCTAAACAGGGCTCAGGGCGCCATCAGGTCTTCAATGGCGTCCACCACCATCAGGGTTCCCACCGTCACCAGCAACACATCGTTGGCAACCCGGACATAGCGGTACCCCGCCGGCGGGACGCCGACCCGCAGGCGCACCTCCCGTGGCAACGGATAAAACACCACGTCGCGCGGCAAGGGCTGGCCCCTTTGCCACTTCTTGGCCTGGCCCGGAGGCAGGCAACCATTGTGTTTTTTTGCCAGGCCGGGGGGACATTTCCCGGCGGCACGTTGCCGGCCGTAGTAGTCGGAAATCGCCGCGCGTTGGGGGTCCGCAAAGCGGATATCGGCGTGCGGCTGCACCATGTCGGTATCCCGGTGCTTGTTTTTGCCCGCCTTCTCATTGCCGGCCCATTCAGGCTTTCCCGCCAGGGCTGCCGTGCTGGCACACGCCACTGCCAGCAAGCAGGAATACAACCGGATGCGGTGCACGACGGTGGTCAGAGGGGTGTTCATAGCGTTTGCGTCCTGTGCCACGCCATGGCCACTGGCGTCGCCAGTGTTGCCAGAGTGGTCTGTGCCCCGATTATGGGCCGCTGCGGCCCGTGGCGCCACCATCTGCGCGCACGACGCAGCCTTATCTGGTGCAGTACAGTTAAACATTGACCAACACGGCAAGCCCCACCAAACCTGACCGGAAATGACCATGCTGCATAGCCCCATCAAGCACTGCAAGCAGTGCGGAACCCCCGTGGTCTACCGCCTGCCGGACGACGGCGACACCCGGGAGCGGGCCGTGTGCCCGGCCTGCGCCACCATCCACTACGAGAACCCCCTCAATGTCGTGGGCACCGTGCCGCATTGGGGCGAGCAGATATTGCTGTGCAAGCGCAATATCGAACCGCGCTGGGGCAAATGGACACTGCCAGCCGGTTTTCTGGAACTGGGTGAAACCACGGCCGAGGGCGCGGCGCGCGAGACCGACGAGGAAGCCGGTGCCCAGTTCGAGATGCAGGGCCTGTTCTCGCTGCTCAATGTAGCGCGGGTGGGCCAGGTCCACCTGTTTTACCGCGCCCGGCTGCTGAGCGACCAGTTCAAGCCGGGCACCGAAACCATCGAGGCCCGGCTGTTTTACGAGCACGAGATTCCCTGGGACGAGATTGCGTTTCGCACCGTCAAGGCAACACTGGAGCGCTACTTCGCCGACCGCCGCGCCGGGCACTACGGGTTCCACACGGTGGATATCGCCTAGACCATGCCCGACAGCCCCTCCTCACCCACCTCCGCACTGGGCGGCGCCATTCTGGACCTGGTGCTGCACGTGCCACCCAGCCACGAACCGCCACAGCAACACCCCGCCGCGCGCGCCCACGGCATCGCCCGTGCGGCAGCCCGCAAGGCCAGCGTACTTTCGGGCTCCATGGCCCTGCCGCCCGGCCTGCTGGGCTGGCTCACGTTGATGCCCGAGTTGCTGGGGGTATGGAAGCTGCAGGCGCAAATGGTGTCCGACATCGCGGGCGTCTACGGCAAGAGCCAGACCCTGGGCCGCGAGCAGATGCTGTACTGCCTGTTCAAGCATGTGTCCGCCCAGCTGTTTCGCGACATGGTGGTGCGCGCGGGCGAGCGGGTCCTGGTCCGCCAGACCTCGCTCAACTTCCTGCAGATGCTGGCACAGAAAGTGGGGGCGTTGGTGATCAAAACGGTGCTGCGCAAGGGCACTGCGCGCTTCGTGCCTCTGCTGGGCGCGGTCGGCGTGGGCGCCTACGCCTACTACGACACCCTGCAAGTCGCTAAAACCGCGGTAGCGCTGTTCGAGCGCGACATCATCCTGGACGCCGACACCCTGACAGAGGCACCTGCCGACGCACCGTCCATCCGGAAAAACAGAACAAAATAAGCCGCAATCCGGCATGAATACTGCGCAGACAGCTATGAATAACGGAGCAACGGCTTGAATTTTCTGCACGACCTGCAGTGGGTGCTCCCCCTGCGCACCCCGGCCCTGACGCAACTGGCCTTGGCTCTGTCGTGGCTGGGCTACTCCACCTTCATCATGTTCTTCATGGCCATTGGCTACTGGACGTGGAGCAAGGCCATCTTCTTTCGGCTGCTGGTTCTGGTGGTCATCAACGCCGCCCTCAACGCCTATGTGAAAGACTGGGTCCAGGACCCTCGCCCCCCGCTGGCCCTGCGGCTGGACGACCAGATCGGTGCCAGTTACGGCCTGCCCAGCGGCCACGCACAGATGGCCGTAGTGATGTGGATGTGGCTGGCCTGGGAGCTGCGCCGCGCCTGGGCCTGGGTTCTGGGCAGCATGGTTGTGCTGGGCATCATCGCCAGCCGCCTGTACCTGGGGGTGCATGACCTGGAAGACGTGCTGGTAGGCGCGGCGCTGGGCGGCGCCAGTCTGCTGGTGTTTGAACGGGTGCGCCACCGGCATTGGCGCTGGCAAACCCAGCTGGGCTGGAACGTGGCGCTGATTGCCCTGGGAACCGCGCTGCTGCTGGCCAGCTGGCCCGGCAGCGCCCCCGAGTACATTCCCACCCTGGCCGGCTGGCTGGCAGTGGCCATCTGGAGCCTGCAGGTGGAGCAGCGCCACATCGACTGTGCGGCACCCGCCACAGCCTGGCGGCGCATTGCGGTGGGCTTGCTGGGGGCCGCATGCTTTTTGGGCGAGCAGAAGCTGCTCAAGTTCACCGGCGCGCACCTGGCGCTGCCGCCCCTGCTGTGGACATTGTCCAAGGGCGTGGTCAGCGGCACCTTTGTGTCGCTGCTGATGCCATGGGTTTTTGTCCGCCTGCGGCTGGTGCCAGCCTTGGCCCGCCGTCCGCCGCGGGAGGCTTAGCCGGCCACCAGATCGCGGATCTGCTGCAGCGCGGCGGGGTCTTCCATCGTGGTCAGGTCGCCGGCGTCACGGCCTTCGCACACCGCCTGGATGGCACGGCGCAACAGCTTGCCGCTGCGGGTCTTGGGCAAAACCGACACAAAACGCACCCGGGCCGGGCGGCCCACGGCACCAATGGTGTTGTCCACCACCTTCATCACCTCGGCTTCGAGCTGTGCACGCGCGGCGTCATCCACCAGCACGCTGGCGTCCTTGGCCACGGCAAAAGCCATGGCCACCTGGCCCTTGAGCGCGTCGGCCACGCCCACCACGGCGACTTCCGAAATGTTCGGGTGGCTGGAGATGCTCTCCTCGATCTCGCGGGTGCCCAGGCGGTGCCCGGCCACGTTGATCACGTCGTCGGTGCGTCCGAGAATGAAGAAATAACCGTCCTGGTCGCGCACGCCCCAGTCAAAGGTGCTGTACACCAGCTTGCCGGGAATGCTGTTCCAGTAGGTCTTGACGAAGCGCTCATCGTCGCGCCAGATCGTCTGCATGCAGCCCGGAGGCAGCGGCCCCTCGATGGCGACCACGCCCTTCTGGTTGGCGCCGGTGAGCTCCTCGCCGGTGTTTTCGTCGATCAGTTTCACGTTGTAGCCGTACATGGCCACACCGGGGCTGCCGAACTTGCTGGGCGCCTTTTCCACGCCGTTGGCCAGGCCCAGAATCGGCCAGCCGGTTTCGGTCTGCCAGTAGTTGTCGATGATGGGCTTGTTCAGGCTGTCGCTGATCCACTGCGCCGTAGGCTCGTCCAGCGGCTCGCCGGCCAGGAACAGGGCGCGCAGGCTGGAGAGGTCGTACTTCTTGAGCAGCGCCGGGTCCTGTTTTTTCAGCACGCGCACGGCGGTGGGGGCGCTGAACATCACGGTGACCTTGTATTTTTCCACCAGGCTCCACCAGATGCCGCCATCGGGGCGGGTGGGCAGGCCTTCGTACATGATGGTCGCCATGCCAGCAATCAGCGGGCCGTAAATGATGTAGCTGTGGCCCACCACCCAGCCGATGTCGCTGGTGGAGAAGAAGGTTTCACCCGGCTTGCCGCAGTAGATGTGCTCCATGCTGGCGGCCAGCGCCACGGCGTAGCCGCCGGTGTCGCGCTGCACCCCCTTGGGCTTGCCGGTGGTGCCGCTGGTGTACAGCGTATAGCTGGGGTGGGTGGACTCGACCCACTCGCAGGCCACCGTGGTGTTGAGGTGTTTTTGCCGCAGGTCGTCCCACAGATGGTCGCGCCCGGCCACCAGGTTCATGGCGTGGAGCTTGCGGTCCACCAGCAGCACGCCATCGGGCTTGTGGCTGGACAGCGCAATGGCTTCGTCCAGCAGGGGCTTGTAGGGCACCACCTTGCCGCTACGCGAACCGGCATCGGCGCTCACGATCAGGCGGGGGGATGCGTCTTCGATGCGCGACGCCAGCGAACCCGAGGCAAAGCCGCCAAACACCACCGAGTGGATGGCGCCAATGCGTGCGCAGGCCAGCATGGCAAAGGCCGCTTCGGCAATCATGGGCATATAGATCAGGACCCGGTCGCCCTTCTTCACGCCCAGCTCCAGCAGGCAGGCCGCCATGCGCTGCACCTCGGTATGCAGTTGCGCAAAGTTGTAGACCTGCTCCGTGTTGGTCTCGGTGGAAACCGCAATCAGGGCGGCCTGGTTCGCGCGGGTCTTCAGGTGGCGGTCGACCGCGTTGTAGCAGAGGTTGGTCGTGCCGCCGACAAACCAGCGCGCAAAAGGCGGGTTGCTGTAATCACAGACCTGCTGCGGTGGCGTTTGCCAATCCACGCGCTGCGCCTCCTGCGCCCAAAAACCATCGCGGTCATCAATGGAGCGGCGATAAAAATCTGCGTAGGCGGTCATGGTGTGTCTTCCTGCGGGTCGTTGAAACTGAATTCATAATTATGGATACACAGCTTGCAAATAGCTGACTGGCACCGGCCCGCCTGCGCTTACTTGATCAGCGCCTGCGCCGCCTTGAAATCTGGGTGCTCGGCGCTGCGAATCCACTCAAACGCCACCATTTCGGTCGTCACCAGCTCGACCCCGGCGCCGGCCAGGCGGTCAAAGGCGGCATCGCGGTTGCGCTCGGTACGCGAGCTGCAGGCATCCGTCACCACCCACACGTCAAACTCGTCTTCCAACAGGTCCAGCGCCGTTTGCAGCAGGCAGACATGGGCCTCGCAACCAGCCAGCACCACAGTGCCCCGCTCGGACCCCGCCGCCGGCTTTTGCAAATGCTTGGGCAGGCTGCGCGCATTGCCCTGCACCGGCTTGGCGGGCGGACGCAACCATTCGCCCAGCCCCTCTTCCACCGCGCTGAACTGCATCTTGGACAGCACCCGGGCACCCGCCTGCTGCAGGGCCGCCTGCAACTCGGGCACGCTGGCCCCGAGCTTGGAAGGGTTTTGCTCCGTCACGAAGGTGGGCACCCGCAGCAAGGCCGCCAGCTGCGCCAGTCGCAGGGCATTGGCCAGCACGGCAGGCGCCTCGAACAAAGCGGGCATCAACCGGACCTGGTAATCCACCAGCACCAGCTGGGACTCTTCTACTTCTAGCAGCATGGGTAACTTTCAATATAGGGAGAGGCAAGCATAACCAATCGCCGCGGTCTTGCCAAAGGCCCGGCCACAGCCATTTTCAAAGGCTTGAAATGCTAAAAATATCCATAAATTCATCATGTTACAAATGATTCTTCATTTTTCACCTTGACTTGACAGGGCCCCCAAACCCGGGTTAAGCTGGCCTCCATGCGAATCGTTTCCATCCTCGTCACCTTGCTGCTGGCCAATGTGGCGCACGCCAATCCGGCCGGCTCCGGCGACGACATGAACCGTTTCCTCGTCGAGCGCGGCCTGATGGCACGCATCGGCGAAGTCCGCGACCAGGTCGAGGCCAAGGCCTCCGAATTGGTGCTCCACTCCATGGCCTTCCTCGGGGTTCCCTACCGGCGCGGCGGCACCAACGCCGAAACCGGCTTTGACTGCAGCGGCTTCGTCAGGGCCATTTACGAACAAACCGCCGGCCTGGTCTTGCCACGCAAGGCCGAGCAGCACGCGGCCGCCACCCAGAAAATTGACCGCACCGACCTGCAACCCGGTGACTTGGTGTTTTTCAACACCATGCGGCGCGCCTTCAGCCACGTGGGCATCTACGTGGGCGACGGTAAATTCATC
>JBAQKO010000376.1:0-11664 GCA_049301075.1 Rhodoferax sp.
CGACACAGTGCTGCGGGCTCCCATTGCCGGCCTGGTGGCCCAGCGCCTGGCCCAGCCTGGCGAGCGGGTGGCAATCGACGCGCGCATTGTGGAGATCGTTGACCTGAGCCGTCTGGAGCTCGAAGCCAGCCTGAGCGCCACCGACTCGCTGGACGTGCGGGTAGGACAAACGGCCCAACTCACCGTGGAAGGCGCGAGCCAACCGCTGGCCGCCAAGGTCGTGCGCGTGAACCCCAGCGCGGTAGCCGGCAGCCGCGCCGTGCTGGCCTATCTCGCCATGGACCCTGCCCCCGGCTTGCGCCAGGGCCTGTTTGCCCAGGGCACCCTGGGCACCGGCACCACCCGCACCCTGGCGGTTCCCCTGACCGCCGTGCGCACCGACAAGCCGCAACCCTATGTGCAGGTTCTCAGCAACGGCCAGGTCGTGCACCAGACCGTGACGCTCGGCGCACGCGGCGAATCGGACGGCCAGAGCATGGTCGGCATCCAGGGCGTGGCCGAAGGTGCCACCGTGCTCAGCGGCAGCGTGGGCAGCATCCGCGCAGGCACCCTCGCCAAGCTACCGGCAAGCGCCAAGTAAGCCATGTGGTTCACCCGCGTCAGCCTTCAGAATCCGGTCTTCGCCACCATGGTCATGCTGGCCCTGGTGGTGCTGGGCTTTTTTTCCCTGCAACGCCTGCAGGTCGACCAGTTCCCCAACGTGGACTTTCCGGTGGTGGTGGTCATTGCCGACTACCCCGGGGCCTCGCCCGAGATCGTGGAGAGTGAGGTCTCCAAGAAAATCGAGGAGGGCGTCAACTCCATTGCCGGCATCAACGCCCTGACCTCGCGCAGCTACGAAGGCCAGTCGGTGGTGGTCATCGAGTTTGGCCTGCACATTGACGGGCGTAAAGCCGCCGACGACGTGCGCGAAAAGGTGGCCGCCGTGCGCCCCAACCTGCGCACCGAGGTCAAGGAGCCGCGCGTGCTGCGTTTCGATCCGGCGGCACGCGCCATCTGGTCCGTGGCGGTGCTGCCCGACGCCAGCGCCCCTGCGGACAAGCGCCTGAGCGCCGTGGAGCTGACCAACTGGGCCGAGCAGACGTACAAGAAACGGCTGGAAAACGTGCGCGGTGTCGGCTCGGTCACCCTGGTAGGGGGAACCCTGCGCGAAATCAATGTGTACCTGAACCCCCAGGCGCTGGAAGCCTTTGGCGTCACCCCCGACCAGGTGGTGGCGGCCGTGCGCAGCGAAAACCAGGATGTACCGGTAGGCACCATCCACTCCAGCGAGCAGGAACGCGTCATCCAGATCCATGCACGCATGCAGCGCCCCGAAGACTTCGGCAAGATCATCGTGGCCCGCAAGAATGGCGCCCCGGTGCGGGTGGACCAACTGGCGCGGGTGGTGGACGGTGCGCAGGAAATCGAGAACCTGGCGCTGTACAACGGACAGCGCACGCTGCTGCTCAACGTCCAGAAATCGCAGGACGAAAACACCATCGCCGTCGTGGACGCGCTGCAAAAGACGCTGGTCGAGATGAAGAAGCAGTTGCCCCCCGGTGTGCGGCTGGAGCAGATCACCGACGGGTCGCGCCAGATCCGCGTGTCGGTCGACAACGTGCGCCAGACGCTGATCGAAGGCGCCGCACTCACCGTGCTCATCGTGTTCCTGTTCCTGAACTCGTGGCGCTCCACCGTCATCACAGGTCTGACGCTGCCCATCGCGCTGATTGGCACCTTCTTCTTCATGAACCTGTTCGGCTTCACCATCAACATGATCACGCTGATGGCGCTCTCGCTGTGCGTGGGCCTGCTGATTGACGACGCCATCGTGGTGCGCGAAAACATCGTGCGCCACGTGCAGATGGGCAAGACGCCCTACCAGGCGTCGCTGGACGGCACGCAGGAAATCGGCCTGGCCGTGCTGGCCACCACACTGTCCATCGTGGCGGTGTTCATGCCCATCGGATTCATGGGCGGCATCATCGGCAAGTTCTTCCACGAATTCGGCATCACCATTGTGGCGGCCGTGCTGATCTCGATGTTCGTCAGCTTCACGCTCGACCCCATGATGTCCTCCATCTGGCACGACCCCAGCATCGAGGCCCACGGCAAGCACCACGCCCCGGTCACGCTGTACGACAAGACCATTGGCCGCGTCACGGGCTGGTTCGACCACGCCACCGACTGGCTGGCCGATGCCTACCAGAGCATCCTGCGCTGGGCCCTGGTCCACAAGTTGGCCACGGTGGGACTGGCGCTGGGCATTTTCGTGGGCAGCATTTTCATGGTGCCGCTGCTGGGAACCGAGTTCGTGCCCAAGGCCGACTTCTCGGAAACCATGCTGAACTTCAATACGCCGGTGGGCTCTTCGCTGGAGGTCACGGAGGCCAAGGCGCGCCAGGTGGAGGCCATCGTCCGCGAATTCCCCGAGGTGCTCTACACCCTGACCACCATCAACACCGGCAGCGTCAACGGCAAGATTTACGCCAGCATCTACATCCGCATGGTGGACCGCAAAAAACGCAGCTTCAGCGTCGATGCCATGTCGACCATCCTGCGCGAGCGGCTCCAGCGGGTACCGGGCATCACCGTCACCCACGTCGGGTTGCTGGACTCGGTGGGCGGGCAAAAGCAGATCCTGTTTTCCATACAGGGAGCCGACACCGCCGAACTGGAGCGCCTGACCCAGCTGGCAATGGCGAAGATTCGCACCATCCCCGGCCTCGTCGATCTGGACTCCAGCGCCAAGCCCAACAAGCCCACGCTGGATGTGGTGGTCAAGCGCGACATCGCATCGGACCTGGGGCTGAACGTCGCCCAGGTGGGCTCGGCCCTGCGCACCCTGGTGGCGGGCCAGACTGTCACCAACTGGCGCGCGCCGGACGACCAGACCTACGACGTCAACGTTCGCCTGTCGCCGCAAGCCCGCGATAACCCGCAGGACCTGGACCTGCTGCCCTTCACGGTGGGCAGCAACGCCGATGGCAGCCCCCGCATCGTACGGCTCAGCCAGGTGGCCCAGGTGCAGGAGTCCACCGGCCCCAACCAGATCAACCGGCGCGACCTGATGCGCGAAGTGGCCATCAGCGGCAACGTGTCGGGCCGCTCTGCCGGCGAGGTCTCGGCCGACATCACGGCAGCCATGGACACCATCGCCATGCCGCCAGGCTACGGCTACAAATTCAGCGGCTCCACCAAGGACATGGCCGAAGCCTTTGGCTACGCCATCTCGGCACTAGCACTGGCCGTGGTCTTCATCTACATGATTCTGGCCAGCCAGTTCAAGAGCTTCCTGCAGCCCCTGGCCCTCATGACCGCCCTGCCCCTGACGCTGATCGGCGTGGTGCTGGCCCTGATGCTGTTCAACTCCACCCTGTCCATGTTCTCGGTCATTGGCGTGGTGATGCTGATGGGGCTGGTCACCAAGAACGCCATCTTGCTGGTGGACTTTGCCATCCGCGCCCAGGAAGACGGCATGGAACGCAGCGCCGCCCTGCTGATGGCGGCCAAGGTGCGGTTGCGCCCCATCCTGATGACCACGCTGGCCATGATCTTCGGCATGCTGCCGCTGGCGCTGGCGCTGTCGGAAGGCGCGGAAATGCGCGCCCCCATGGGGCAGGCCGTCATCGGCGGTGTCATTACCTCCTCCCTGCTGACGCTGGTGGTGGTGCCCGTGGTGTATTGCTACATGGATGATCTGGCGCAATGGGTGCGCCGTCTCTGGAACGGCTCAAAAAACCCTTCCCGGTAAAATTTACGATAATCGGCTAACATACCCCATGGAGTATCAAAAATGAACCTCGAAAAAGCCCGCTTCAACATGATTGAGCAGCAAGTCCGCCCCTGGAACGTGCTGGATGCGTCGGTGCTGGAACTGCTCACCGTCGTCAAGCGGGAAGACTTCGTGCCACTGGCCCACAAGAGCCTGGCTTTCTCCGATCTGGAAATTCCCCTGCCCGGCGGCCAGTGCATGCTGGCGCCCCGCCTGGAAGCCCGCCTGCTGCAGGACCTGGCCATCCAGCCCACCGACACCGTGCTGGAAATCGGCGCCGGTTCCGGCTACATGGCGGCCTTGCTGGCACACCGGGCACACCGCGTGGTGTCGCTGGAGATCGTGCCAGAACTGGCCAAGATGGCCCGTGACAACCTGCGCAACGCCGGCGTCCAGAACGCCGAAGTCCGCCTGGCCGACGGTGCCGACCCCGTTGCCGCCGAAGGCACCTACGACGCCATCCTGCTGAGCGGCTCCGTGGCCGAAGTGCCCCACACCCTGCTGTCGCTGCTCAAGGTCGGTGGACGCCTGGCGGCCATCGTCGGCGAGGAGCCGGTCATGCGCGCCACCTTCGTGACCCGCACCAGCGACACTGCTTTCCGCACCGTGCAGACCTGGGACACCTGTGCCCCCCGCCTGCAACACTTCCCGGAGCCTTCGGGCTTCCAGTTCTGAGTCCCAACCTGAAAACCCCATGATCACCCAAGTCCGTCCCCGTGAACTGGCCCAATGGCTGCAAAGCGTGCGTCCCCACGGCGAGCCCGTGGTGCTGGATGTGCGCGAGCCGCACGAACTGCAAACGGCCAGCGTCACGGCAGACGGTTTCACCCTGGTGACCATCCCCATGGGGGTTATTCCGCCACGCCTGTCCGAACTGGATCCAAAGCGCCCCATTGCCTGCCTCTGCCACCACGGCGGACGCAGCATGCAGGTGGCCCATTTCCTGGAGAGCCGCGGCTTCGCGCACGTTGCCAACATTGCGGGCGGCATCAATGCCTGGTCCGCCGAGCTCGACCCCTCCATTGCACGCTACTGATGAACCTTCGTTGATCACCTGCAGCCCCTTGTTTACGAGCCTGAGAAAGACCACCATGTCACGCCAACGCCCCCTGCCCCAATTCCGCCTGCTTCCCCTGCTGCTGGCGCTGGGCGCCTCTGTGTCGCTGTCAGCGCAAGCACAAAGCCTGGTCGACCTGTACGACGCCGCCCGCAACTACGACGCCACCTACCAGTCGGCCAAATCGCAGTACGACGCCACCATGGCCAAGGCGGCGCAGGCCAAGGCAGCCATCCTGCCCACGGCAGGACTGACGGCCACGGCCAGCCAGACCAACCAGGACAACCAGCTGCCCACGGCCACGGCCAAGAACTACAACTACACCGGCCAGACCACCACCCTCGCGGTGTCGCAACCGCTGTACCGCCCCGCCAACTGGGCCAGCTACGAACAGGGCAACAAAAGCGTCGACCTGGCGCAGGCCCAGCTGACGGCCGCCGAGCAGGACCTGATCGTGCGCGTCAGCCAGGCGTACTTTGACGTGCTGGCGTCCACCGACAGCCTGGCTTTTGTCAAAAGCCAGAAGGCTGCGGTGGCCGAGCAACTCGCGTCCGCCCAGCGCAATTTTGAGGTGGGCACTTCCACCATCACCGACAGCCGCGAAGCCCAGGCCCGTTTCGACCTGGTGGTCGCCCAGGAACTGGCGGCGGAAAATGACCTGCGCGTCAAGTCCCTGGCCCTGGACCAGCTGGTAGGCCAAACCCACACCAGCCCCAAGCCCCTGCGCGCGCCGCTGGTGCTGGCGGAGTTGCAGCCGGCCGATGTCGAGCAATGGGTCATCCAGTCGCAGGACAACCAGCCCAGCATCCGCCAGGCCGCCCTGGCGCTGGACGTGGCCAAGCTGGAAACCAGCAAGGCCGAAGCCGGCCACAAGCCCACCCTGGACCTGACCGGCAGCTACACCGTCGCCCAGACCCAGGACGGCACCTCCTCACTCGTCGGTGTCAGCACCCGGGCCAACCTGGCCACCGTGGGCGTGACCTTTACCCTGCCCCTGTTTGCCGGCTTCTCGACGCAAAACCGCGTCAAGGAAACCCTGGCGCTGGAAGAGAAGGCCCGCGCCGATCTGGAAACCGCCCGACGCGGCGTGGCACAAGGCACGCGGACGGCGTTCTATGGCGTGCAATCCGGCCAGGCCCAGGTCAAGGCACTGGAAGCTGCCGAGGCCTCCAGCCAGAGCGCCCTGGAAGCCAACAAGCTGGGCTACCAAGTGGGCGTGCGCATCAACATCGATGTGCTCAACGCCCAGAGCCAGTTGTTTGACACCAAAGCCAAGCTGGCCAAGGCCCGCTACGACGTGCTGGTGGGCGGCCTGAAACTGCGCCAGGCCAGCGGCGTGCTCGCTGCCTCCGACCTGCAGTCCATCAACAGCCAGCTAGCCCCTTAACAGGTCCCGCACCGCCTCGGCGGTGCGTTGTGCCGCGCCCCGGTGGGCCTGGGTCAGCGCGGTGGCCGCGCTACGGGCCTGTTGCAGTGCCGCGGGGGATTGCAGCAAAGCCAGCGCCTGGTCTACCGCGTGGGATAGATCCTCCTGCGCAAAAGCGGCACCGGCCGCCTGGGCCAGTTCCGCCGCCTGCGCAAAATTGAAGGTGTGTGGCCCCATCATCACCGGGCAGCCGCAGGCCGCCGCTTCAATCAGATTCTGGCCGCCCACCGGCGCAAAACTGCCGCCCAGCAAGGCTACGTCCGCCAGGGCAAAGTACAGCGCCATTTCCCCCAGCGAGTCCCCCAGCCAGATATCAGCCGGCCCAGGCTGCTGGGCCCAGCTGCTGCGGCGTGACACCGTGAAGCCCTGCGCTTCGCACAGGCGGGCCACCTCCTCAAAGCGCTGGGGATGGCGCGGCACGATCAGCCACTGCACACCACCCGCTATGGTTTTAGTAGCTGTCTGCGCAGTATTGACGGAGGCTTGCGCCCGTATTTGCCTTAATTTTTCCAGCAGCAAGGCCTCTTCACCCTCGCGTGAGCTGGCGAACAGCACCACCGGGGCAGCCCGCGCGGCACGCCAGCTGCGACCCTGTGCCAGTTGCGCGGCATCGGGTGTGGCGTCAAATTTGAAGTTTCCCATCACCCCGAGCACGGGCGCCCCCAGTTGCCGCAGGCGCGCCGCGTCGGCATCGGACTGGGCCCACACCGCCCGCAGGCCCCGGAAGGCCGGTCGTGACAGCCAAGCCAGGCGCAGGGCCTGGCGCAATGATTTGTCGCTCAGACGCGCGTTGACTAGGCACAGCGGGATGTCGGCCTGCGCACACGCCGCCACCATGTTGGGCCAGACCTCGGTTTCCACCAGCAACCCCACGCGGGGCCTGAAATGCGCCAGGAAGCGCGCTACGGCGCCAGGGGTGTCCCAGGGCTGCCACACCTGCACGTCACCGGGCTGCAACAGCGCACGCCCCTGGGCGCGACCGGTGGCGGTGCCGTGCGTGAGCAGCAGGCGCATGCCCGGCAGCGTGGCGCGCAGTTGCGCCACCAGCACGGCAGCCGCCCGCGTTTCCCCCAGCGAGACGGCGTGGACCCAGACGAAGAACGACGCCGTGCCGGGAACGGTGGTTTGTTCGGAATCGGGCGCGCCGTAGTAGCCAAAGCGCTCTTCCATGGCGTGGCCGTATTCGGGCTCCGCCTGCGCCCGCCGGCGCAACTTGCGGCGCACCAGGGGCTGCAGCAGGCCCATCACCCCGGAGTACAGCCCGCGCATCATCGGCACAGCACCGGTGTGGCCAGGCTTTCCCAGGCTTGCCACACCGCATCCACGGCGGGCTGGGGCGTGGCGAACACGCTGACCTGGCGGGGCGCGGCCCCGGTGGCCGTGTTGGGCGGCCCGGTGCGCCAGGCCGTATCGAAGTTGTAGATCTGCACATGCGGCAGATCCAGCGCCACAGCAATATGGCTCAGGCCGCTGTCCACCCCCACCACGCCGGCACACGCCGCCATGGTGTCGACCAGCGCGTCCAGCCCCATGGCGGGCCACACCCAGGCATCGTCCAGCGCCGCCGCAATGGCCTGGCTGGTGGCCTGCTCGGCGGCGTTGCCGTGCGCCAGGGCCACGGAAAAACCGCTGTGGTTGAGGCGCCGACCCAGTTCCACCCACGAAGCCAGTGGCCACTGCTTGTCCGCCCGCGAGCTGCCGTGCACCAGGGCCACGCACGGCTTGCGCGGTGCAAAGGAATTGGCCGCCCCAACCACCGGATGCGGTACGGCCAGGGTGCCAGGCTTCAAACCAAAGGTCGCCGGCCCCGCCACCGTGTAGCCCAGGGCCGCCGCGCACAGCAGGCGGGAGCGCTGCACCGCATGCACATGCGGCTCCAGCGCAATGGCCACATCGGCCACCCAGCGGGCGGGCGCTTCAAAACTGGAGCCGTCGGTCTGGTTGGCCAGGCCGAAGCGGCGCCCCTGCGGCGCGGTGCGCGCCAGCCAGGACACCAGGGCCGATTTGGTCAGGCCCTGCAAATCGATCACCGCATCGTAGGCATCGCGCTGCAACGCGGTCTTGAAGGCGCGCCACTCGGCGCGCGTCTGCGCCGCCAACGGCGCCTTGCGCCAGCGGCGCAGGTCGCAGGCAATCACCCGCGCCACGCCGTTGCAGCGTGCCACCAGCGGAGCGAAGGCGCTCTCCACCACCCAGTCCACCTGGGCCCCCGGCACGGCGCGCAGCAGGTCCTGCACGGCGGGCATGGCATGCACCACGTCCCCCAGCGAGGACAGCTTGACGACCAGAACCTTCACCGCAGCCGCTTTCAATGCGCGGCCTCGGCCACCATGGCGTCGGGCTTGACTGTGCGCAGCAGCTCCAGCATGGCGGACTCAATGCGCGCCAGCGCCTCGGGTGTGTGGCCTTCAAAGCGCAGGACCAGCACCGGGGTGGTGTTGGAGGCGCGGATCAGTCCGAAGCCGTCCGGCCAGTCCACGCGCAGGCCATCAATGGTGTTCACAGTGGCGGGCGCCGGGAACCATGCCCCCACGCTTGCCACTTCGTGTGCTGCGCTGCCCCTCAAGGGGGCCCTCGCACCTTGGGGCGACCCGGCGGTGCTCGTCGCCTTCGCCACCAGCTGGTCCACCACGGCATGCGGCTCGCCCTCGGCGCACGGCACATTGAGTTCGGGCGTGGAAAAACTGGTGGGCAGGGCGTTGAGCAGGGCGCTGGCGTCCGCCGCGCGGCTGACAATTTCCAGCAGGCGGCAACCGGCATAGGTGCCGTCGTCAAAGCCAAACCAGCGTTCCTTGAAGAAGATGTGGCCGCTCATCTCGCCGCCCAGCGGCGAGCCGATCTCTTTCATCTTGGCCTTGATCAGCGAGTGGCCGGTCTTGTACATCAGCGGCACGCCGCCGGCCGCCACAATGGCCGGCGCCAGGCGTTGCGAGCACTTCACATCAAACAGGATGGTGCCACCCGGCACGCGCGACAGCACGTCCTGCGCGAACAGCATCATCTGGCGGTCGGGGTAAATGTTGTTGCCGTCGCGCGTGACGATGCCCAGGCGGTCGCCATCACCGTCAAAGGCCAGGCCCAGTTCGGCGTCGCTGGTCTTGAGGGCGGCAATGAGGTCGCGCAGGTTTTCCGGCTTGCTGGGGTCGGGGTGGTGGTTGGGGAAGTTGCCGTCCACTTCGCTGAACAGCTCCTGCACCTCGCAGCCGATGGCCCGCAGGATGGCGGGCGCCGAGGCGCCGGCCACGCCGTTGCCGCAGTCCACCACGATTTTCAAGGGCCGCGCCAGGCGGATGTCGCCCACGATGCGGGCACGGTAGGCGTCCAGCACATCCACGGACCGGCGGGTGCCACCGGTCTGCAGATTCCAGCTTTCCGTCTCCATCATGCGGCGCAGGGCCTGGATGTCCTCGCCATAAATGGCACGGCCAGCCATCACCATCTTGAAGCCGTTGTAATCCTTGGGGTTGTGGCTGCCGGTGACCTGGATGCCGCTGGCGCACAGGGTGTTGGCCGCGAAGTACAGCATGGGCGTGGTGACCATGCCGACGTCCATCACCGCGATGCCGGCCTCCTGCAGCCCCCGCATCAGCGCCTCGGCCAGGCCCGGCCCGCTCAGGCGGCCATCGCGTCCCACTGCCACTGTGGTCTCGCCCTGCGCCCGGGCCACCGAGCCAAAGGCGCGGCCCAGTCCGAGGGCGATGTCCTCGTTGATCGTGCTGGGCACGATGCCCCGGATGTCATACGCTTTGAAAATGGTGGCTGAAATATGCATGAGGGGTTTGGCTGCGCCGGCGCTGCCCGCAGCGGCCGGAGACAAGACAAGGTGGTCAGTGTGGCTGGCATTGTAGGCGGGGACGCCGGGGACAACAGGTCCGGAAATGGCTACTTTACCGAAGCGTTCTGCGTATTATCTCCACCATGCACGCCGCACCCGCTCCTGTCCCGCCCCCTTCCGGGGACGACGCCTGCTATCTGGCCCTGAAGGCCCGGGATGCGCGTTTTGACGGCCGGTTCTTTACCGGCGTCACCTCCACTGGCATTTACTGCCGCCCGGTCTGCCGCGTGCGCACCCCCAAGCGCGAGAACTGCCGGTTTTTCACGCTGGCGGCCCAGGCGGAATCGGCCGGTTTTCGGCCCTGCCTGCGCTGCCGTCCGGAACTGGCGCCCGGCGCGGCGTCCATGGCCGCTGCCACCGTACCCTGGTCGGTACAGGACGCCTCGGCCATCCTGGCTCGCCAGGCGGCCAGTCTGCTCGATACCCCCGACAGCTGGCACGAGGGCGCCCCCAGCATTGCCGCTCTGGCGGCGCGGCTGGGCGTGAGCGCGCGCCATGTACGGCGCATTTTCGAGGCCCAGTGGGGCGTCTCGCCCCTGCAGTACCTGCAGACACGGCGCCTGCTGACCGCCAAGCAGCTGCTCACCGATACCCCGCTGCCCATCACCCAGGTGGCCGCCCTCAGCGGCTACGCCAGCGTGCGGCGCTTCAACGCGGCGTTTGCCGAGCACTACCGGCTGCAGCCCCGCCAGTTGCGCCAGGCCAGCCCCCCACCCGGCGACGCCGGGGCCATCGTGCTCAAGGCCGCGTACCGGCCGCCATACGACGTGGCCGCCATGCTGGACTTTTTTGCCACCCGCCAGATCGACGGCCTGGAAGCCGTGGACCCGGTCCAGCAGACGCTCACGCGCACCCTGGCGCTGGACGTGGCCGGGCACGCCGTCCGGGGCTGGGTGCAAGCCCGCTTTGAACGCGCCAACTGCACAGTGGTCTTGCGCATCAGCGCCTCGCTGGCCGGGGTACTGCCCCTGGTGCTGGCGCGGCTGCGGGCCCTGCTGGACCTGGACGCCGACCCCTGGGCCATCAACGCCGTGCTGGAGCCCGACTTTCCCGGCACGGCCGGCCTGCGCGTACCGGGGAGCCTGGACGGCTTCGAACTCAGCGTGCGCGCCATCCTGGGCCAGCAAATCACGGTGCGGGCCGCCCGCACGCTGGGCGCGCGGCTGGTGGCGCGCTACGGCACCACGCTGGCCGATGCCCCGGCCCCGGTGACGCGCCTGTTCCCCACGCCCCAGGCGCTGTGCGCCGCCTCGGGTGAAGACCTGGGGCGCCTGGGCATCGTGCGCCAGCGCCAGCGTGCCATTCAGGCTCTGGCCCAGGCGGTGGCCGACGGCCAACTGACCCTGCACCCCGGTGCCGATGTGCCGGCAACCCTGGCCGCGCTGCAAGCCCTGCCCGGCGTGGGGCCCTGGACCGCCCACTACATTGCCATGCGGGCCCTGCGCTGGCCCGATGCCTTTCCCGCTGGCGACGTGGCCCTGCACAAGGCCCTGGGCGTGCAAGATGCCCCCAAGCCACAGCAGGCAGCCGAGCAGGCCTCCGAACGCTGGCGTCCGTGGCGCAGTTACGCCGTGGTGCGGGCCTGGGCC
>JBAQKO010000377.1:0-2227 GCA_049301075.1 Rhodoferax sp.
GCCTGGCACCGTACCAGGACTTTGACACGCTGGCCGGTGCCGTGCTGCTGGCCATCGGCAACGACGGCCAGTTCGCGCGCTTCTGCCAGGCCGCCGGCCACCCCGAGTGGGCGGCGGATGCCCGTTACTCCACCAACACCGACCGCGTGCGCCACCGCGAAACGCTGATCCCGGCCATGCTGGAGGTGACGCGCACGCGCACCACGGCGCAGTGGATTGCGCTGCTGGAAGACAAGGCCGTGCCCTGCGGCCCCATCAACGACATCGGCCAGGCCTTTGCCGATGCCCAGGTGCAGGCCCGCAATTTGGTGGTGAATCAGCCGCTGGCGCCCGCGGTTGCTGCGCAGACAGCTATTGAATCCATAGCAACTGTGGCCAGTCCACTGCGTCTGGCCGACGCACCCCCGGTGCTGCGCAACGCGCCGCCCATGCTGGGCGAGCACACCGCCGAGGTGCTGGCGGAACTGGGGCTGGACGCCGGCGGCATTGCCGCGCTGCGCCAGGCCGGAGTGGTCTAGGCTGGGCGGCCCAGTTCTTCCCAGCGTTCCAGCGCAGCCATCAGCTCGTCGTCGATCTGCGCGGTGCGGCTGGACAGCTCCAGTGCCCGCGCGTTGTCGCTGGCAAACAGGCTGCCATCGGCCAGGGCCTCGGCAATGGCCTGCTGTTCGGCTTCCAGTGCGGCTATTGCGGAGGGCAGGCCGTCCAGCTCGCGCTGCTCCTTGAAGCTGAGCTTTTTGGTCTTGGCCGGAGGCGGTGCTGCGGGCGTGGTCGGGGAAACCGCCGCCGTGGCCTGCTCCTGCTTTTGCAGCTGTTCGCGCTCGTAGTTAAAGGGCTTGCTCGTGGTCTTGCCCAGCGCCGCATTGATCTCGTTGGACCGCTTGGTCTGGATCAGCCAATCGCTCACGCCGCCTTCAAACTCGCGCCACTTGCCGTCGCCCTCAAAGGCAATGGTGCTGGTGACCACGTTGTCCATGAAGGTGCGGTCATGGCTGACCAGAAACACTGTGCCGTCGTAGTTCTGCAGCAGATCTTCCAGCAGTTCCAGCGTGTCGATGTCCAGGTCGTTGGTCGGTTCGTCCAGCACCAGCACGTTGGCGGGGCGGGCGAACAGGCGCGCCAGCAGCAGGCGGTTGCGCTCACCACCGCTTAAAGAGCGCACGGGGGAGTTGGCGCGGGCCGGCGAGAACAAAAAGTCGCCCAGGTAGCTCTTGACGTGTTTCTTCTGGTTGCCGATCTCGATCCACTCGCTGCCGGGGCTGATGAAGTCTTCCAGCGTGGCGTCCAGGTCCAGCGCGTTGCGCATCTGGTCGAAATAGGCCACCGTCACATTGCTGCCCAGGCGCACCGTGCCCCAGGGGCTGTGGCCGGGCTCGGGCTTGGGGGCGTTGGCCGGCGCCGGGTCGGGCTTAAGTTCGCCCAGAATCAGCTTGAGTAGCGTGGTCTTGCCGGCGCCGTTGGGGCCCAGCAGGCCAATCTTGTCGCCGCGCAGAATGGTGGCGCTGAAGTCGCGCACGATGGTGCGGTCGCCAAAGGTCTTGGTCACATGCACCATCTCGGAAACCAGCTTGCCGCTCTTGTCGCCGCTGGAAACGTCCATGTTCACGCTGCCCACGGCGTTGCGTCGCGCGGCATGCTGGGCGCGCAGTTCGTCCAGGCGCACGATGCGCGCCGTGGCGCGGGTGCGGCGGGCTTCCACGCCCTTGCGAATCCACACTTCTTCCTGCGCCAGCAGCTTGTCGGCCTTGGCGTTGATGACGGCTTCCTGCGCCATCTGCTCTTCCTTTTGCACCAGGTACTGCGCAAAGTTGCCGGGGTAGCTCAGCAGTTTGCCGCGGTCCAGCTCGACGATGACGGTCGCGACCTGGTCCAGGAAGGCCCGGTCGTGGGTGATGGTGATGATGCTGCCGTTGAAGTTGACCAGCAGCTCTTCGAGCCAGGCGATCGAGTCGAGGTCCAGGTGGTTGGTCGGCTCGTCCAGCAGAAGCACGTCGGGCTTGGCGACCAGCGCCTGGGCCAGCGCCACGCGTTTTTTGGTGCCGCCAGAGAGCGAGCCGACGATGGCGTCCTTGTCCAGGTGAAGGCGGTGCAGGGTTTCCTCCACGCGCTGCTCCCAGTTCCAGCCGTCCAGCGCCTCGATTTCCGACTGCAGGGCGTCCAGGTCGGTGTGTTCGTCGGCCGCCAGGTACAGCTCCACCACGTGCCGGGTCCTTGCCAGTCCTGCGCTGGC
>JBAQKO010000378.1:0-7647 GCA_049301075.1 Rhodoferax sp.
GTTCAACACGCTGCCCTTCAAGGACGCCTTCACCATCGTGCGCGGCAACGGCAAGCGCAAGCTGGCCGTGTTTGAAGACCCCAACTGCGGCTACTGCAAACGCTTCGAGCGCGACCTGCAGAAGGTGGACAACGTCACCGTGTACCTGTTCCTGTACCCCATCCTGGGTGCGGACTCCGGCGAGAAGTCCAAGGCCATCTGGTGCGCCAAGGATCCCGCCAAGGCCTGGCAGGACTGGATGGTGCGCGACCAGGCCGCGCCCGCCGCCCCGGCAAGCTGTGACACCAGCGCACTGGCCCGCAACGTGGAATTGGGCCGCAACCACAAGATCAACGGCACACCCACCCTGGTGTTCACCAACGGCACACGGGTGCCCGGCGCGGTGGACGCCCGGCAGGTCGAGCAGATGCTCAACGATTCCAAGAGCTGATTGCTACAAAAACAATAGCTGCAGGCGCAGCATTCACCAGGGGCAGGTCCGTTTTTTATGACTATTTCACGCCAACCGACCACCCGCGCAACGCCACAGAAGACCGGTAGCGGCCCGCACTACCGTGTCGAGGTGGCCGACCTGCACGCCCACCGGTTTGCCGTCACGCTCACCATTGCCGAGCCCGCGCCCCGCCAGGCGTTGCGCCTGCCGGTGTGGATTCCGGGCAGCTACCTGGTGCGTGAGTTTTCCAAGAACCTGCAAAACCTGCAATGCCAGCAGGGCCTGCGCACGGTCACCGCGCAGCAAACCGACAAAGCCAGCTGGCTGCTGGAGTGCACGCCCGGCAAGCCCCTGCAGGTGCGATACGAGGTCTACGCCTTTGACAACTCGGTACGCACCGCCTGGCTGGACGCCACACGCGGCTTTTTCAACGGCACCAGCCTGTGTCTGCAGGTCGCCGGGCAGGAAGACCGGCCGCACACGCTGGAGCTGGTTGCTACAAAATTAATAGCACACTGGGCAGTGGCTACAGGGGCTACCCCCCAGAAAGTCAACAAAAATGGCTTTGGCACCTACCTAGCTCCCGACTACGACACGCTGGTGGACTGCCCGGTGGAAATGGGGCCGTTCTGGAGCGGCACCTTCACCGCCTGCGGCGTACCGCACCGCTTCGTGGTGGCCGGTGCGCCGCCGAGTTTTGACGGTGACCAGTTGCTGGCCGACACCCGCGCCATCTGCGAAGCCGAGCTGCGCTTCTGGCACGGCCCGCATCCCCGGCCCGCAGGCACCGCGAGCCCGAAGAACCCAGCCCCAAGTCAGGTTCCATTTGCCCACTATGTCTTCATGCTCAACGCCGTGGGCGACGGCTATGGCGGGCTGGAGCACCGCAACTCCACCGCCCTGATCTGCAACCGCAAGGACCTGCCGCGCCTGCCGCGCACCACGCTGGCACCCACCACACACAAGCAGCCCGAAGGCTACACCACGCTGCTGGGGTTGATCAGCCACGAATACTTTCACACCTGGAACGTCAAGCGCCTGCGCCCCGCCGAGTTCACGCGTTACGACTACCACGGCGAGAACTACACCGAGCTGCTGTGGTTCTTCGAGGGCTTCACCAGCTACTACGACGACCTGCTGCTGCGCCGCGCCCAGCGGATGGACAACGCCAGCTACCTCAAGGCCCTGAGCAAGACCATCAACCAGGTGGCGCAAACCCCGGGGCGCAAGGTGCAAACCGTGGCGCAGGCCAGCTTTGATGCCTGGGTGAAGTACTACCGGCAAGACGAAAACACTCCCAATGCCACCGTGAGCTACTACACCAAGGGCGCGCTGGTGGCCCTGTGCCTGGACCTGACCCTGCGCGCAGAAGGCGTCACCACGCTGGATACCGTGATGCGCGCCCTGTGGGCCCGCTGTGCCGGCGGCCCCATGACCGAACAGGACCTGCTGGCCGTGCTGGAACAGCTCGGCCAGCGCCCGTACGCCCGGGAACTGGCCCGCTGGGTGCACAGCACCGCCGAGCTGCCCGTGGCCGAACTGCTGGAAACCCACGGCATCCAGGTCAACCGTGAACCGGATCAAGTGGCCCAGCAACTGGGCCTGCGGGTAAAAGAGGGCAACGGCCTGTTCATCCAGCAGGTGCTGCGCGGTGGCCCGGCCGAAAAAGCCGGTTTTGCCGCCGGCGATGAATGGATAGGCGTGGAAACCACCACCGGCGCCGCCCGCGGACCCTGGCGCATGCAGGTGCTCGACGATTTCACCCTGTACGCCGGCAACGCAAAAAAGGTCCATGCCCTCGTCGCCCGCGACAGGCGTCTGCTGACGTTGACGCTCACCCTGCCCAAGCCCACGCAAGCGGTGCGCCTGTCGGTGCGCGATGCGGCTGCGGCGAACCGCTGGCTGGACGGCCTTGCGCCCGCGAAGTGATGCGCCCTACTGCCCGGTAAACCGGGGCGCACGCTTCTGCCGAAACGCCAGCACCCCTTCCACATAGTCCTGGGTGCGGCCCATGGCCGACTGGGCGTCACGCTCGGCATCGAGCTGCTGGTCCAGGGTGCGACTGGCACCCTCGCGCAGCAAATGGCGCGTAGCCACCAGCGCCTGCGTGGGCATGGCCGCCAACCGCTGGGCCATGGCCATGGCGGCGCCCAGGCAATCGTCCGCCACCTCCCAGATCAGGCCCCATTCCCGGGCCTGCGTCGCGTCCAGCGCATCGCCTGTCATCGCCAGGGCCAGCGCACGCGCCATACCCAGACGCTGTGGCATGAACCAACTGCTACCGGCGTCCGGGATCAGGCCGATCTTGCAAAAGGCCTGGATGAAACGGGCCGAGGGCGCGGCAATGGCGATATCACAGGCCAGCGCAAACGAAGCGCCCGCCCCCGCCGCCACGCCATTGACAGCGGCCACCGTGGGCATGCGCAAGGCCTGCAGGCGCCGCGTTGTCGGGTTGAAGGCTTTCTCGATGGATTCGCCCGGATCGGGGCGCTGCACGGCGCTGTCGCCCGAAGCCAGGTCGGAAGCATTCAAATCGGCACCGGCGCAGAAACCCCGTCCGGCGCCGGTGAACACCACGGCGCGGATTGCCGGGTTGGCCTCGGCCTCATCCAGCGCCGCCCACAAATCGGCGTGCATGGCCCGGGTAAAGCTGTTGAGCGCCGCGGGTCGGTTCAGGGTAATCAGGGCCACGGCGCCGTGGGCAGCAAACAAAACGGTTGGCTCGGTCATGGGCGTACCTCTTCGCTATAGTGTGCAGTCAACGTGTTATTTCAACTCTAACGGCTGTCATCATGAACTACGAATGCATCACCACCCGTCTTGAGGGCGACAAGGTTGCCATCATCACCCTGAACCGTCCCAAGGCGCTCAACGCACTGAACGACCAGCTCATGGACGAGTTGGGCCACGCGCTCAAGGGATTCGACGCCGACCCGGCCATTGGCTGCATGATCCTGACCGG
Source organism: Rhodoferax sp. (assembly GCA_049301075.1). Taxonomy (GTDB): domain Bacteria; phylum Pseudomonadota; class Gammaproteobacteria; order Burkholderiales; family Burkholderiaceae_C; genus Allorhodoferax. The sequence continues at coordinate 3,396 of JBAQKO010000378.1, forward strand.
CAGCGAAAAAGCCTTTGCCGCCGGCGCCGACATCACCGCCATGGCCAAGTTCTCGTTCGCCGACGCCTACAAAGGCGACTTCATCACGCGCAACTGGGAAACCATCCGCTCCATCCGCAAGCCGGTGATCGCCGCCGTGAGCGGCTTTGCCCTGGGCGGCGGCTGCGAGCTGGCCATGATGTGCGACTTCATCATCGCCGCCGACAACGCCCGCTTTGGCCAGCCCGAGATCAAGCTGGGCATCATTCCCGGCGCCGGCGGCACGCAGCGCCTGCCGCGCGCGGTGGGCAAGTCCAAGGCCATGGACCTGGCCCTGACCGGGCGCATGATGGACGCGGCGGAAGCCGAGCGCGCCGGGCTGGTGAGCCGGGTGGTGCCGCTAGACAAGCTGATGGACGAGGCCCTGGGCGCCGCCTTGATGATCTGCGACTTCTCGCAGATGGCCACCATGGCCGCCAAGGAAGCCGTCAACCGGTCCTTCGAAGGCACGCTGGCCGATGGCATCCAGTTCGAGCGCCGCATGTTCCACGCCCTGTTTGCCACCGCCGACCAGAAAGAAGGCATGGACGCCTTCGTGAACAAGCGCAAGGCCGAATTCACACACCGCTGAAACAGGTCAGCCCGGAATTTGGACGCGGGCCAAATTTTTGGCTATAATTCCGGGCTCTGGTGATATAGCTCAGTTGGTTAGAGCGCAGCATTCATAATGCTGATGTCGGTGGTTCAAATCCACCTATCACCACCACATTCTGAAAAAGCCGTTGATTCACTGGGTCTGCGGCTTTTTTCTTATCACCGTCGGATTTTCAACACAGCCTCTGGATACACACCATGAACCGCTGCTACCGCCTCCCCCCGCTGCGCCGTACCGCCGCCCACGCGGCTCTCTGCCTGAGCTTGGCTGCGGGGCTGGCCAGCCTGTGCGCGCCCGCCCTGGCGCAACAGCAACTGTTAACCATTCGCCCCTTCCCGGCAACCGCTCTGCGCGGAACCCTGCAGGTCACCAATCCCCCGGACGTGCTGCTGGACGGCAAGGCGGCACGCCTGGCACCCGGCGCCCGCATCCGGGGCACCAACAACATGCTGGTGATGTCGGGCGCCATCGTCGGCGAGAGCGTGCTGGTGAACTACGTGCGTGAGCCTCTCGGCCTGATCCACGATGTATGGATCCTGAACGCCGCGGAAGCCCGGCTTCCACTGCCCAGCGCCCCCTGATTTTTCCCTGCATTTAGGCCTTAAAACCGCGTCCACGCTGCGCACACAGCTACCGAATGCATAGCAGACTGCCGTCGTCCCCCAGATCGTCCATGTCCAAAAAAGTCTTTATCAAAACCTTCGGCTGCCAGATGAACGAGTACGACTCGGACAAGATGGTCGACGTGCTGCATGCCGCAGAGGGTTATGAGACCACGCAGAACGTGGACGAGGCCGACCTGATTTTGTTCAACACCTGCTCGGTGCGCGAGAAGGCGCAGGAGAAGGTGTTTTCCGACCTGGGCCGCATCAAGCACCTCAAGGCCAAGGGCGTGCAGATTGGCGTCGGCGGCTGCGTGGCCAGCCAGGAAGGGGCCGCGATCATCAAACGCGCGCCCTATGTGGACGTGGTGTTCGGCCCGCAAACCCTGCACCGCCTGCCCGAGCTGCTGGCCGCCCGCAAGGCGCAGGACCGCTCGCAGGTGGACATCAGTTTCCCCGAGATCGAGAAGTTCGACCACCTGCCGCCCGCCAAGGTGGAGGGCGCCTCGGCCTTTGTGAGCATCATGGAAGGCTGCAACAAATACTGCAGCTACTGCGTGGTGCCCTACACCCGCGGCACGGAGATCAACCGCCCGTTCGAGGACGTGCTGGTGGAGGTGGCCGGTCTGGCCGATCAGGGCGTGAAGGAAATCACCTTGCTGGGCCAGAACGTCAATGCCTGGCGCGGCCCCATGGGAGAAACATCGGAACAGGCCGACTTTGCGACGCTGCTGGAATACGTGGCCGACATTCCCGGCATCGAGCGCCTGCGCTTCACCACCAGCCACCCCAACGAGTTCACGCCCAGCCTGATCGCCGCCTACGACAAGATCCCCAAGCTGGTCAGCCACCTGCACCTGCCGGTGCAGCACGGTAGCGACAAGATCCTGATGGCCATGAAGCGTGGCTACACGGCCATGGAATACAAAAGCACAGTGCGCAAGCTGCGCGCCATCCGCCCGGACATGGCGATGAGCTCCGACTTCATCGTCGGCTTTCCCGGCGAAACCGAGGACGACCACGCCAAGCTGATGAAGCTGATGGACGATGTCGGCTTTGACAACTCCTTCAGCTTCATCTTCAGCCCGCGCCCCGGCACGCCGGCGGCGAACCTGCAGGACGACACGCCGCACGAAGTCAAGCTGCGCCGCCTGCAGGAAGTACAGGCCAACATCAACGCCAACATCCAGCGCATCAGCGAAAGCCGCCTGGGCACGGTGCAGCGCATCCTGGTGGAGGGCGCCAGCAAGCGCGACGCCGGTGAGCTGATGGGCCGCACCGAGTGCAACCGTGTGGTGAACTTTGCCGGGCAACCCCGACTGGTGGGGCAACTGGTGGATGTGGAAATTACCGAGACCCGTAGCTACACTCTGCGCGGCACGGTGGTAACGCAAGAAACGACGTAACCCATACCCATGGCGTGACCCGACAAACCGTCATGCCATGACCAACCGGGAAGCCAAAAGCTTCCCTTTCAACGAGAGAAGAAAATGAAACGTTTGACCAGCCATCTCTATTTCTGGGTACTCGTAGCCATCGTGCTCGGCGGCACCTTTGGTTATCTGGATGCCACCAACGCCGTAAAACTCAAACCCCTGGGAGACGGTTTTATTTCGCTGATCAAGATGCTGATCAGCCCGGTGATTTTCTGTACGGTGGTGCTCGGCATCTCCGGTGCCGGCGACATGAAAAAAGTGGGCCGTGTGGGCGGCAAGGCCTTGCTCTACTTTGAAGTGGTATCCACTTTTGCGCTGGCCATTGGCCTGCTGGTCATGAACATCTTGCGTCCCGGTGACGGCTTCAATGTGGACCCCGCCACACTGGACAGCAAATCGGTTGCCAACTACGCCAAGGCGGCCACCGAACAAAGCACCGTCGACTTCATCCTGCACATCATTCCGAAGACCTTTACCGACGCGTTCACCGGCTCCGGCGATCTGCTGCAGGTGCTGCTGGTCGCCATTCTGTTTGGCTATGCCATGGTGCACATGGGCAAGGCCGGCCAGGCCGTCCACCTGTTCATCGAAGACGCATCCCATATCTTCTTTGCCATGATGAACGCCATCATGAAGCTCGCTCCCCTGGGTGCCGGCGGCGCAATGGCCTTCACGGTGGGGAAATACGGCGTTGCGGCGCTCAAACCCCTGGCCGCACTGATGGGCAGCTTCTACCTGACCTGCCTGTTGTTTGTCATCGTGGTGCTAGGGACCATTGCGGCGCTGGTCGGTTTCAACATCTTCCGTTTCATTGTCTACATCAAGGAAGAGCTGCTCACGGTGCTGGGTACGTCATCCTCCGAGTCCGCGCTGGTCCCCCTGATGGCCAAGCTGGAAAAACTGGGTTGCTCCAAATCGGTGGTGGGTCTGGTCGTTCCCTCGGGCTATTCGTTCAACCTGGACGGCACCAATATCTATCTGACGATGGCCGCGCTCTTCGTGGCCCAGGCCTTGAACATTGAGCTCACGCTGACGCAGCAACTCACCATGCTGGGGGTGGCCATGCTGACCTCCAAGGGCGCGTCCGGCGTTACCGGCGCAGGCTTCATTACCCTGGCGGCCACTTTGGCCGTGGTGCCGACGATTCCGGTCGCCGGCCTGGCGCTGATTCTGGGCATCGACCGTTTCATGTCAGAAGCCCGCGCACTGACCAACTTCGTCGGCAACGGCGTGGCCACCATTGTGGTGTCCCACTGGGAAAAGGAACTGGACCACGCCAGCCTGAATCAGGAGCTGCGGTCGAACCGATGAGACGGTGGGGGCAACCGCCCCCAACCACGGCAAGGCTGATCAGAACGGCATCTTGGGCATGCCCTTCATGCCGCCCAGGCGCTTCATCATCTTCATCATGCCGCCGCCCTTCATCTTCTTCATCATCTCCTGCATCTGCTCAAATTCCTTGAGCATGCGGTTGACTTCCTGAACCTGCACGCCAGCGCCGGCTGCAATGCGGCGCTTGCGCGTGGCCTTGATGAGTTCGGGCTTACGGCGCTCCAGCGGCGTCATGCTCTGGATGATGC
>JBAQKO010000379.1:0-2925 GCA_049301075.1 Rhodoferax sp.
GGTATGCGCGAGCGCCACGCTCCCGGCAGAGGAGCGGCCGGTCCGGCCCCTCAACGGCGCTCACGCTACCCATCTCACGGCGTAGTGGCTTTTTCCCTTCTGCTGACGACGCCCCTGCCATGGCGCGTACCCTGGTTGTCTGTCCGGTATGGATGGTTTGCCAGGAGGGTCAGACGGGTACCTCGGCATGAGGGCATGCCAACTTTGCTTTCAGGCGCTATGAACACAGGGTTCTGCGTCCAGTTAATTTTTTGATGATTCTTACTACAACAACCATAACGACCCCAATGCCCATTACCATGGGCAAATACCGGATTGCAGCCTGCCCCCGTCAACTTCCCTGCGGGCAGTATGCTGCGCAGGTTTCCATTGCCAGCGGCCGCGGCAGCGCGTCCACCGACCGCGTGATGCGGTTCCACGATGAATTTTCGTCGCATGACGCCGCTGTGCGTTATGCCATTGCACAGGGTATTGACTGGGTGCGCGACGTCACGCGCCCCCACTGATATTTGTTTTTTTTTAGGAGTACACCATGGCCAAAGAAGACCTGATTGAAATGATGGGTGTTGTCGATGAAGTGCTGCCCGACACGCGTTTTCGCGTGACGCTGGACAACGGCCATCAGTTGATCGCCTACTCTGCCGGCAAGATGCGCAAGAACCACATCCGCATTCTGGCCGGCGACAAGGTGTCGCTGGAACTCTCGCCTTACGACCTGAGCAAGGGCCGCATCAACTTCCGCCACATCGAAGGCCGCGGCCCGATGGTGCCACGCCGCACGAACTAACGCGCTGGCGTGTGCTCAGGCCTTCTTCAGGAAGCAGGCCTTGAGCATGAAACTGCCGGCGTCGAGCTTGCAGTCCACCTCATGGTCCCCTGCCCCTGCCGGCAGGCGGATGCTTTTGACTTTGGTGCCTTTTTTGAGCACGGTGGAAGACCCTTTAACCTTCAGGTCCTTGATCAGAATGACGGAGTCGCCTTCCGCCAGCGGGTTGCCGTTGGCGTCGCGGATCACGCCGTCGCCCGCTTCGGCCTCGTCGGTGGCGGCCTGCATGGGCCACTCAAATCCGCAGTCCGGGCAGATGAAGTTATCCCCATCGGGGTAGGTGTTTTCCAGGCTGCACTGGGGACAGGCGGGTACGGTTTGGGGCATGTGGGTTAGCTCGCTTGAAGAAGATTTGGGTCTGGCCTTTACAGCCAGACACCGCTGTGGGGCATCTGGATGGTGGTTTCCGGGCTGCCACCGGCCACCCAGGCACCAATGACGATGCTGAGCAGGCTGATGAAGATGCTGGCAAAAAACGCCGTCCAGAAACTCGACACCCTAAAGCCTTTGACCAGCTTGGCAACCAGCAGCACCATCAGCGCGTTGATCACCAGCACAAACAGGCCAAAGGTCAGTAGTGTCAGCGGTAGCGTTAGCAGGATGAGCAGCGGCTTGACGATGGCATTGGCAAAGCCGAGCAGCAGCGCCGAGGCGATCAGCGACGTGGAGTTGTCAAACTTCAACCCGCTGAAAAGATGGCTGGCGACCCACAGCGAAACGGCCGTGATGGCCCAGTGCAGTAAAAAAGGTGGCAGATTGGCCAGCATGCCCGGATTTCTCTTAATTTTGCAGGTGGGTACCCGCTTGATAGCGTTGATCGCTCAACGGGTAGCGGTTGTTGTAGCTTAAACGTCGATGTTGCCGGCGCGCAGTGCGTTGGTCTCGATGAAGTCGCGGCGCGGCTCCACCTCGTCGCCCATGAGCATGGTGAACACGCGGTCGGCTTCGATGGCATCGTCGATCTGCACGCGCAGCAGGCGGCGCACGGTGGGGTCCATGGTGGTTTCCCACAGCTGCTCTGGGTTCATTTCGCCCAGGCCTTTGTAGCGCTGGCGGCTGGTGGCGTGCTCGGCTTGGGTAATCAGCCAGGCCATGGCCTCGCGGAAGTCCGTTACTTTTTCTTCCTTGGCGCGCTCGCCCTCACCGCGCATGACGCGGGCGCCTTCGTTGAGCAGGCCCCGGAAGGTGTTGGCGGCCTCGGCCAGCGCGGCGTAGTCAGAGCCGTGCACAAAGTCTTGCGTGAGCACGCTGCTCTTGACGTTGCCGTGGTGGCGGCGGCTGATGCGCAGAATGGGTTTGTCGGTGCGCACGTCAAACTCGCCTGCCACTTCGGCATCGGGCAGCTTGGCCTGCAGGGCTGCGGCAGAGGTCTCGGCGTCGGCCACGGTATCGAGGTTCAGTGCCACGCCGTCGGCCACGGCGCGCAGGGCTTCGGCATCCATGAAGTTCGTCAGGCGCGCAATCACACCTTGCGCGACCTGGTGCTTGCGTGCCAGTTCGGCCAGCGTCTCACCGGCAATGGTGGTGCCGTTAGGGCCGCCGGTGAACACAGACGCGTTGACCAACGCAATGCGCATCAGGAAGGCGTCCAGTGCCGGCGCGTCTTTCAGGTACAGCTCTTCCTTGCCGGCCTTGACCTTGTACAACGGAGGCTGCGCAATGTAGATGTGGCCGCGCTCCACCAGTTCGGGCATCTGGCGGTAGAAGAAGGTCAGCAGCAGGGTGCGGATGTGCGCGCCGTCCACGTCGGCATCGGTCATGATGATGATGCGGTGGTAGCGCAGCTTGGCGACGTTGAAGTCGTCATTGCCAGTGCTGCCACCGGCCTTGCCAATGCCGGTGCCCAGGGCGGTGATCAGCGTCAGAATTTCGTTGCTGGTCAGGAGCTTTTCGTAGCGGGCCTTTTCCACGTTCAGGATCTTGCCGCGCAAGGGCAGGATGGCCTGGAATTTACGGTCGCGGCCCTGCTTAGCCGAGCCGCCGGCGGAGTCACCCTCGACGATGTAGATTTCGCAACCCGCCGGGTCTTTTTCCTGGCAGTCGGCCAGCTTGCCGGGCAGGCCCATGCCGTCGAGCACGCCCTTGCGGCGCGTCATGTC
>JBAQKO010000380.1:0-4477 GCA_049301075.1 Rhodoferax sp.
GTGCCGTATTGCCTGGCGCGCATTCCGCAGGGCGGTGAAGTGCGGGGCAATCTGGCTGCCGGCGGCAAGGGCGTGGCCCAGCCGCTGGGCGCTGCGGACCGCGCCATTGCCGAAGCGCTGGGGCCTGTGCTGGCTGCGCGGGGTCTGCTGCTGGTGGGGCTGGATGTGATTGGCGACAGCCTGACCGAAATCAACGTGACCAGCCCGACCTGTTTCCAGGAAATCACCGAGCAGACCGGTTTTGATGTGGCCGCGATGTTTGTGGACGCGCTGGAAGCGGCGGTGCTTGCCAGCGCCCGGTGAGCGGGCACAATGGTACGCGGTGCCGGGCCTGCCAACCGTGTGCGCGGGCGCACCGCTGAACTGGAGTTTGCTATGAAAAACATGACATCCTGGATGACGGGCATCGCGCTGGCGTGCACCCTGGCCTCGGGCGCGCAGGCGCAGGTGATTGGCGGGCTCGCGGTGGCACCGCAGACCGTCAAGGCGGGCGAGCCGGTTGCCGTCACGGCGACGGTAGACGTGGTCAACGCCAACTACTGTGGCTTTATCGTGTTTTTCGGCGACGGCACCTCGGTGGAAGGCGTCAGTGACGCCAACCAGACCGGTCCGCTGATCGTCAGCCACACCTATGCCAAAGCGGGCCAGTACACCCTCAGCATGGGGGGCCGCCATGTGCAGTCGCACCCGAACTGCGGCGGTGCGGACAAGTTCGCAACGGTGACGGTGCAGGACGCGGGCAAATCGGCTGCGGGTAAATCGGCCGCGGCAGCCGCGGCGGCGTCCTGCCCTGCCGGCTGGAAGGTGGTGGCCAAGTCGACCAACGCCAAAACCGGTGCGTTTGCCTGCTCGGCCAAGGCCGGCACGGCCGTGCCCGAACCCAAGCCGGCCTGCCCTGGCGAGCTGACGTACTACGAGAACGTCAAGAAAGGCCAGCTCGGCTGCCGTCCCTGATCAGGCCACCGGGCTGCCGTTCACAAACACCTTGAGTTCGCCGGGTGCCATGGCAACCCAGGTCTCGTTGGTGGTTAGTGGCTCGGTCACCACAATGGCCAGACGGTCCTCGGGGCCGTTGAGGTCGGCCAGGTTCACGCTCACGTCTTCGTCCTTGAGCTGGACCTGGGTGAACGGGTGCTGGCGCAGCACGTAGTGCAACTTGGTACTGGCATGGGCCCACAAGGCCTGCCCGTTGCTGAGCAGAAAGTTGAAGGTGCCATGTTTGGCGATACGGGGCACCAGCTCCGACAGGGTGTTGGTCAACTCCGCAACGGTGGGCACGCCGGCATGGGATTTGTTGAGCTCCTGCAGCAGCCAGCAAAATGCCAGCTCGCTGTCGGTGTCGCCCACGGGCTTGAAGGCCCCATGCAGGGTGGGGTGGAAGTCCTTCAGGTCGCCGTTGTGGGCGAACACCCAGTACCGCCCCCACAGTTCACGCACAAAGGGGTGGCAGTTTTCCAGTGCGACGGAGCCGACGGTGGCCTTGCGCACGTGCGCCACCACGTTGTGACTTTTGATCGGGTAGCTGCGCAACATCTTCGCGATCGGCGAGGTGGCAGCGCTTTCCTTGTCCACGAAATGGCGCACTGCCTTGCCGGGTTGGGGCCCGTCGCTCTCAAAAAAAGCAATGCCCCAGCCGTCGGCATGGTGGTCGGTGCACCCCCCGCGTTGTGAGAAACCGGTAAAACTCAGCGTCAGGCTGGCGGGCAGCAGGCTGTTCATTCCAAGCAATTGGCACATGGAGGAACAGTTTACCCTGCGTGCGATAGGGTTATGCTTGCAGTTTGCAACCGGGCACCGTTGCGTACACTTTCGCGGCATGACATCTACATCCTACAAGGCCATACCCGTGCCCGAACTGCGCCAGCTGGCCGAAGGCAGCGCGCGGGTTCAGCCGGATATCGAGGCCCAGTTCACACTGGGGCAGCGCTATGCGCGGGGGATCGGGGTCGAGAAGAATGATGTGGAAGCCGCCAGCTGGTTTCTCCGTGCCGCGGACCACGGGCACACGGTGGCCCAGCGTTATCGCGCCTACGCCCATCTGCATGGCCGGGGTGTGCCCAAGAACGAGGCGGAGGGCATCCGGCGGCTGCGCATGGCGGCTGAATGGGGCGACGCCCCTTCGCAACGCCAGATGGGCTACCACTACGCAACCGGCTCCGGCGTGCCGCTGGACGCCCAGGAGGGCGTGTACTGGTTCCGGCGGGCGGCTGAACAGGGGGACTTCCTGGCCCAGTACAACCTGGCCTTTGCCTATGCCAATGGCTGTGGCGTGGGGACGGATCCGACAGAAGCCCTGCAGTGGTACCAAGCGGCGGCGGACCAGGGCATGCCCGAGGCCCAGTGTGCGCTGGGGGTCATCTACGAGCATGGCGTGGGGGTTCCGGTGGACTATGCCAAAAGTGTGCATTGGAACCGGCTGGCAGCAGACCGCGATTACGCGGAGGCCTGCAACAACCTGGGCTGGCTGTACGAGAACGGCCTGGGCGTTGCGCAGGATCTGAAGCAGGCCCGGCACTGGTATGGGCTGGCTGCGCAGCAGGAACTCTCCGAGGCGAAGCTGCGCCTGACCCGCCTGCGGGATCGGCGCTCCGGTGAACCCCCGGCAGACCCCGAATTCACGGAGCGGCGCGCGGGCTGGCAGACGGTGGCCGAACACCCCCTGCGCGGTGACCAGCCCATTGCCGATTACCTCGAAACGGCCTTCAGCGGCTTTGTCGGACTGGACGTCGTGCGCCAGGAAGTTTTTCGCCAGGCCAGCTACATCCATGTGCAGAAGCTGCGCGCGCAGCAGGGCTTGCGCGTGCCCAACTGGCCGTCGCGCCATCTGGTGTTTCTCGGCAACCCCGGGACCGGCAAGACCACCATTGCCCGGATCATTGCCGGCCTGTACCAGCGGCTGGGCATCCTGAAGACCGACAAGGTGGTCGAGACCGACCGCTCCGGTCTGGTGGCGCCGTACATCGGGCAGACCGCGCTCAAGACCAAGGCCATCGTGGAGTCCGCGCTGGGCGGCGTGCTGTTCATTGACGAGGCCTACGCGCTGGCCCGTTCCGGGCCGCAGGATTTTGGCAAGGAAGCGATTGAAACCCTGCTGAAAATGATGGAGGACCATCGGGACGATCTGGTGGTGATCGTGGCGGGCTACACCGCCGAAATGGACGGCTTCATCAACGCCAATCCGGGGCTCGCCTCGCGCTTCAACCGCTACATCCACTTCCCGGACTACACGCCGGCGGAGTTGCTGAAGATTTTCCTGAGCTTTTGCAGCGGGCATTCCTATGCCCTGAGTCCCTCCACGCACCAGGGGCTGCAGGCCATTTTCAGCCGTGAAATCCAGGTCCAGCGCGAGCACTTTGCCAACGCGCGCTACGTGCGCAACCTGTTCGAGAAAGTGATCGAAGCCCAGGCGCTGCGCGTCTATGCATTGGCCAATGCCTCGAAATCCGACCTGCAGGTTATTCTTCCCGCCGACGTGGAAAGCGCACTGGGTGAGCCCTTGCCGGCCGACGACGGCATGTCAGCCAGTTACGAGAACGTCGTCAAGAAACTCAACGCCTTGGTGGGGCTGGCGCGGGTGAAGAAGCAGGTGCAACGCCTGTTCGCCTTTGTCCGTCTGCAGAATATGCGCGCCAAGACCGGGCGCAAGGTGCCCTCCGGGTTCTCGCAGCATCTGGTGTTTACCGGCAATCCCGGGACCGGCAAGACGGCGGTTGCGCGCATCGTTGCCGACCTGTATTTCGGCCTGGGCATCCTGCCGTCCAATCGCATCGTGGAGGTGGACCGCTCGGGGCTGGTGGCCGGCTACGTGGGGCAGTCGGCAATCAAGACCCGGGAGGTCATCGAATCAGCCCTGGGGGGCGTGCTGTTCATCGACGAAGCCTATGCGCTGGCGCACAGCACGGGCGAGAACGATTTCGGCGCAGAAGTCATCGATACCCTGCTCAAGGCCATGGAAGACTACCGCGACCAGCTGGTCGTGATTGTGGCCGGCTATTCGGAGCCCATGCAGGCGTTCATCAACAGCAATCCGGGTTTGCGTTCGCGCTTCAACCACTACATTGCCTTCGATGACTACGGCCCCGATGAGCTGCTGGGCATCTTCGAATCCTTTTGTCGCGAATCGGAATACGAGCTGGCCGCGCCGGCGCGCGCCCTGCTGCACGACACATTGGCCCAGTTGTACCAGGCGGGGCAGACCACAGCCAACGGCCGCTTTGTGCGCAACCTGTTCGAGCGCTGCATCGAGGTCCAGTCGGAACGGGTCTCCCACGTGGACGACGTGGCGGACGCGGACCTCAACACCCTGACGCGCGACGACCTGGCCGGCGCGCTGAAGGAAATCCTGCTGGAACTGAACCGCCAGCAGAGGGTGCCGGGGGACGGGGCCCAGCAGCCCTTGCCGGAGCAGGCGCTGGCCGTGCGGCGGCGCAGCACCGACGCATCCGGCGTCTGACGGGGCTGGCCCGGCCGCGGGCCC
>JBAQKO010000381.1:0-2888 GCA_049301075.1 Rhodoferax sp.
AGGTAGTGGTGCGGGTCTTCATCGGCACCGACGGCACGGCGCAAAAGGCCGAAATCAAACAGTCCAGCGGGTTCGACCGGCTGGACCAGTCCGCGCTGGCCACCGCGCTGCGCTGGCGCTACCTGCCGGGCAAACGCGCCGGGGTGCCGGAGGCCATGTGGTTCAACGTGCCCTTCAATTTTGTTCTCGAATAACCCAATCTGAATTTTTAGTGGAGTAGTTATGGATTCGCAACTCGGACTTTTGAGCCTCTGGACCCAAGGCGATTGGGTGACCAAATCGGTCGCCCTGCTGCTGCTGCTGATGTCGCTGGCCTCCTGGATCGTTATCCTGACCAAGGCCCTGGATATCTTCAAATACCAGGGCGTGGGCCAGCGCACCGAAGCGTTCTGGCACAGCGAGGACTTTGACAGCGGACTGGCCGAACTGGGTCCGCAGGACGGCAACCCGTTTGTGCAACTGGCGCTGGCCGGGCGCGAGGCCACGGCGCACCACCGCGACGCCAAGGCCCAGTTGCACGACACGCTGGACATCAGCGAGTGGATCAGCCGCTGCCTGCGCAACGCCATTGACGACAGCACGGCACGCTTCCAGTCTGGCCTGGCCATCCTCGCGTCGGTGGGCTCCACCGCGCCCTTTGTCGGCTTGTTCGGCACGGTCTGGGGCATCTACCACGCGCTCATGGCCATCGGCGCCTCGGGACAGGCCAGCATCGACAAGGTGGCCGGGCCGATTGGCGAATCGCTCATCATGACGGCGCTGGGGCTGGCGGTGGCCATTCCCGCAGTGCTGGGCTACAACGCCCTGGTGCGGGGCAACAAGGCCATCCTGACCCGCCTGAATCGCTTTGCGCACGACCTGCACGCCTACTTCCTGACCGGTGCCCGGGTAGGCAACGCCGCAGCCGACGGAAAAATCGTCGCCATGAAGAAAGCCTGAAGGAGACTCCCATGGCATTTGGCATGCACGACACGTCGGCCGACACCGACACCGAAGTCATGAACGAGATCAACATGACGCCCCTGGTGGACGTGATGCTGGTGCTGCTCATCATCTTCATCATCACCGTGCCGGTGATGAAAAACGCCATCAACGTGGAGCTGCCCAGCGCCACCAGCCAGCCCGTGAGCGCCAAACCCGAGACCATCCAGCTCAGCGTGGATGCGCAGGGCGGCTACTTCTGGAACCAGAGCCGGGTGACGCAGGCCGAGCTGCCCGCCCTGCTGCAGGCCGAGGCGGGCAAGAACCCGCAACCCGATCTGCACATCCGGGGTGACAAGGCCGTGCGTTACGAATTTGTGGCGCAAGCCATGGCGGCGGCCCAGCAGGCGGGCCTGCGCAAGATCGGCTTCATTACCGAGCCGCAGGCGCCCGACGCCCGCCATTGACCGGATTGACCATGCAACGCCCGCTTTCCCTGTCACGCAGCCCGGGCACGGCCGCACCCGGCGCGCGACCTGTTGCCGCGGCATCGGTTACGGACGCTGGTGGTGCCGTGCTGCACTCCGCCGACCTGCTGGGTTCGCGCCAGGCCGTCGAAATTGAACACAACGGCCACCGCTACCGCCTGCAAACCACCCGTCAGGGCAAGCTCATCCTGACAAAATAGGGGCAAAAAGTGCACCTAACCCGCATGGTACCTGCGCGGATAGCTATCAAAAAATGAGCAATTCAGATGCCCGGGTTACACCAGGGCAGCGACGCCGGCCTTGGCAATCTGCGCGTCTTCGCTGGACTTGACGCCGCTCACGCCCACCGCACCCAGGCACTGGCCGTCCTTGAGGATGGGCACCGCCCCCTCCAGCATGCCTTCGAGCATGGGGGCGCTCAGGAACGAGGCGCGTCCGCCATTGATCATGTCTTCGTAAATCTTGCTGTCACGCCGGCCCAGGGCCGAGGTGCGGGCCTTGCTCTGCGCGATATGGGCCGAAATGGGCGCCGCGCCGTCCAGCCGCTGGAACCACAGCAGATGGCCGCCGTCGTCCACGATGGCGATGCTGGCCGCCCAGTTGTTTTTGACCGCTTCGGCTTCAGCTGCGGCGGCAATCGCCCGGACGTCGGAAAATTCGAGGATGGCTTTTGTCTTCATGGCAAATGTCTCTGTGTTGTTGCAGGGCGCAAGCATAACGTCTGGCGGACCAGCCCCGAACGCCACAGGGTCTTGATAAGCCCTAGAATGGCCCCAACTGCTGCGGCAGCATTTGAAGGAGTTACACCATGGACAACCGAATGACTTCCCTGGATCTGGGCTATCTGGCCTCCAGCGAACAGCGCAACCGGGTTTTGCGCAACACCTACTGGCTTCTGGCGCTGAGCCTGCTGCCCACCGTGCTGGGAGCTTGGCTGGGCGTTGAACTGGGTCTGGCCGCGCTGTTCCGCGGCTGGCTGGGCATGATCCTGTTCATGGGCGTGGCCTTTGGCTTCATCTACGGCATCGAGAAAACCAAAAATTCCGCTGCCGGCGTGCCGATGCTGCTGGGCTTTACCTTCTTCATGGGCCTGATGCTCTCACCCATGATTCAGGCGACCTTGGGTTTCCGCAATGGCCCACAACTGATCATGACGGCCTTTGGCGGCACCGCAGGCGTGTTCTTCGCCATGGCCAGCCTGGCCAGCGTCATCAAGCGTGACCTCTCCGGCATGGGCAAATTCCTGTTCGTCGGTTTGATCATGCTGGTGATTGGCGGCCTGATCAACGCCTTTGTGGGCTCCACCACCGGCATGATCGTGCTGTCCATGATCAGCATCGGTATCTTCAGCGCCTACATGCTGTACGACGTCAAGCGCATCGTGGACGGCGGCGAGACCAACTACATCAGCGCCACCCTGGCCCTGGACCTGGACATCATCAACGTGTTCCAGAGCCTGCTGGCCCTGCTGGGCATCTT
>JBAQKO010000382.1:0-4465 GCA_049301075.1 Rhodoferax sp.
GACGACACCCTCATGTACCCCCCGGACCCTGCGCCCATGGCCGATACCCTGCTGATCGAATCCACCTACGGGAACCGGCACCACCCGACAGAGGACATGCAGGCCGAGCTGGCACCGGCACTGCAGCGCCTGGCCAAGCGCGGCGGTGTGGCGGTGGTACCTGTATTTGCCGTCGGCCGGGCGCAAGCGCTGCTGCATGCCATTGCACAGCTCAAGGCACAGGGAAAGATTCCGCACTCCCTGCCGATCTTTCTGGACAGCCCCATGGCCATCCACACCACGCACCTGCTGGAACAGCACATGGGCGAGCACCGGCTCAATGCCCATGAGGTGAAGGCACTGATGCACTGCGCCACCATGATCAACAGCACCGACGAATCCAAGGCGCTGGCCTCGCGCCACGGCCCCATGGTCATTCTGTCGGCCAGCGGCATGGCCACCGGCGGGCGGGTGTTGCACCATCTGGAGCACCATGCGGGCAACCACCGCAACATGGTCATTCTCACGGGCTTCCAGGCCCCGGGTACGCGGGGTGCCACGCTGGCCAGCGGCGCCAAATCCGTGCGCATCCACGGCCGCGACGTGGAAGTCAATGCCGAAATTGTGCAGCTGGAATCGGCCTCGGCCCACGCCGATGGCGGACAGCTGATGCAGTGGCTACGCACCCTGAAACGGGCACCCGATCAGGTCTACGTAATCCACGGTGACATGGAAGCCTCAGACGCGCTGCGCGGGCGCATCCAGCACGAACTGGGCTGGCGTGCGCTGGTGCCGGAGCACGGCTCCACCTGGCCCTGCTGAGCACGCCCTGCGGGCTGGTTACCAGCGCTCCATATACGGCCGCAGGTCCAACTCGAAGGTCCAGGCATCGCGCGGCTGGTTGTGCAGGTGCCAGTAGTTCTCGGCAATGTGGTCCGGGTTCAGGATGCCATCCTGGTCTTTGAGGGCATAGCGCTCGGGAAAGGTGGTGCGGATGAAATCGGTGTCGATGGCGCCGTCCACCACCACATGGGCAACATGGATGTTCTGCGGACCCAGCTCACGCGCCATGCTCTGCGCCAATGCGCGCAAGGCGTGCTTGGCGCCAGCAAAGGCGGCAAAGTTGGCAGAACCGCGCAAGCCCGCCGTGGCACCGGTAAACAGAATGGTACCGCTGCCCCGTACCACCATGCGTTGGGCAGCGGCCTGCGCATTAAGAAAGCCGCTGAAACAAGCCATCTCCCAGATCTTGAAGTACTTGCGCGCCGTCTCTTCCAGAATGCTGCAGGGCACGTTGGCGCCGATGTTGAACACCATCACTTCGATGGGTCCGTGCTCTGCCTCGATCTGCGTAAACAACGCCTTCACGTCCTCCTCCTTGCGCGCATCGCTGGCGTAGCCGAAGGCCTGCCCGCCGTCGGCGCGGATGCTGTCCACCAACGGCTGCAGCTTGTCCGCCGTGCGGCGCGTGACACAGGCAATGTAGCCCTCCTTGGCAAAACGTTTGGCGATGGCGCCACCGGTCGAATCGCCGGCGCCGATCACCAGCGCGACTTTGGGTTGGGATGCAGGGGTTGTCATGGATGGCTCCTGGGTTAAAAGGGACTGCGGGACGTTAAGCGGTGGCGTTCAAGCGGCGGCTTTGCCCGCGGGCAGCGCCTGGTCGAGGAAGCGGCGGCTGGCCGCCAGAATCTCCTTGCGGGTGCGGTCGCTCTCCACCGCGCGCGCCAGCACCAGCGCGCCCACGCACTGGGCCATCAGGGCCCAGCCCGCGTCGGGGTCCCCGGTGCGCTGACTCCAGCTTTTCTGCGTGCGCTTGAGCGCTGCCTCCACCGTGCTACGCACCTCGGGCCCGGCCTGGGCAATTTCGGCGCCCAGCGTAGGCAACACGCAGCCCACCTCGGGGTTCATGGCGTGGAAGCTGCTGAGGTAGTCACGCAAGCATTTGGCCACGTGGTTGTCGGGCGAATCCTGATCACCCGCCAGCATGGCGCTGCTGTGGTCCATCTCCTGCGCAATCAGGGCCTCGAACAAGGCCTGCTTGGACGGGAAATGGCTGTAGAAGGCGCCACCGCTCAGGCCGATGGAGCCCATCAGGGCATCCACCCCCGTGGCCTTGAAACCACCCTTCTTGGCAATGGCACGGCTGCTCTCCAGCAGCTTCTGGCGGGTCTCGTCCTTGTGGGTTTTGGCGTAGCGCATACGGGCCTCTGGGTATTTCCGGTTGACAGGCAATGGTCTATAGCATAACGTACGTTTAACAAACGATCGTTTAACCATGGAGTCAACAATGTCAAAAACCGCAGAATTTTTCTTTGATGTGGGCAGCCCCGCCAGCTACCTGGCATGGACCCAACTACCCGCGCTGTGCGCCCAGACCCGGGCCACGCTGGTCTACCGGCCCATGCTGCTGGGCGGCGTGTTCCAGGCCACGGGCAATGCATCGCCCGCCACTGTGCCGGCCAAGGGCCTCTACATGAATGTGGACCTGGGCCGCTTTGCCCGGCGCTACGGCGTGCCGTTCCGAATCAACCCGCACTTTCCCATCAACACGCTGCAACTGATGCGCGCCGCTATCGGCGTGCAGCTGCGCCAGCCGGACCGGCTGGACGCCCTGCTCACGGCGCTGTTCCACGCGCTGTGGGTGGATGGTGCGAATTTGAATGATCCGTCGGTCGTGGCCCAGACCCTGGCCAAGGCTGGCTTCGACCCCGCCCAGATCCAGGCGCTGGCCAGCGACCCGGAAGTGAAGAACGCCTTGAAAGCCAACACCGAGGAAGCGGTGCGACGCGGTGTGTTTGGCGCGCCAACGGTCTTTGTGGACGACGCGATGTTTTTTGGCCAGGACCGGCTGGACTTTGTGAAAGAGGCGCTGGCGCAAGCCTGAGCAGGCCTGCCTTCAAGGCGGCGGCAGAGGCCACTGGGACCTCTGCAGAAAACGCTTGCGGCCTAGGCCAGCTGCAGCCGGGCACGCGCCGCTGCGTACTCGCGCTTGAGCTGGGCCACAAAGTCAGCCGTGGGCTGCACCTTGGTAATGGCGCCGATGCCCTGGCCGCAGCCCCAGATTTCTTTCCAGGCCTTGGCCGAGCTGCCGCCAAAATTCATCTTGCTGGGGTCGCTCTCGGGCAGGTTGGCGGGGTCTAGACCGGCGGCGCGAATGCTGGGCGCCAGGTAGTTGCCGTGCACGCCGGTAAACAGGTTGCTGTAGACGATCTCATCCGAATCAGCATCCACAATGGCTTGCTTGTAGGCGTCCACCGCGCGGGCTTCCTCGGTGGCAATGAAGGCCGAGCCGATGTAGGCGAAGTCCGCGCCCATGGCCTGGGCTGCCAGCACGGCGTCGCCGCTGGCGATGGAGCCGCTCAGGGCCAGCGGGCCGTCAAACCACTGGCGGATTTCCTGCACCAGCGCAAACGGGCTTTTCACACCCGCGTGGCCACCCGCACCTGCGGCCACGGCGATCAGGCCGTCGGCACCCTTTTCAATCGCCTTGTGGGCATGCTTGTTGTTGATGACATCGTGCAGCACCACACCGCCGTAGCTGTGGGCCGCGGCATTGATTTCCTCACGCGCGCCCAGGCTGGTGATGATGATGGGCACCTTGTACTTCACGCACATGGCCATGTCGTGTTCCAGCCGGTCGTTGCTCTTGTGCACGATCTGGTTGATGGCAAACGGCGCAGCCGGCTTGTCGGGGTGAGCCTTGTTGTAAGCAGCCAGCGCCTCGGTGATTTCGATCAGCCATTCTTCCAGCTGCTCCGCCGGACGCGCGTTGAGCGCGGGCATGGAGCCCACCACGCCGGCAATGCACTGCGCAATCACCAGCTTGGGCGTGCTGATGATGAACAGGGGCGAGGCGATCACCGGAAACGGCAGACGATCAAGGGGCGCGGGGAGCTTGGACATGGTGTCTCCTGGTCAAGAAATGGGTAAGAAAATGCCTGTAGCCCCCGCATCTACTGCGCAGGTAGCTACATTTTTAATAGCAAAAAGAATGAAACGTGAATCAGAACGCGTCCAGCGGCAGTGCCGTCACGCAGTCGGCGCCGTCCACGATGCTGTCGCGCAGGCCCGGGGCCTTGCTCAGCAGATGGTCGGCATAGAAACGCGCAGTGGTGATCTTGGCCTGCATGAAGGCGGCATCGGTACCAGCGGCCAGCTGCTCCTGCGCCACCAGCAGGGAGCGTCCCAGTTGCCAGCCGGCCATCAGGTTGCCCGCGAGCATGAGGTACGGCACGCTGCCCGCAAACACGGCGTTGGGGCTGGCCTTGGTGTTGCCGGCCACAAAGTTCACCACATCCACAAAGGCTTCGCGGGCGGCCTTCAGGCGCTTGGCCATGGCCACGGCATCGGGCGTGCCGCTGGCCAGCAGAGCGGCTTCGGTGGTTTCAATTTGCGCGGCAATGCCCTTGGCCGTCTGGCCGCCGTCACGCGCGGTCTTGCGGCCCACCAGGTCATTGGCCTGGATGGCGGTGGTGCCTTCGTA
>JBAQKO010000383.1:0-6391 GCA_049301075.1 Rhodoferax sp.
GAGCGGTCGTGGGTGATGGTGATGATGGAGCCCTTGAAGTCGACCAGCAGGCCTTCCAGCCATTCGATGGAGTCCAGATCCAGGTGGTTGGTTGGCTCGTCGAGCAGCAGCACGTCGGGCTGCGCCACCAGGGCCTGGGCCAGCGCCACGCGCTTCTTGGTGCCGCCGGACAGCGTGCTGACAATCGCGTCCGGGTTCAGGTGCAGGCGCTGCAGGGTTTCGTTCACCCGCTGCTCCCAGTTCCAGCCGTCCAGGGTTTCGATCTCGCTTTGCATGGCGTCCAGATCGCCGTGGCCCTGGCAGTATTCTTCAATCAGGCCAATGACCCGCTCCAGCCCGGCGCGCACCGCGACAAAAACCGTAGCGTCGGCGTCAAGCTGCGGCTCCTGCGCCACATACGAGATGCGGATGCCGTTTTGCACCTGCAGGGTGCCGTCGTCGGGTTTCTCCAGGCCGCCCAGAATTTTGAGCATGGAAGATTTGCCGGCGCCGTTGCGGCCGATCAGGCCCACGCGCTCGGCGGTTTCCAGAGAGAAATCAGCGTGGTCGAGCAGGGGAACGTGCCCAAATGCCAGCTGGGCGTCAAGTAAGGTGATAAGTGCCATAGGGTTCCGGTGAAGCCCCCGATTATCCCTGTTAGGCCCATTCACCGTGTGTAGGGCCACTCCATCGCCAAGACTGGTGTAATAGGGAGCATGTCGGACCACTCCTTCCGCGACTCGATCCGCCTGCTGCGCACCCGCCGCTTTGGCACATTCTGGTTTGCCAGCCTGCTATCCAACATCGGCACCTGGGCGCAGCAGGTGGCCCAGCCCTGGCTGCTGTTGAGCCTGGGCGCGTCGCCTTTTTTGCTGGGGCTCGACAGCTTCGCCATGGGTGCGCCGGTGCTGCTGTTGACCCTGGTCGGCGGGGCCATGGCCGACGGAGGGGACCGCCGGCGCATCATCGTGCTGTTCCAGTCGATGCAGATGCTGTGCCCGATTCTGCTGGTGGGCTTGCTGCTGGCGGGCGCCGTGCAGCCCTGGATCGTGATCCTGCTGTCGCTGGTGGTGGGTGTTACGGACGCGCTGTCCATGCCCTCGTTCCAGTCGATTGTTCCGTCGCTCGTGAAGCGGGACCAGATTCCCTCGGCCATTGCCCTGAACTCCACGCAGTTCAACCTGTCGCGCATTTTGGGGCCAGCCATTGCCGGGGTGCTGATGACCAGTGTGGGTGCGGCGGGCGCTTTTGCTGTGAGTGCGGCGTCGTATGTGCCGTTTATTGTGGTGGCCATGTGGGTGCTGCCGCGCGTGGTTGCCTCGGCGTCGTTGCGCCAGAGTCTGGATCACCGCAAGCTGGTGGCCGGCGTGGGGGAAATCCTGCACGAACCGCTTTTGCGCGGTGCCTTGTTGACCGTCCTGACCAGCGCGCTGCTGTGCGCCCCGCTGATCACGTTCTGCCCAGTTCTGGTGAAAGAGGTTTTACAGGGAGATGTGGGCCAATTCAGTATCACCATGGGGGCCTTTGGCATCGGTGGCCTGCTCGGTGCGATCGGGCTGCTGGCGGTCGATCCGGCAAAGGACCGCCGGCCTTTGAGTTCGGCGTTTGCACTGGCCTTTGGTGGGGTGGTGGTGCTTGCGGCGCTGAACCGCTGGTCCTGGGGCTTGCCGTTGCTTTTTGCGCTGGCCGGCGCATGCATGACCGCCAGCAACGCGTCGGCCAACGCCCTGTTGCAGTCGGCTGCGCCCGAGCGCATCCGGGGGCAAACCGTGAGCCTGTTCATGCTGGCTATGCGGGGTGGTCTTGCGCTGGGCGCCCTGGTAACCGGGCTGTCCGTCAGCTTCCTGGGTGTGCGCGAGGCCTTGGTGATTAACGGCGTCCTGGCCGTGCTGGCGCACACCGCCGTCCGCAGGCAGTGGCTGCGCCTGCCGCTGCCCAGATCGGTGGAATAAAAAATCCCCACTCCGGGTGCCGGGATGGGGCTTTGGTGCTGCCGGTAGTGCAACCGGCGTGTTTTATCGGCTGCTGGGGAAAGCGAACACCGTGCCTTCGCGCACACCGGCGCTGGGCCAGCGCTGGGTGATGGTCTTGCGCTTGGTGTAGAAGCGCACGGCGTCGGGGCCATAGGCCGAGAGGTCACCAAACAGCGAGCGCTTCCAGCCGCCAAACGAGTGGTAGGCCACGGGCACGGGCAGGGGCACGTTCACGCCCACCATGCCGACCTGGATGTTGTCGGTGAAGTAGCGCGCGGCCTCGCCGTCGCGGGTGAAGATGCAGGTGCCGTTGCCGTACTCGTGGGCGTCGATCAGGTCCATGGCTTCCTGCAGCGTCTTCACGCGCACGATGCCCAGCACCGGGCCGAAGATTTCTTCCTGGTAGATCACCATGCCGGGCTTGACGTTGTCGAACAGGCAGGGGCCCAGGAAATAGCCGTCCGCATGGCCGGCCACCTTCAGGCCGCGGCCGTCCACCACCAGCGTGGCGCCTTCCTTCACGCCCTGGTCCACGTAGCCGCGCACCTTGTCAAAGTGCGCCTTGGTCACCAGCGGGCCCATGTCCATGCCGGGCGCGGTGCCGGGGCCGACCTTCATCTTGGCAATTTCCACCTTCAGGCCGGCCAGCACGGAATCGGCCACGGCGTCGCCCACGGCCACCACCAGCGGAATGGCCATGCAGCGCTCGCCGCAGGAGCCGTAGGCCGCGCCCATCAGCGCATTGACGGCGTTGGCCACATCGGCGTCGGGCATGACCACGGCGTGGTTCTTGGCGCCGCCCAGGGCCTGCACGCGCTTGCCGTGGGCGCAGCCGGTGGCGTAGATGTATTCGGCAATGGGGGTGGAGCCGACAAAACTCACGGCCTTGACGCGCGGGTCGGTCAGGAGCGTGTCCACGGCCACCTTGTCGCCGTTGACCACATTGAGCACGCCCGGTGGCAGGCCGGCGTCCAGCGCCAGCTGGGCGATGCGCAGCGTGCTGCTGGGGTCGCGCTCGGACGGCTTCAGGATGAAGGTGTTGCCGCAGGCCACGGCCATGGGCCACATCCACAGCGGCACCATGGCGGGGAAGTTGAAGGGGGTGATGCCGGCGGTCACACCCAGGGCCTGGAACTCGCTCCAGGAGTCGATGGCCGGGCCGGCATTCTTGCTGTGCTCGCCCTTGAGCAGCTCGGGGGCGTAGCTGGCGTATTCCACGTTTTCGATGCCGCGCTGCAGTTCGCCCATGGCGTCGGACAGCACCTTGCCGTGCTCGGCGGTGATCAGGGCGGCGAGTTCATCGGCGTGTTCTTCCAGCAGATTCTTGAGCTTGCTCATGACCCGCGCGCGCTTGAGCGGCGGGGTGTTGCGCCACGCCGGGTAGGCGGCCTGGGCCGAGGCAATGGCCTGCTCGACCGTGGCCTTTTCGGCCAGCAGCACGCGCTTTTCGGCCTGGCCGGTGGCGGGGTTGAAAACGTCTTGCGCGCGGCTGTCCGGGGTGACAATCTTGCCGTCGATCAGGTGGCCAATGGTGGGGAGCTGGGACATGGGTATCGGTCTTTCAGGGTGGGGCCGGTGTCAGGCGGTGGCGTTCAGGGCTTCGCCCAGGGCGTTGATCAGGCTGTCGATTTCCGACTTTTCGATGATGAAGGGCGGCGCCAGCTGGATGGTATCGCCACCGTAGCGTACATAAAAACCCTTTTCCAGGCATTTCATGGCGATTTCGTAGGGCCGCTTGGCGGGCTCGCCGGGCACCGGGGCAATGGTGAAGCCGGCGGCCAGGCCGTAGTTGCGGATGTCCAGGACGTGCTTGGCGCCGCGCAGGCTGTGCACGGCCTGCTCGAAATAGGGCGCCAGGCTGGCCACGCGCTCCACCATGTTTTCCCGCACCAGCACGTCCAGCGCGGCAATGCCGGCGGCGCAGGCCATGGGGTGGGCCGAGTAGGTGTAGCCGTGGGGGAATTCCACCAGGTATTCCGGGCCGCCCTGTTCCATGAAGGTGTCGTAAATGTCCTTCTTGGCCACCACGGCGCCCAGGGGCTGCGCACCGTTGGTGATCTGCTTGGCCAGGTTCATGATGTCGGGCGTGACGCCAAAGGCGGCCGCGCCGGTGTAGGCGCCGCAGCGGCCAAAGCCGGTGATGACTTCGTCAAAAATCAGCAGGATGTTGTTGGCCGTGCAGATCTCGCGCAGGCGCTGCAGGTAGCCCACCGGCGGAATGACGACACCGGCTGAGCCCGAGAACGGCTCGACGATGACGGCGGCAATGTTGGAGGCGTCGTGCAGCGCAATGAGTTTGAGCAGCTCGTCGGCCAGTTCAGCGCCGGTGGGCGGCATGCCCTTGTGGAAGGCGCCGGCGGCGGGCTGCGTGTGGGGCAGGTGGTCGGCCTCGATGCCCTGGCCAAAGGTCTTGCGGTTGCCGCCAATGCCGCCCACCGAGATGCCGCCGAAGTTCACGCCGTGGTAACCCTTTTCGCGGCCAATCAGCCGGGTCTTGGTGCCCATGCCCTTGGCGCGCCAGTAGGCGCGGGCCATCTTGAGTGCGGTGTCGGCCGATTCGGAGCCGGAGCCGGTGAAGAACACGTGGTCCAGCCCCTCGGGGGTGAGATCACGGATCTTGTTGGCCAGCGCAAACGACAGCGGGTGGCCGAACTGGAAGGCCGGCGCGTAGTCCAGCGTGGCGATCTGGCGGCTCACCGCTTCGGTGATCTCCGGGCGGGCGTGGCCCAGGCCGCAGCACCACAGGCCCGAGAGGCCGTCGAGCACCTTGCGGCCGTTGCTGTCGGTGTAGTAGGCGCCCTGGGCGCTGACCAGCATGCGCGAGCCCTGGGCTGCCTGCGCCTTGAAGTTGCGGTTGCCGGTAAAGGGCATCCAGTGGGCGTTCAGCCAGGCGGCATCGCGCGGGTAGGCGCTGGTGCTGGTGACGGCGGGGGACGCAGGGGTGTCGTTGAGCTTCATGGGCAACTCCAGGTGAGGCTGCTGGGCGGGGGGCAAAGGAAAGCGCATTGTCAGTGCTTCTGTTACTCTTATAAAGTCACAAATATCACTATTTAGTTGCCGATTTATGCAAGTTAAAAACCGCGCCGTGCTGGGCCAGATCAGCGACATGGATTTGCGCCTGCTGCGGGTGTTCCGCGCCGTGGTGGATTGCGGCGGCATGGCAGCGGCGGAGCTGGAGCTCAACATCGGCACCTCCACCGTGAGCCGCCATATCAAGGACCTGGAAACCCGCCTGGGCCTGACGCTGTGCCGGCGTGGGCGGGCCGGTTTTTCCCTGACGCCGGAAGGCGAAAAAATCTATGCCGAATCGGCGCGCCTGCTGGCGTCCACCGAGGCCTTTCGCGCCAGCGTGGACGAAATCCACCGCCGCATGGGTGGGCAGCTGCACCTGGCCGTGTTTGACAAGACGGCCAGCAACCCGCACGCCCACATTGCCCAGGCCATTGCCCTGTTCACGCAGCAGGCGCCCGACGTGGCGCTGAATCTGCACGTGGCAACCCTGACGGCCATCGAGCGCGGCGTGCTGGACGGCCAGTACCAGATTGGCATCATCCCCGGCCACCGCAGTTCCGACCTGCTGGAGTACACGCCCCTGTTCGACGAAGCCATGTCGCTGTACTGCGGCCAGAACCATCCGCTGTACCGGGAGGAGGCGGTGCCCCTGAACTGGGACAGCCTGCGCGAGCAGCGCTTTGCCGGCCTGGGCTACCACTCCCCCAATATGGACGTGACGCAGCGGGCCCGCCTGCCGCGCAGCGCCACGGGCTTTGACCAGGAGTCCATCGCCACCCTGATCCTGTCCGGCCAGTTTCTGGGTTTCTTGCCCGACCACTATGCTGAGAGCTTTGTGCGCGCCGGTCAGATGCGGGCCATCCAGCCCGAGGTCCTGCGTTACGACTGCCAGTTTTTCGCCATCACCCGCCGCTCGCCGCAACCGGCGCGCGCAACGCGGGCGTTTCAGGCGTGCCTGGCACAGGCGCATCCGGCGGTGTAGTGGCACCCGGCAGCTCCGGCAGCGGCTCGTAGCCAAACAGGTAGGGCGCCACGCGGTAGCCCAGCAGCATGCCCCCCTTGTCGGGCGTGGCGCTCAGGCGCTCGTAGTCTTGCGGGGCCAGGGGCTTGTGCTTGGCGAAGTCGCGGCGGCGGTTGAACACGCCATGGCGCCACTGGAAGACTTCGCTCAGTTTTTCCTTGTAGCTGTAGTAGTGGTTGTTGTCGTTGTAGTAATCGTCAAACCGGTTGCGCCCCAGGTAGATGGCGTTGGAGCCTTCGTAGCCGGTGCGCTGGTAGGTCTGGGCGTCGGTGTTGAGCAGGTAGATCCAGTCGCCGGGAACAAAGTTGTCGGAGGCCACGCCCTCCACCATGCGCAGCAGCTTGCCGGGCCGCTGCAGCTCCGCTGCTTCAAAGTCGGGCTCGAAGCTCCACATGCTTCCGGGTTC
>JBAQKO010000384.1:0-23064 GCA_049301075.1 Rhodoferax sp.
GTTGTAGGTGGCGTTGGGGTAGAGCACCGGCCCGGCGTTCGGGCTGTTGGGGCCGGAAGAGGCGGCACAGGCCGTCAGCAAAAGGCTGGTGGCCAGCGTGGCGCACGCGGTGAGGGTAAGACGATGCATGGTGTGACCCGGTAGTGGATGCCAGTGGCACGCGCGGCACCCGCGCATGGGGGAACGGTATTCTGCACAACGCGGCAGCCCAGCCGCCGTTGACGCAGGGTGGCCGTGGACCCCCTGGCAATTGTTACGCGGCGTAAAGCGGACGTGCCCGATGGCAGAATGGCGTGGCGCAACGGGCTTCGCCCACCGCGTCTTCAGGAGATTGACCATGCCTTCCCCCCGTTCACCGGCACCCGACGCCCGCAGCGATGTGGATGCCATCGCGCACGCCCAGCAGGTGGTGGTGTTTGCCCTGGCCACGCTGGCCGAGCAGCGGGAATCCGACTCCGAAAACCATCTGCTGCGTGTGCAGGCCTATGTGCGCGCGCTGGCGCAGAAGCTGCAGGAACAGCCCGCGTTCGCTTCGCTGCTGAGCGATGCGTACATCGACCTGCTGTGTCGCAGCGTGCCCCTGTACGACATGGGCTCCATTGGTGTGCCCGAGCGCATCCTGCTCAAGCCGGGGCCGCTGACGCCCGACGAAGTGACGCTCATGCGCACCCACACCACCGTAGGCCACGCCGCCATCGGGCGGGCCGAGCAGACCCTGGGGCGGGCCTCGCCGCTGCTGGTGGTCGCCAAGGAGCTGGCACTGTCGCACCACGAGAAGTGGGACGGCAGCGGCTATCCGCAGGGTCTGGCGGCCACGCAGATTCCCGTGGCAGCGCGCATCATGGCCATCGCCGACGTGTACGACGCCCTGATCTCCGACAAGGTCTACAAGCAGGGCGTGCCCCACGACCGGGCGGTGCAGGTCATCTTCAGCGAGCGGGGTGCGCACTTCGACCCGGACATGGTGGACGCCTTCATTGAAATCCAGGACGCGTTCCAGCACATTGCCCGCCAGCATGCCGACACCGAAGCCGACATGCGCCACCGGATGGAGTACATGGCCAGCTCCATCGCCGACCACGCCGAGCTGTAAGTCGGGTGGGCGCGCGTCCTTACAAAGGGAATAGCGCACGCCCGGGCTGGGCAGCGGCCAGCAAGCCGATGCCCAGGTGGAGGAGACTCCACGCCAGGTAGCGCCGGCGCAGGCGCTGCGGCGGCAGGGCGGAAATCAGGAACAGACGCGCATCGCGCGGCGCCCGCACCATGTGGACGCCGGGCTGCTGGCGGATGTCCTGGTGGTTGCGTTCCACCGTCCGGATGGCCAGCCGGCGTGCCAGTTCCCATTCACGGGCGTCAATCTGGCCGTTGCCGTCGAGGTCGAAGCGGCGCTTCAGGCCGGCCGCATCCGCCTTCCAGGTGGCCAGCAGGGCGCCCACATCCTCGCTCAGGTTCAGGGCCGTGGCGGCGCCACCGATGGTGGAGAACTCGCCCAGCACGTAGACCGTGCGGCCGCCAAACAGCAGCTCTTCGACGTGCTTGTAGCCATCCTGGTAGGTGGTGCGGGTTTCGGCGCCCATGATCTCGGCATGGTCAGGGTCCACCCGGCAGGCGCCTGTCGCGTCGGCGATTTCAAAGGTGGCGCTGCTCACGCCGCGGTCCACCTCCCGCCACTCGCGCTCGGCCGTGTCCTTCTCGTACACCCGGTAGCGGTACCAGATGCACTGCACGCCGCTTAAGGGACTGGTAATCAGGTTGTCCGGGCTGACGCTGGCGCGCCCCTGCACCTCAACGTAACCCTGCGCCGCCGAGCCCACGCGGGAGGTGGCCATGTTGGCAATGGCGCGCGCGCGGCGCAGTGCTGCGGCCCACGCCGCGATGGCAACCAGCACCACCGCCACCCGGCAGAGCCCGGCGATGGTGCCGGGCCCGGCCTGCTGTGCGCCCATGAACAGGCCCAGGTAGCAGGCGAGAAAAAAAGCGTTCAGGTTCTGGCCGCGAACCGTCCGCAAGCCCCACAGCAGCACCGGACTCAGTCCTTGAAGCGTTGGCCGATGTCCACGTCCTGCAGCTCCGCGGCGGCAAACTGCAGCAGGTCAAAGGCCTTGAACTGGAACCAGCGCGCCAGCAGCACCCCGGGAAACTGCGCGATGCGCACGTTGTTGATGTTGACGCTGTCGTTGTAAAACTCGCGCCGGTCGGCAATGGCGTTCTCCAGGCTGCTGATGCGCGACTGCAGATTCAGGAACTGCGCGTTGGCCTTCAGGTCGGGGTAGGACTCGGCCAGGGCAAACAGCTGTCCCAGCCCGTTGCGCAAGGTGCCCTCGGCCTGGCCCAGGGCGTCCACGTCGTGGGCCTCGCGCGCGGACGATACGCGGGCACGGGCCTGGATGACGCGCTCCAGCGTGGCCTGCTCGTGCTGCATGTACTGCTTGCAGGTGTCCACCAGCTTGGGCAACTCGTCGTGCCGCTGCTTGAGCAGTACGTCGATGTTGGCCCAGGCCTTGGCCACCCCGTTTTTCACTTCCACCAGGCTGTTGTACAGGGTGACCAGATAGACCACCACAACGCCCACTCCAATCCAGAAGATCACCATTGCTGTTTCCTATTCCATAGACAAAAGTTGAGACACCCACGCCGCCTTACAGCGTAAAAATTTTCCCCGGATTGAGGATGTTGTGCGGGTCCAGCGCGCGCTTGATGGTACGCATCATGTCAATGGCGCCCGCGCCGGCTTCGCTCACCAGAAAATCCATCTTGTGCAGCCCCACGCCGTGCTCGCCGGTGCAGGTGCCGCCCAGCTTGAGCGCGCGTGCCACCAGCTGGTGGTTGAGCCGCTCGGCCAGTTCCCGTTCTGCGGGCTGGGCGGGGTCGATCAGGTAGCCCATGTGGAAATTGCCGTCACCCACATGGCCCACCAGAAAGTAGGGGATGCCGGCCTCCTGTGCCTCGGTCACCGAGTCCAGCAGGGCCTCGGCCAGGTGCGAGATCGGCACGCAGGTGTCGGTGGTGATGGCCTTGCAGCCCGGGCGCGACTGCACGCCGGCAAAGTAGGCGTTGTGCCGCGCCGTCCACAGGCGGGTGCGCTCCTCGGGGGTGGCCGCCCACTCAAAGGTTTCGCCCCCGTGCTCGCTGGCAATGGCCTGCACCGTTTCCACCTGTTCCTGCACGCCGGCAGGGGAGCCGTGGAACTCCATCAGCAGCATGGCGCCTTCGCGCAGGGTGAGCTTGGAGTGCTGGTTGACCACGCGCACCGTGTTGGCGTCCAGCAGTTCGCAGCGCGCAATCGGCACGCCCAGCTGGATGATCTGGATGGTGGTGTTCACCGCGTCGGCCAGCGTGGCAAAGGAGCAGGTCGCCGCCATCACGGCTTCGGGCAGCGGATAGAGCTTGACGGTGATTTCGGTCATGACGCCCAGCGTGCCCTCGGAGCCCACCATCAGGCGCGTCAGGTCGTAGCCGGCCGACGACTTCTTGGCCTGCGTGCCGGTGCGGATCACGGAGCCGTCGGCGGTAACCACTTCCAGTGCCAGCACGTTCTCGCGCATGGTGCCGTAGCGCACGGCGTTGGTGCCGCTGGCGCGCGTGGCGCTCATGCCGCCAATGGTGGCGTCGGCGCCGGGGTCGATGGGGAAGAACAGGCCGGTGGACTTCACAGCCTCGTTGAGCTGCTTGCGCGTCACACCGGGCTGCACGGTCACGGTCAGGTCTTCCGCGTTGATGGAAAGCACCTGGTTCATCTGGCTCACGTCCAGGCTGATGCCGCCTTCCACCGCCAGCAGGTGGCCCTCCAGCGACGTGCCGACACCAAACGGAATCACCGGGGTGTGGTGTTGCGCCGCCAGCCGGACCACCAACGCCACCTCGTCCGTGCTGCGGGCAAACACCACGGCGCCGGGGGGCGGCACGTCAAAGGAAGACTCGTCGCGCCCGTGCTGCTCGCGCACCGCCTGGGCGGTGGAGCAGCGGTCGCCGAACTGGGCTTGCAGGGCTTGCAGCAATGCGGCGGGAACCGGGCGCTGGTTCACGCGGGGCAGCAAATGCGGGGTGGCAGTAGGGGCATTCATGGGGGCAGTTTACGATAGGGACATTCCTTTTGTTCTTTCACGGAGCTGACCATGGGCAATCGCCTTTCACAAATCGCCACCCGCACCGGAGACAACGGCACCACCGGGTTGGGCGACAACACCCGGGTCTCCAAGAACAGCCTGCGCGTGCACGCCATGGGCGACGTGGACGAACTCAACTCCCACATCGGCCTGCTGCTGTGCGAGGACATGCCCGCTGCCGTGCGCTCCCTGCTGGTGGAAATCCAGCACCAGCTGTTCAACCTGGGCGGTGAGCTGTCCATCCCCGGCTTCGAGTTGCTCAAGCCCGCGGCGCTGCTGGTGCTGGACCAGGCGCTGGAGGACCACAACGCCAATCTGCCACGCCTGCAGGAATTCATCCTGCCCGCCGGCACCCGCGCCGCAGCGCAGGCCCACATCTGCCGCACCGTGGCGCGCCGGGCGGAGCGCTCGGTAGTGGCTTTGGGGGCGCAGGATGCCCTGAAGGACACGCCGCGCCAGTACCTCAACCGCCTGTCGGATCTGATGTTCGTGCTCTCGCGCGTGCTCAACCGCCACCGCACCGACGGTACCGTCGGCGACGACGTCTACTGGAAGAGCGAGAAGCTGGCGCAGTCCGGGCAGTAAGGTCTGGCCATGCGGGAAGCCAGGATGCGCCGATTCGGATGCTGGGCGTTGGCGGCCGGCCTGCTGGTGCCCCTGGCGGGGCGGGCGCAGGATGGCGAAGCCCTGCCCCTGTGGGAGGCGGGCGCCATGTCCCTGCTGATGTCGCAGCAGGCCTACCCGGGTTCCGGGCAGCAGCTGGAGCGCGGCCTGTTGCTGCCGTATGTGGTGTACCGCGGCGACCTGCTGCGGGTGGACCGCGACAACGTGGGCCTGCGCAAGATACTCACCCCCGATGTGCGGCTGGATGTGGGCTTCGCTGCGGCCTTTGGCTCGGGGGCCGACGAGATCGATGTGCGCCGCGGCATGCCGGAACTCGGCACGCTGCTGGAATTCGGCCCGCGCGTCCAGTGGACGCTGGCCCGGGATGCCAACCACGGGCGCTGGCGCGCCGACTTTCCCCTGCGCG
This sequence comes from Rhodoferax sp., assembly GCA_049301075.1. Taxonomy (GTDB): domain Bacteria; phylum Pseudomonadota; class Gammaproteobacteria; order Burkholderiales; family Burkholderiaceae_C; genus Allorhodoferax. The sequence continues at coordinate 5,137 of JBAQKO010000384.1, forward strand.
GCGTCTTTGATGCCACCAACCACTTCACCGACAAAGGCATGGCCTTCGAGCCCGAGCTGGTGTACCAGCGCAGCGCCCGGGCGGGCTGGAGCTATGGGGGCGGGGTGGGCCTGCTGCTGGGTGACCAGCGCCTGGCCGACACGCTGTACGGGGTGGCCCCGGCGTACGCCACGCCCAGCCGCAGCGCCTACACCGCGCAGGCCGGCCTGATCGCGACACGCCTGTCGCTGTATGCCGGCAAGGCGTTCACGCCGCACCTGCGCATCACGGCCTTCACGCGGGTGGACTCGGTGGCCGGAGCGGCCAACCAGTCCAGCCCCCTGGTGCAAAAGACCACGGGCGCATCGGTTGGCCTGTTCATCACCTACACCATGGCGCAGTCGCAGACCCTGGTGCGGGATTGAGTGGCCGGTGCTATGCAATGCATAGCTGTCTGCGCAGTGTTTATGCGGTTTTATGCCGTATTTGAAGCTTATTTTGGCGCCAGGATCGCCATCGTGATGCGCGACACGCAGGTCAGTTCGCCGGCCTCGTTGCGCAGGTCGATCTGCCAGACCTGGGTGGTGCGGCCAACGTGCACGGGTTTGGCCACGCCGGTGACCCAGCCGCTGGTGGCGGCGCGGATGTGGTTGGCATTGATGTCCAGGCCCACCGCGCGGTAACCCTCGGGGCTGGCAAATACTGCGGCGCAGGAACCCAGGGTTTCGGCCAGCACCACACTCACGCCGCCGTGCAGCAGACCGTAGGGCTGGCGCGTGCGCGCGTCCACGGGGACGCGGGCCGAGATGAAGTCGTCGCCCACTTCCAGGAATTCCATACCCAGGTGGGATACGGCGGTGTTGGCGCTGATAGCGGTCAGGGTTTCAACAGAAATGGCTTGTTTCCAGATGGTCATGGTGCGCTGGGGGGCAAAGAGGTGCGAAGAAATGCAAAGAAATGCGAAGGGGTTCGTTGGAGTTTATACCCCCGCTCCAACCGTTGACCTGCATCAATCCCCCCCGGACGGCGCCTGCTAACCTGCCGCCTCGATTGTTCATTCCCACACCTTCCATGCCCTCTCTCACCCTGGCCGATTTTTCCCTGGACCACTTCATGGCGCACTACTGGCAGCAAAAGCCGGTGGTCATCCGCCAGGGCTTCAAGGCCTTTGAAGACCTGATCACCCCCGAGGAGCTGGCCGGCCTGGCCTGCGAGGACGCGGTGGATTCGCGCCTGGTCTACCGCAAAGACGATCAGTGGCAGGCCGAGACCGGTCCCTTTACTTCGTACGACCATCTGGGCACCACCGGCTGGTCCCTGATCGTGCAGGCCGTGAACCACTGGTCGCCTGAAGTGGCCACGCTGGTGGAACCGTTTGCCTTCATTCCGAAGTGGCGCCTGGACGATGTGATGGTGGTCTACTCCCGCCCGCAGGGCGGCGTCGGGCCGCACATCGACCTGTACGACGTGTTCATCTGCCAGGGCTCCGGCCGGCGCCAGTGGCGTGTCGGAGACCGGGGCGAGCACCGCCAGTTCGCGGCCCATGCGGCGCTGCTGCACGTGGACCCGTTCGAGGCCATCCTCGACGTGGAACTGCTGCCCGGCGATATCCTGTACATCCCGCCGGGCTTCCCGCACGACGGCGTGACGCTGGAAACCGCGCTCAGCTACTCGGTCGGCTTTCGCGGCAAGTCGGCCTGCGACCTGCTCAGCGGCCTGGCCGACTACGTGATCGACCAGGAGCAGGGCAGTGCGCTGCTGAGCGACCCCGGGCGGCCGGTGAGCCAGCATCCGGGCCAGATCAACGCCAGCGACTTCGGCCTGATCCGCGCACAGCTGCAGTCCCTGCTGGACAACGACACGCTGGTGGCCGACTTTGCCGGCAGCTTCCTGTCCAAGACCAAATGCGCGCTTGACCTGCAGCCGCTGGAAGAGCCGATGGACGAAGCCGACGTGCTCAACACCCTCCAGCAGCAGCCGCTAGTGCGCACCGGCGGCCTGCGCTGTTTCTACGTGGACGCCACGGCGGCCGACGGCGTGTGCTACGTCGATGGCGAACGCCACGCCTTTGGCGCCGCCGCCCGCGCGGCGGTCACGGCGCTGTGTGACCAGGAACAGCTGAGCCACAGTCTGCTGCGCACCGGCCTGAAGAACCCGGCCTTTGTGGCGGCGCTCACCGCCTGGGTCAACAGCGGTTACTGGTACTTTTTGGACTGACCGGGCAGGGGGTGTCGCCTGGGTGTCACCCGTGTCGGCGGGGCCGGGGGCATATTATTGCGAGACACCGGTGCGCCACGGGGTGCTCCCGCAAAACCAGAATATGAGCCAGACAACACCGCCCCCCAACCTTCCCCAGATCCGCCTGTACCAGAACTGGCTGCGCGAAACCCGCGGCCTGTCGTTTGCCACCTACAACGACCTCTGGCGCTGGTCCATTACCGACCTCGATGCCTACTGGCAAAGCATCTGGGATTACTTCGAGATGCAGTCGCCCACGCCGCACACCGCCGTGCTGGCCAAAAACGCCATGCCCGGGGCGGCGTGGTTTCCCGGCGCGCAGGCCAACTACGCGCAGCAGGTGTTTCGCCACGTGGCGCCCGCGCACGCCGCCGGCTTTCCCGCCATCATCAGCCGCAACGAACAAGGGCAGCAGCGCGAGCTGGGCTGGCCCGAACTGCGCCGCCAGGTGGCCGCACTGGCCTTGCACCTGCAGCGCCAGGGCGTCATGCCCGGCGACCGGGTGGCGGCCTACCTGCCCAACGTGCCCGAAGCCATGGTGGCGTTTCTGGCCACCGCCAGTATTGGCGCCGTGTGGAGCATCTGCGCTCCCGACATGGGCACCCATGCCGTGCTCGACCGTTTCAAGCAGATCACCCCCAAGGTGCTGATCGCCTGCGACGGCGTGCGCTACGCCGGCCGCGACTTTGACCGCATGGGCGTGGTGCAGGAACTGGTGCAGGCCCTGCCCAGCGTGCGGCACGTCATCCTGCACGACAACCTGGGCACGGCTGATGCCCCTGAGCATGCTAGCAATTCCATAGCTGCCTGCGCCCGTTTTACGGCGGCTACCGCCCAGAATGATGCGCAAACCACGGCGTTCGAGCCCCTGTGGCTGCCGTTTGACCATCCGCTGTGGATCGTCTACTCCAGCGGCACCACCGGCCTGCCCAAGCCCATCGTGCACGGCCACGGTGGCACGGTGCTGGTGGCACTGGCGCTCAAAACCCTGCACAACGACATCGGCTGCAGCTACAGCGCCAACAACCGGGGCGAGCGTTTCCACTGGTACAGCTCCACCGGCTGGGTCATGTGGAACGCCCAGGTGGCGGGCCTGCTCAACGGCACCACCTGCGTGATTTACGACGGCAACCCCGGCGGCAGCAAGGACAAGCCCGACTGGACCACCCTGTGGCGCTTTGCCGCCGACCTGGGCGTGACCTTTTTCGGCGCCGGCGCCGCCTTCTTTGCCAATTGCCTCACGGCCGGCGTGGACCTGGCCCAGTGCGGCGACCTGTCGGCCGTGCGGGCGCTGGGCTCCACCGGCTCGCCCCTGTCGCCCGAGGCGCAGATCTGGGGCACCGAACAGTTCCGCCGCATCGCCCGGAGCGACGCCCAGCAGGACATCTGGTGGTGCAACATTTCCGGCGGCACCGACTTTTGCGGTGCCTTCATCGGCGGCAACCGCGAGCTGCCGCAGGAGCCCGGCGTCATGCAGTGCCGCCTGCTGGGCTGCGCCGTGGAGGCGTGGAGCGAAGCCGGCGTGCCCGTGCTGGGCGAGGTGGGCGAACTGGTGTGCAGCCAGCCCATTCCGTCCATGCCGCTGTATTTCTGGGGCGACCAGGGCAACGCCCGTTACCTGGCCAGCTACTTCGAGATGTACCCGGCCGGCCACGGCCGCAAGCCCGGTGGCGGCGACTTGGGCCCCGAGGCCGGCGGCGTCTGGCGCCACGGCGACTGGCTGCGCGTGGGCACGAAAGAGCAGGGCGGCGAAGGCTGCGTGATCTTCGGCCGCAGCGACGCCACCATCAACCGCCACGGCCTGCGCATGGGCACCAGCGAGCTGTACAGCGCGGTGGAGGTGTTGCCCGAGGTGATGGACAGCCTGGTGGTGGACCTGGAATACCTGGGACGCGAAAGCTATATGCCCCTGTTTGTGGTGCTGCGCGACGGCCTGGTGCTGGACGACGCGCTGAAAACCCGGCTCAACGACGCCATCAAGACCGCCCTGAGCCCGCGCTTTGTGCCCAACGCCATCTTCCAGGTGGCCGAGATTCCGCGCACCCTGTCGGGCAAGAAGCAGGAGCTGCCCATCAAGAAGCTGCTGCTGGGCCAGCCGCTGGAGAAGGTGGTGAACAAGGACGCCATGGCCAATCCGGCCTGCCTGGACTGGTACGTGGCGTTCGCACAGCAGCGGTTAATTCAAAAAAATTGAATTGTTGCGTCAAGTAATTTGAATTTTTTGCAGAACGACGGCTCCTAAACTTGCCGCATGTTCCAAACGCCAGCGGGTTCCCACCGCTTGCGTACTTCCTATTACTTGCCATGCAACCCACTTCTGCTTCTGCGCGCTACCACGGCTTTGCCATTGCCCTGCACTGGGTGCTGGCCGTGGCACTGGTGGGCATTTTTGCCGTCGGTCTGTACATGGCCGACCTGCCGTTCTCGCCCCAGCGCCTGAAGCTGTACAACTGGCACAAGTGGGCGGGTGTCGTCATTCTGGCCCTGTCGGTGGTGCGCGTGCTGTGGCGCCTCACCCACCGCCCCCCGGCGTTGCCGCAGGCGGTGACGCTGGCCATGCCGGGCTGGCAGATGGCGGCCTACCGGGCCACCCACGGCCTGCTGTATGCACTGTTCTTCATCGTGCCGCTGGTGGGCTGGGCCTACAGCTCGGCGGCGGGTTTTCCCATCGTGCTGTTCGGCGTGCTGCCGCTGCCCGACTTCGTGCCGGTCAGCAAGGCACTGGCCGAGGTGATCAAGCCCTGGCACGAGCTGTCGGCCTTCGCCATGGCCGCCCTGGTGGTGCTGCATGCCGGCGCCGCGCTTAAGCACCAGTGGATCGACCGCGATGGTCTGCTCGACCGCATGTTGCCCGGTCGGCGTTGAGCGGCCCGCGGGTCCGCACTGAATCAAGGAGTGAATGAAATGAAACCTGTTTTGTTGTCGTCGGTTCGCACTACGGCGGTGCTGTTGGTGGCTGCGCTGGGCGCCTTGCAGGCCCACGCCGATCAGAAGCTGCTGCCCGCGCAGAGCGAAATTGCGTTTGTGAGCAAGCAGATGGGCGTGCCGGTCGAGGGCCGCTTCAAGAAATTTGACGCGCAAATCGCCTTTGACCCCGCCAAGCCGCAGACCGGCAAGATCGCGTTCACCATCGACGTGGCCAGCGCCACGCTGGGCGCCCCCGAGTCGGATGCCGAGCTGCCCAAGGCCCCCTGGTTCAACACCGCCAAGTTTCCCCAGGCCACGTTCCAGTCCAGCGCCATCAAGGGCCTGGGCGGCGGCAAATTCGAGGTGACGGGCAAGCTGTCCATCAAGGGCAATGTGCGCGACCTGGTCGTCCCCGTGGCGCTGACCCAGAGTGGCGCCACCACGGTGGCCAACGGCACGTTCGTTATCAAGCGTCTGGCGTTCAAGATCGGTGAAAACGAATGGGCGGACACGTCCATGGTGGCCGATGACGTGCAGGTCAAGTTCAAGCTGGCGCTCTCTGGCGTCGGCAAGCTCTGATTTCTTTTCCCCAACTTCTTTCCCCCAACCCTGTTTTTTTGGAGTAATCACCATGCGTAAATCCCTACTCGGCCTGGCCGCTGCCGCCACCCTGCTGTCGGGCGTTGCCCAGGCACAGACCGCCACCTACAACCTGGACCCCACACACACCTTTGTGACCTTTGAAATCGGTCACTTCGGCACCACCACCAACCGTGGCCGCTTCGACAAGAAGGAAGGCTCCGTGCAGCTCGACCGCGCCGGCAAGACCGGCAAGGTGGACGTCACCATCGACACCACCTCCATCAACACCGGCACCCCCGGCTTTGACAAGCACCTGCAAAGCGCCGAGCTGTTTGACGCTGCCAAGTACCCCACCATCAAGTTCGTTGGCGACAAGTTCGTCTTCAACGGCGACAAGGTGGCCGAAATCGCCGGCACCCTGACGCTGCTGGGCAAGACCCAGCCGGTGACCCTGAAGGCCAACCAGTTCAACTGCTACATGAGCCCCATGGTCAAGCGTGAAGTGTGCGGTGGCGACTTTGAAACCACCATCGACCGCACCGCCTTCGGCATGAACTACGGCATCGACTGGGGCTTCCCCAAGAATGTCCGCCTGGTGATCCAGGCCGAGGCCGTCAAGCAGTAATTCGTCCGCTTGCCTGAAAAGGCCCCGCTGGTGCATTGCCAGCGGGGCCTTTTTTCTGGACGGTAAGATTTGCGAACAACAACTACTTTTCCTACTGCGCGTGACTACTGATTTGCAACACTGGCGTTTCTTCCGGGCCGGCGGCTTTGACCAGGTGCGCCTGGACACCGCGGCGGAACTGCTCGCCATCGGCACACTGGACCAGAAACTGTGGGTGGCCCTGTCCTGCCCGGTACAGGGCATTGAATTTGACAGCCGCACCCTGTCGTTCGTCGACAGCGACGGTGACGGGCAGATCCGCGCCCCCGAACTCATTGCCGCCGTGCAGTGGGCGGGTGAACGGCTCAGCGATCCGCAGGTGCTGGCGCAGCGCCTGCCCGGCGTGCCGCTGGCTGCGCTGCGGGCAGACGATGAGGAAGGTCAGCACATCGCCGCTGCGGCGCGCGAGTTGCTCGCCAGTCTGGAGCAGACCGATGGCATGGTGAGCGTGGAGGCCGCCAGTGCCGCGCAGGCCCGCTATGTGGAGCGCGCCATGACCGCCTGGGAAGCACAGGGTGAGGACGTCCAGCCCCTGGGCGACGCCACCGAAGCCGCCTACGCCACCTGGCTGGAGGTGGTCGACAAGGTGGACGACTGGTTTGTGCGCTGCCGTCTGACGGCTTTTGACGGGCGTGCCAGCGAGGCCCTCAACGCCTCCACCGACGCTCTGGCCGCACTGGCGTCGGACACGCTCACGCACGACACCGAGGGCATTGCCGCCCTGCCGGTGGCGCGGGTGCAGGCCCACGCAGTGCTGCACCTGGGCACTGGCCTCAACCCCGCGTGGACCGAACGCATGCAGGCGCTGCGTGATGCGGTCGTCAAGCCCCTGCTCGGCGCCCGGGAGACCCTCAGCGAGGCCGACTGGCAGGCGCTCAAGGACCGCTTTGCGCCCTATGCCGCGTGGCTGGCCGACAAACCCGACCCGGCGGCCGAAGGCGATGGCGTGCGCGAGCTGGAAAAACTCGCGCGCTATGTGCGCGACCTGCTGCCGCTGGCCAACAACTTTGTGGCCTTCCGGGACTTCTACACCCGCCAGGGCAAGGCCACGTTCCAGCTGGGCACGCTGTACATCGACGGGCGCTCGTGCGAGCTCTGCGTGGCCGTGTCGGACGCCACGCGCCACGCGGCGCTGGCCTCGCTGGCCCGCATCTGCCTAGTGTATTGCGACTGCGTGCGCGGCACCGAGAAACTGAGCATTGCTGTGGCCATGACGGCGGGCGACTCGGACCAGCTCATGGTCGGGCGCAACGGCGTGTTCTACGACCGCCAGGGGCGCGACTGGAACGCCACCATCACCCGCATGGTGGAGCACCCCATCAGCCTGCGCCAGGCGTTCTGGTCGCCGTACAAGCAGCTGGCGCGCCTGGTGGCCGGCCAGCTGCAGAAAATGGCGGCCAACAAGGCCAGTGCGTCCAACGACCGGCTCGGAGCCCTGGCCATGGGTGCCACCAAGAAGGCCGTGGGCGCTGCCGATGCGGCGGCCAAGGTGCCGGTCGCGCCCGTGGCGCCGCCGTTTGACGTCGGCAAATTCGCCGGCATCTTTGCCGCCATCGGACTGGCCGTGGGGGCCTTGGGCACGGCACTGGTGTCCGTACTGTCGGGGCTGTTGTCCCTCAAGTGGTGGCAGGTGCCGTTGGCCCTCTTGGCCCTGCTGCTCATCGTGTCCGGCCCCGCCGTGGTGCTGGCATGGTTCAAGCTGCGCAGCCGCAACCTGGGGCCGATACTGGACGCCAATGGCTGGGCCATCAATGCCCGTGCCCGCATCAACATTCCGTTTGGCACCTCGCTGACCCAGCTGGCGCAGTTGCCGCCCAACGCCGAGCGTTCGCTGACCGACCCCTACGCCGAGAAGAAACGGCCGTGGGCGCTGTATGCGAGCCTGCTCGCACTGGTGGGCCTGGGCGTGTATTTCGCACTGAAGCAGGCGCATTGGGTGTAAGAGAGAGGGGCGCGCTGCGCGCCCTTGTTGTGCGGGCGGTGCCCGGTTTGGTGCAGCCCGGTGGCGCGCCGCAGGGCGCGGGTCGGCACCCTAGGGGTTAGTCCGGGGCAGGGTATATCCGGATGCGTGATCTGTTTCTGGCACGAAACTCGCTAGTATTCCGGCAGTTACTTGACCAATCGGTTAGCTTTTTATCCATGAACCCTGCTTCCGCGCCTTTCCCTTCCACAGCGGTTTCCGCCGACGCATCCCGCCCCGCGGTGGAGGTCCGCGACGCCAGCGTGATCTACCAGACGGCCGACACGCCGGTGCAGGCGCTCAGCAACATCGACCTGCGCATTGGCGAGGGCGAGTTTGTTTCGCTCATCGGTCCTTCCGGTTGCGGCAAGACCACCTTGCTGCGGGTCATTGCCGACCTGGAACAGATCAGCAGCGGCACCGTGCTGGTCAACGGCGTGAGCCCGCACGATGCGCGCATGGCCCGCGCCTACGGCTACGTGTTCCAGGCGCCGGCCCTGTTCCCCTGGCGCAATGTGCTGGCCAACGTCATGCTGCCGCTGCAGATTCAGGGCCGTGACAAGACCGAGGCGCGGGCCATCGCGCAGGAACATCTGGCCCGCGTGGGCCTGACCGGTTTCGAGAAGAAGTACCCCTGGCAACTCTCGGGCGGCATGCAGCAGCGCGTATCCATTGCCCGGGCCCTGGCCTTTGAGCCGCGCATCCTCATGATGGACGAGCCCTTTGGCGCGCTCGACGAAATCACCCGCGACCGCCTCAACGAGCAGCTGCAGCAGCTGTGGCAACGCGAGCGCCGTACCGTGGTGTTCGTCACCCACTCCATTGCCGAGGCGGTGTACCTGTCCACCCGCATCGTGGTCATGTCGCCGCGCCCTGGGCGCATCGTCAAGGTCATCGACTCACCGCTGCCTGACGCGCGGCACCTGGGCCTGCGCGACACGCAGGCCTTCATGGACGTGGCGCACGCCGTGCGCGAGGCACTTGTCGATGGCCACCACGAATAAAGCCGCCCGCCTGTGGGAGCAGGCGCTGCCCGTGGCGGTGATGCTGCTGGGCGTGCTGCTGCTCTGGTACGCCGGTGCCTGGGCCATGAACGCACCCGGCGCCATCGAACGCGTGCTGGAGCCTGCGGGCAATCCCTGGACCTGGCAAGACCTGCTGGGCGCCACCATGGGCATGGAGCGCCCGGTGCTGCCCGCGCCGCACCAGGTGGCGCTGGACTTCTGGTCCAGCGTGGTGGACTGGCCCGTCGACTCACCGCGCAACCTGCTGTACCACGTGGTCGTCACCGGTGAGACCACGCTGGTGGGCTTTGTGCTGGGCACCGCGCTGGGGCTGGTGTTGTCGGTGCTCATCGTGCATTCGCGCACGCTGGACCGGGCCCTGCTGCCCTGGATTGTGGCTTCGCAAACCGTGCCGGTGCTGGCTATTGCGCCCATCGTGCTGGTCATTCTGGGCAGCCTGGGGTTCGAGGGCCTGGCGCCCAAGGCCGTCATTGCCATGTACCTGTGCTTCTTCCCCGTCACCGTGGCCATGGTGCAGGGCCTGCGCTCGCCGCAGGTGATCGAGACCGAGATGATGCACACCTATGCCGCCTCGCGCTGGCAGTCGCTGTGGCTGTTGCGCCTGCCGGCTGCCTTGCCCTTTTTGTTCCCCGCCCTGCGCGTGGGCATCGCCGCCGGTCTGGTGGGCGCCATGGTGGCCGAGCTACCCACCGGTGCCGTGGCCGGCCTGGGCGCGCGCCTGCTCACTGGCTCCTACTACGGCAACACCCTGGCCATCTGGTCGGCGCTGGTTATGTCGGCCCTGCTGGGGCTGGTGCTGACCACGCTGGTGGCTCTGGTGGAGCGGCTGGCCTTGCGCCACCGGAGGCAAGCATGAAGCCCGCGCTGCCGATTTCCCACCGCACCACCGCGCTGGCCGTGGTGGCGTCGGCCGTGGCCGCCGCCTTGCTGTTATTGCACCCGGCCGCCCAGGGTGAGAGCCCGCCCACGGCGCTGTTCTGGTTGCTGACCGCTGCCCTGGGCCTGGTGGCCCTGTGGACCATCCGCCGCGTGGCGGCCATTCAGGGCACGCGCCTGGATGGTGTGCTCACCGCCGGCCTGTTCGGCCTGTGGGTGCTGTACTTCTGGCAGGTGCTGGTTGTGGCCTTCGAGGTGCCGCGCGTGCTGCTGCCGGCGCCCACCCTGATCGTGCAGGCCATGGTGGACAACGGCCCCCGCCTGTGGGGCGACTTTACGCAAACCGTGCTCAAGGCCGTGCTGGTGGGCTGGGTGCTGGGCAGCGGCCTGGGGCTGGTGGTGGCCATCGCCATTGACCGCCTGCCGTTCCTGCAGCGCGGCCTGCTGCCGCTGGCATCCCTTACCAGCACCGTGCCGCTGGTGGCGGTGGCGCCCATTGCGGTGATGTGGTTTGGCTTTGAGTGGCAATCCAAGGCGGCGGTGGTGGTGCTGATGACCTTCTTTCCCATGCTGGTGTCCACGCTGGCGGGGCTGCAGGCTGCGGGCAAGCTCGAGCGCGAGCTCATGTACAGCTACGCCGCCAGCTACGGGCGCACGCTGTTCTCGCTGCGCCTGCCGGCGGCCACGCCCTTCATGTTTGGCGCGCTCAAGGTCAACGCCACGCTGGCGCTGATCGGGGCTATCGTGGCCGAGTTTTTTGGTTCACCCACCATGGGGCTGGGGTTTCGCATCTCGACCGAAGCCTCGCGCATGAACTCAGCGCTGGTGTGGGGCGCGATCGTGGTGGCATCGGTCACCGGCTCGCTGGCCTACGCCTTGCTTGTGCAGCTGGAGCGCCGCGCGGCATTCTGGCATCCGTCGGTGCGTGGCAAGTAATGCCCCGCTGTTTTGTTCCTTCCTCAACCCCAAGGAGTGTTTCATGACCCGTTCTTTCAAGTTCAGCAAAGGCCTGCTGGCCGCCGTGGTGGCTGTGTGCGGCATGACCGCGCACGCCGCCGAGAAGGTGACCGTGCAGCTCAAGTGGCTGCCGCAAGCCCAGTTCGCCGGCTACTACGTGGCGCAGGCCAAGGGCTACTACAAGGCCGAGGGGCTGGACGTGACCATCAAACCCGGCGGCCCCGACATCTCGCCGGTGCAGGTGATTGCCGGCAACGGCGCCGACGTGGTGGTGAACTGGATGCCCGACGCCCTGGCCGCGCGCGAAGCCGGCGTGCCGTTGGTCAACATCGCCCAGGTGTTCGACCATTCGGGTCTCATGCTGACCTGCAAAAAGGCCAGCGGCGTGAAGACCCCGAAAGACCTCAAGGGCAAGACCCTGGGCGTCTGGTACGGCGGCAACGAGTACCCCTTCCTCAACTGGATGGGCAAGCTGGGCTTCAAGCCCGATGTGGACGTGAAGGTGCTCAAGCAGGGCTTCAACGTCGACCCGCTGCTGCAGAACCAGGCCGCCTGTATTTCCACCATGATCTACAACGAGTACTGGCAGGTAGTGGACGCTGGCGTGAAGGAAAGCGACCTGGTCACCTTCTTCTATGAAAAAGAAGGCGTGGCCACGCTGGAAGACGGCCTGTATGTGATGGAAGCCAAGCTCAAGGACCCGGCCTTTGTGGCCCGCATGGCCAAGTTCCTCAAGGCCACCTTCAAGGGCTGGAATGACGCCGTGAAGAACCCCGAGGAAGCTGCCAAGGCCGTGGTCGCCGCCGACATGTCCGGCAGCGCCACCATGAAGGTGCAAAAGCGCCAGATGGAAAACGTGGCCAAGCTCATCACCGCCGCCAACACGCCCAAGATGGGTTACCTGGAGCCCGCCGCCTACGAGCGCACGGTGAAGGTGCTGCTGGCCGGTGGCAGCTCGCCCGTCATCAAGAAAGACCCGGGCAAGGCCGCCATGTCGCACGTGGTGTGGGAAGCCGCCAGCAAGTAAGCGGCCAGCCGCTACAGTCAGCAAGGCTGAGTCCAGGGGGTCGTATCCTGTCGGGTGCGACCCCTCTATTTTTTTGCACGTATGACGATGTCCAAGCCCATTCACGTATCCCTTGACAGCCGCACGGCACCCGACGACGGCGCCAAGGGCCAGATCCGCCAGGCCAACGAGAACCGGATTCTGGGCGCGGCCGAGAAGGTGTTTGCTCGCGCCGGTTTTGGCGGCGCCACCATGGCCGCCATTGCCCAGGGCAGCGGTCTGCCCAAGGCCAATCTGCACTACTACTTTGGCAGCAAGGACGTGCTGTACCGCGCCGTGCTGGCGCGCATTTTGAACGACTGGCTGGTGCCCACCCACGGCATCACCCCCGAGGCCGATCCGCGCACCGCCATCGAGCAATACATCCGCGCCAAGATGGCCCTGTCGGCCCAGCGGCCGGACGGCTCCAAGGTGTTTGCCAACGAACTGCTGCACGGCGCACCCGTGGTGCACGGCCTGCTGGCGAAAGAATTGCGCCAGATGGTGAAAGACAAGGCCGCCGTAGTGCAGGGCTGGGTGGACGCCGGGCGCATGGCGCCGGTGGACAGCACTCACCTGTTCTTCACTATCTGGGCCGCCACGCAAACCTATGCCGACTTTGACGTGCAGGTGGCGGCGGTGCTGGGCCGCAAGGCGCTGACAAGCCGCGACCATGCGCGGGCCACCGAGCACGTGGTGTCGCTGATTTTGCGCGGCTGCGGTTTGTGAATATCAGCTCTGTGCTTCGCCAGAGCCGTCCTGGGACTCCATGAATGCACGGCGAAATGCCATGGGGTCGGAGATGCCGAGGATAGGGGCTTGGGGATTGCCGGCGCCAGAAACAATCAAGGTGCCGAAGTTGAAAATACGCCCCAGGATGCCTTGGTTGACCTGAATGCTTTCCACCTTGTTGATATTCATCTCGATGGTTTTGCGGCTGATGAAGCCGAACTTGGCGATGACCCGTTTGCTGGTAAAGGCGAGTTCGGTTGTCTTGTAGCGAATAAAGGCCATGATCCAGAAAATCAAGCCAAGCCCAAACAGCCCGACCGTGAGCGCACCCAACGCGATCAATGGAGCCAGTGACCACAGGCTGACGTGACCGGTGTAAATAACCTTCTCATCCTTGATGAGTGCGCTTTCAATGTAACTAGCCATTTTTCTCCCTTGGTGAATTGCAGCGACTGCGCTGTGCATTGTGACAATGACCCCGCTGCAAGCGAATGCGGTTTTTGCGTGCTGCAGGGTTACAAGCTTATAAAGCATTTTGTCGTACCGGCCCAGCCCATGTCGTACCATTGCTCCCCATGAAAACAAGCTACATCTTCGGCGCCATTCTTCTCTGCAGCCTCATGGGGGCCGTGGTCGGTGCGCGGGGCACCAAGACCGCGCTGCTGGTGGTGACCGGCTTGCTGTCTGCCTACGGCCTGATGCGCATTCTGGGCTGAGCACGGCGCGTCATTGCAGGCGCTGCAGCAGGTCCAGGGTCGGGTAGCCGTCGGCCGGCAGGCCCAGGCTACGCTGGTACTGGCGAACGCCGCGCTGCGTGGCCGGGCCCACCATGCCGTCGGGCGTGCCGCATTCGAACCCCCGCGCGTTCAATGCCGTCTGCAACTCCAGCACCTGGCTGCGCGACAGTGGCTGCACATCGCGCGGCCAGGTGGCCTGCACGGCGGGGCCACCGGCCAGCCGTTGCGCCAGCAGGTGGATGGCCAGCGCATAACTGGTCGCGTTGTTGTAGCGCAGGATGGTGCGGAAATTCGGCCCCACCAAAAAGGCCGGCCCGCGTGCGCCTGCTGGCAGCAGGATGGAACTCTCTAGCAAGGCCGGCAGCGGCGCACCGTCCAGGGTTTGCACGCCCTCCAGTGCCCATTGGGCACTGGGCTGGCGTACCTCGGCATCGGCGCGGGTGTAGTCAAAACCGGGCGGCAAGCGCACTTCCAGCCCCCAGGGTTGGCCCGTCTGCCAGCCGGAGCGAGCCAGGAAGTTGGCGGTGGACGCCATCACATCGGGCACGCTGCTCCAAATGTCGCGTCGGCCATCGCCATCGGCATCCACCGCATAGGCCAAAAAGGCCGTGGGCAGAAACTGCGTCTGGCCCATGGCACCGGCCCACGAACCCAGCATCTGCGCACGGTTGATATCGTGGTTCTGCAAAATCTTCAAAGCGGCCAACAACTGGCACCGTGCCCACTCTTCGCGCCGGCCCTCAAAACCCAGCGTGGCCAGGGCGTCGATGGTGGGAATGTCGCCCACAAAATTGCCGTAACTGCTCTCCAGGCCCCAGATGGCCACCAGCACCTCGGCCGGCACACCGTAGCGCGCCGCAATGGCATCGACATTCACATTCCCGGCGGAGCGCAGTTGCTGCAGCTTGGCCTGGCCCCGCGCAATGCGCTGTGGCGACACCGCGCTGTCCAGGTAGTCCCACACCGGGCGGGTGAACTCGGGCTGCGCCCGGTCCGATGCGATGGCACTGGGAACGAAGCGAACGGTGTCGAACGCGCTGTGCAGCGTGGCCTCATCAATGCCGGCGGCGCGTGCGCGGGTGCTGAACTCGGCCACCCAGCGGGCAAACTTCTGGCTGTGTTCGACCTCCGTGGAGTCGGTCGGGGTCGGCTTCGTGTCGGCTACCGCTGAGGCGGGGGCTGTGGTTTCGACCGGTGGTGTGGCGGCGCAGCCGACTAGCATGAAGATTGTCAGCAATGCGGGAACAACCTTGCAGCGGGTGGCCGTTGGGAAAAGGGCAGGGGTTTGCATGCTGCCCATTTTCGTCTGTCTAGGGAAATGGGGTGGTCTGAGGCGTCCAGGACCTATGGCGAGGCGTTGCTCTTGCGTCCTTGCATTGCACGTCAGGAGTGGGAACGCACCGGAGTGTCACGAAAGGCGGCTATCGCTGCGAAACCGGAGACGGTGTCAGGCTGGAAGCGGTCGTTTAATGTCTCTCAGGGATGACGCGTTGGCGATGTAGGCCATTGGCGCTCTGCTTACGATTGGAACTAGACCTGATTACAAAAGTTAGCGCTCCGCTGTGCACTCAGGGTGCCATGGGTCTTTCACCAAATCCTGGAGTGCACGCTCATTGTCAACCCAGGCCTTCTGCAAATTCGTAGCATCGACTTTCTCAATGTATTGAAAAACTACCTGTCCACCACAGCCATCTGTAATGAAACGCATCACACTGGAGTCGGAAGGCTGTCCATTGACAGCCGGATTCAGGTAGCGTGCAAAAGGTCTCCCACCAATGCTGTCGATACGGTAGTACGGACGAGGGTTGCTGGCATCAAAATAGGACTTCAAATCCCTGGCCCACAGTTCATCCTTCAAATGCACGTGGGACGCGAATTGAATAATCACCATGGAGCTCCATTGCTCCTTGGGTTCATTGCCAATCGTATAGCGATAGAACAACCTGTCGCCACCCGGCTCAGCCATCTTGGCAGCAGAAGTCAGAAGAAAGCTTTTGCCCCCATACTCAACCGTTTGAGGCGGCTTCAGTTCGCCTGCATGCGTAAGTGACGCAGTGAGCAGTGGCAGCAAGGTTGAAATGAACAGTTTGTTTATGTACCGCATCTTGAACTGAATCGCTCCAGATAAAAATTCAAACAGATTTCGTGGTCAACACGAAAAGCGCTCATTGTGACTGAAGCTCGGCAATTGCCACATTCCTGCCCGCCAAGTCCAGCGGCGTTCATCTCTTAGTCCTGTGATGCAACTGGGTCTGGGCGATCAGGGTTTGACGCAGGCGATGGGCTCAGTTCTGCCGCACCACCGGCAACAGGCGAAACGCCAGTGCGCCCAGTGCCAGCAAGGACGCCACGCACACCAACACACCCGCATAAGGGTCCTGCCCCAAGGCTTGCGACCAGGATGCCGCTAGGCCGCTCAGGCTCTGCACGATGGCAACGCCCAGAAACATGGCCATGGTGAAAACCGACATGGCGCGCCCGCTCATTTCGGCGCTGTAGGAGGCACGTACGTTGGCGTACTGCAGAATGCCAGCGCCGGAGATCACCGCCAGCGCCACCATGCCGCCCACGTCCACCCAGGCCAGTGGCAGAAACGCCATCAGCGCAAAGACCGCGGCCATGGCCAGTACGGCGCGCACAATCCAGTGCCGTCGCCGGGCCGGGCCGGGATCGAAGTGGCCAAACAGCGCGGGCGTGAACAGCGACAGCAGCGAAACGACCAGGGCCACATTGCCCGTCTGTACCAGCGACATACCGTGGCGGTGCATTAGCAGCGGCCCCAGCCAGAGACCGCGCAGGGTCAGGAAAGAAGCGTAATTGACCAGCGCCAGCGCCAGAATGCCCCAGGTTTGCGGCAGCAGAAACAGCGCACCAAAGCCGCGCAAGGCGTGGCCCAGATTTTCCGGGCGTTGGTGCGCGGTGGACAGGCCCTCGCGCAATTGGCCGTAGACCAGCAGCCACGAAACACACGCCAGACCCGCCAACACGGCAAACCCCACGCGCCACGAACTCGCGTCAATGAGCCATGCCAAGGGCGTACCCGTGATCACCAGGCCCAGCCCCCCCATGCCCATGGCCACACCGGATATGGCGGCAAAGCGTTCCACGGGAAAGCGCCGGGCGATGAACAGCGTGCACACCACAAAGGCCGGCGAGCAACCAATGCCGATCAGGGCCTGGCCCAGCACCAAAACGGCGTAGTTCGGCGCCAGCGCGGAGGTGAGTGCGCCCAGGATGGCCAGGGGGAACGTGCACAGCCAGGTGCGGCGCAGTCCGTAAAAATCCAGCGCGATCCCAATGACGAATTGACTCAGCCCGAAGGAAAAGGCAAAGGTGGCGGCAAAGAATCCCAATGCCTGCGTGGACAGACCGAAGTCCTGCTGCAAACCATTCGCCATCATGGCGGTCACGGTGCGAAAGGCCTGGCTGAGCGCGAACGCGCTGACCAGGGTCAGCAAGGGCAGCCAGGGCATGGCGGCTTCAGAGGGGGCAGGAGAGTCAGGCAAGGCGGACATGGCAGGGGCACGATACGGGAATGGGCCAACGGTGGCCCCTAGCGTACTGCACCTGCGGTGTCACCGGTGTCTCCGGTGTGCACCGGAATTCGCCCCGGTCAAGCGCGTGGCACTCAGGCCATGAACACCCGTGCCTTGCGCGGGGTCAGCACCAGGGTTTCCCCGTCTTTCAGGGCCATGTCGGTGAACTGCCGCGCCGGAATTTGCGCTTCAATGATGTCGCCGCCGCCGGCTGCGGAGGCCTCCAGTGCCTGCAACTCCAGCCGGGCAATGGGGCCCACCACAATGGCGCGCACCAGCTTGGCGGGAATGCCGCGTGGCTGCACGCCATTGACGTGGCCGTCTTCGGCAGCGCTGTAGCGGCGCACGTCCAGATCGTGCGGGCGCACATAGGCAAAGGCCTTGGCGTTTTGCGCGTCCGGGTGCTCGGGGGTGGCCAGGTGCACGGCGTGCGGGCCGTCGCCAATGTGCATTTCACCGGCGTGGGCGCGGCCCTGGAACAGGTTCACATCGCCCAGGAAGCCGTACACAAACGGGCTGGCGGGGTGGTCCCACACCTGCTGGGGGGAACCGATTTGCTCGATCTTGCCGCTGTTCATCAGCACCACGCGGTCGGCCACTTCCAGCGCTTCCTCCTGGTCGTGCGTCACAAAGATGCTGGTCACGTGCAGGTCGTCGTGCAGGCGGCGCAACCAACGGCGCAGCTCCTTG
>JBAQKO010000385.1:0-9618 GCA_049301075.1 Rhodoferax sp.
GCTTGCACCAGCACTTCCGGGGCAATGGTGGCGGGGCCGGCTGAGAAGTTGAAAGGTCGTTGCATCAGGATATTTCTGAGTCAAATACGGAAATGGGCCACGCACCGCGTGCGCAGACAGCTATAAAAAAGTGAGCAATCAGGTGGTGCTGGTCTCGCCGTCATCTTCGCTGGCAGCCTCGTCCCCGGCTGGATTGGCATCGTTTTCCACGATGCGCTGCAAGCCGCTGAGCTTGGAGCCTTCGTCCAGGCCGATCAGGGTCACGCCCTGGGTGGCGCGGCCGAGCTCGCGGATCTCGGCGACGCGGGTCCGCACCAGAACACCCTTGTCGGTGATCAGCATGATTTCGTCGTCCGCATGCACCAGCGTGGCGGCAACCACCTTGCCGTTGCGTTCGCTTTGCTGGATGGCGATCATGCCCTTGGTACCGCGGCCGTGGCGGGTGTATTCGGTGATGCCGGTGCGCTTGCCGTAGCCGTTTTCGGTGGCAGTCAGCACGCTTTGCTGTTCGTCCTCCGCGACCAGCATGGCGATCACGCCCTGGCCGTCTTCCAGCATCATGCCGCGCACTCCGCGCGCGTTGCGGCCCAGGGGCCGGACGTCGTTTTCGTCAAAGCGCACGGCCTTGCCACCGTCGGAGAACAGCATCACGTCGTGCTGGCCGTCGGTGAGCGCCGCGCCGATGAGGTAGTCGCCGTCGTCCAGGTTGACGGCGATGATGCCGCCCTTGCGCGGATTGTTGAATTCGTCCAGCGTCGTCTTCTTGACGGTGCCCATGCTGGTGGCCATGAACACGTACTGGTCGGCCGGGAAGCTGCGCTTTTCGCCCGTGAGCGGCAGCACCACGGTGATCTTTTCACCTTCTTGCAGCGGGAACATGTTGACGATGGGGCGACCGCGCGAGCCGCGCGAACCCTGCGGCACTTCCCAGACCTTGAGCCAGTACAGGCGGCCCCGGTTGGAGAAGCACAGGATGTAATCGTGCGTATTGGCAATGAAGAGCTGGTCCACCCAGTCGTCTTCTTTGGTGGCAGTGGCCTGCTTGCCGCGTCCGCCGCGCTTTTGTGCGCGGTACTCGCTCAGCGGCTGGCTCTTGATGTAGCCGCTGTGGCTGAGCGTGACCACCATGTCGGTGGGCGTGATCAGGTCTTCGGTGCTCAGGTCATGCGAGGAATGCTCGACCAGGCTGCGGCGTGCGCCCAGCTTGCTCTGACCGAATTCGGTCTTGATGGCGGTGAGCTCTTCGCTGATGATGGTCGACACGCGTGCGGGCTTGGCCAGAATGTCCAGCAGGTCTTCGATCTCGGCCATCACCTCCTTGTATTCGGCGACGATCTTGTCCTGCTCCAGCCCCGTCAGGCGCTGCAGGCGCATCTGCAGAATTTCCTGGGCCTGGGTTTCGGACAGGCGGTAGAGGCCGTCTGCGCCCATGCCGAGTTCCTTTTCCAGACCGTCGGGGCGGTAGTCGTCGGCATTCACCACGCCACCGTCGGTGCGCGTGCGGGTGAGCATTTCGCGCACCAGCTTGCTGTCCCAGGGGCGGTTCATCAGTTCCACCTTGGCCACCGGAGGCGTGGGCGATTCGCGGATGATGCGGATGAACTCGTCGATATTGGCCAAGGCGACCGCCAGACCTTCCAGCACGTGGCCGCGCTCGCGGGCTTTGCGCAGGTTGAAGATGGTGCGGCGGGTAACCACCTCACGCCGGTGCTCCAGGAACACCTCGAGCAGGTCCTTGAGGTTGCACAGCTTGGGTTGGCCGTTGACCAAGGCCACCATGTTCATGCCGAAGGTGTCCTGCAACTGCGTCTGCTTGTACAGGTTGTTGAGCACCACCTCGGGCACCTCGCCGCGCTTGAGCTCGATCACCAGGCGCATGCCGGACTTGTCGGACTCGTCCTGGATGTGGCTGATGCCCTCGATCTTCTTCTCGTGCACCAGCTCGGCCATGCGCTCCTGCAGCGTCTTCTTGTTGACCTGGTAGGGCAGCTCGTCAACGATGATGGATTGGCGCTGGCCTTTGTCGATGTCTTCAAAATGGCACTTGGCGCGCATGACGACGCGCCCGCGTCCAGTGCGGTAGCCGTCCTTGACGCCGCTGATGCCATAAATAATGCCGGCGGTGGGGAAATCCGGTGCCGGAATGATCTCCATCAGCTCGTCCACGCTGGCTTCGGGGTGGCGCAGCAAATGCAGGCAGCCATCAACCACTTCGTTCAGGTTGTGGGGGGGGATGTTGGTGGCCATGCCCACTGCGATGCCCGAGGACCCGTTGACCAGCAAATTGGGGAACCGGGCGGGCATGACCAGTGGCTCCTGCTCGCTGCCGTCGTAGTTGGGGCCGAAATCCACCGTTTCCTTGTCCAGGTCGGCCAGCAATTCGTGGGCGATCTTGGACATGCGAATTTCCGTGTAACGCATGGCCGCTGCGTTGTCGCCGTCAACCGAACCGAAGTTGCCCTGGCCATCCACCAGCATGTGGCGCAAGGAAAAATCCTGTGCCATGCGCACGATGGTTTCATACACCGCGCTGTCGCCGTGCGGGTGGTATTTACCGATGACGTCACCCACGATACGGGCCGACTTCTTGTAGGCCCGGTTCCAGTCGTTGTTCAACTCGTGCATGGCGAACAGCACGCGCCGGTGTACCGGTTTCATGCCGTCGCGCGCATCGGGCAGGGCACGACCTACGATCACGCTCATGGCGTAATCAAGGTAGCTGCGCCGCATTTCCTCTTCAAGGCTGATGGGCAGGGTTTCTTTTGCGAACTGGGTCATGGGTGGATGCGCCTGGGTCTGGGACAACCCGTGATTCTACGGCCCACAGGATGTGGCTTGCGGGCAACATTCGTCCTTATATGTGTTCCCAGGGGTGGCTGGCCCTGGTGGGTATTCGTAAAGTTGGATTAGCTATGGCACAATAGGCCGAGCGCCCAAAATGGAGGCCATGCCGGGCGTCATCCGATTATTCGCAGCGCTGCTGCAGTTTGTTACGCAAAGGGAAAATCATGAAACAATTGAATCGAGTAGCAATCGTCGTCGCTGCCGCTGCTTTCGCAACTGTTGCCGGTGCACAGGAAATCCACAACTGGAAGAGCGCTGCTGGCGATGTCTGGAAGAACGCTTCCGGCGAATGCTGGCGTGATGCCAGCTGGACCCCCGCAACCGCAGCCCCTGGTTGTGATGGCGCGTTGACAGCCGCTCCTGCCGCTGCTGCAACTTCCGCTGCTCCCGCTGCCGCTGCTGCTGCCGCCGCTCCCGTGGCTGCCGCCAGCAAGGTGACCTACGCTGCTGACGCATTCTTTGATTTCGACAAGGCTGTTCTGAAGCCCGAAGGCAAAGCCAAGCTGGATGACTTGGTGAGCAAGGTCAAGGGCATCAATCTGGAAGTGATCATTGCCGTCGGCCACACCGACTCCGTGGGCACCGATGCGTACAACCAGAAGCTGTCGATTCGCCGCTCTGAAGCCGTCAAGGCTTATTTGGTGTCCAAGGGCATCGAAAAGAACCGCGTGTACACCGAAGGCAAGGGCGAGAAGCAGCCTGTTGCTGACAACAAGACCAAAGAAGGCCGCGCCAAGAACCGTCGTGTTGAAATCGAAGTGGTGGGTACCCGCTCTTCCAAGTAATTCGACAGGCACTAGCCCATCACAAAAACCCGCTTCGGCGGGTTTTTTGTTGTCCCCCCGGCAAGCGGCTTGGTAACTCCCCGTTTGCAAATGGTGTTTGCCGTTTGGCCATAATTGCAGCATGAACACAACCCTGAATGCCGATCCGGCCGAATTGGCCAAATTCTCCGATTTGGCCCACCGCTGGTGGGACCTCGACAGCGAGTTCCGCCCCCTGCACCAGATCAACCCCTTGCGGCTGGACTGGATCAACGCCATCAGCCCTTTGCAAGGCCAGCGTGTGCTGGATGTGGGGTGTGGGGGAGGCATTTTGGCGGACTCCATGGCACGCAAAGGCGCGCAGGTGCTGGGTATTGATTTGGCGAGCAAGGCGCTCAAAGTGGCCCAACTGCATGCGCTGGAGGCCCAGACGCCACGCGTGGCGTACCGTGAAATTAGCGCCGAGGGCCTGGCGAGCGAAGTCCCCGGGCAGTTTGATACGGTCACTTGCATGGAAATGCTGGAACACGTGCCCGACCCCGCCTCGGTGGTGCAGGCCTGCGCAGACCTCGTCAAGCCGGGAGGCTGGGTGTTTTTCTCCACGCTGAGTCGCAATGCCAAATCATTCCTGTATGCCATCCTGGGGGCGGAATATGTGCTCAACCTGGTGCCCCGGGGGACGCACGAATATGCCAAACTGATTCGCCCCAGTGAGCTGGCTGCTTACTGTCGCCGCGCCGACCTGGATGTGCGCCATACCAGCGGGCTGGAGTACAGCCCGTTGACCCAGCGCTATGCGCTGAGCGCCAACACCTCGGTCAACTACATGGTTGCCGCCCAAAAGCCCGGCCAGGTGGTCTGATGGTTGTATTTCAGGGAATAGCGGCGGTCCTGTTTGACCTGGATGGCACGCTGATCGACAGCGCCCCTGATCTGGGGGCGGCGGCTGACCAGATGCGTGTGGCGCGGGGTCTGCCCTCGCTCCCCTTGGAGGTGTACCGGTCCATGGCGGGGGCCGGCGCCCGCGGAATGCTGGACGTGGCGTTTGGCCTGGGCGCGGACGATCCAGCCTTCGAATCCATGCGGGAAGAGTTCTTTGCCAATTACGAACGGAGCATGACCCAGCGCACCGTGGCGTTCGAGGGCGTCCCGGAACTGATTACCCAGATTGGACAGCGACAGCTGCTGTGGGGCGTGGTGACCAACAAGTCGGCGCGTTTTACCGATCCCTTGACGCAGGCCATGCCCCTGTTTAGCACGGCGAGGGCCATTGTGAGCGGCGACACCACACCGCATGCCAAGCCCCACCCTGCGCCGCTGCTGGAAGCCGCCCGCCGCCTGGGGGTCGCGCCGGCGCAGTGCCTGTATGTGGGTGACGATGAGCGGGACGTGGTGGCTGGCCTGGCTGCGGGCATGCAAACGTTGGCGGCAACGTATGGTTACCTGGGCGATAAGGCCGATATTCGTGCCTGGGGCGCACATGCCGAGATAAATTCCCCCTTGGGGCTCTTGCAATTGCTGGTAAGCGCCTAAAATAGGAGCCTTGGGGCTGCACTGGTTTCGACGTGGGTTCGGACGCGCAGCAGGGCATGTCGAGGTTCTGTCACCTCGTAAAACCGCAGAAAAAAACTAACTGCAAACGACGAACGTTTCGCACTCGCCGCTTAATTGCGCGTGAGCCTCACAACAGCAAGCCGATAGGCTGGGCAAGGGTGGCGCAAGCTGTCCAGGCTGTGGGGTAATTTCATTCGGCTGGGTTTGCCTTGGGTAACTTAGGGCAGATCGAGAAAATAGGTTGCTGGCGTTTTGCATAGCGTGCCACTGCGCGATGTAAAAGGCGAGACTCAAATCAGACGGCTACACATGTAGAACTGTTCGAAGAAGGCTTGCGGACGGGGGTTCAAATCCCCCCAGCTCCACCATACCCCCTGGCAAAGGCCGCTAACTAGCGATAGTTAGCGGCCTTTTTCTTTGCAGAATCAACCACTTACAGCTCAATAGCCCATGCGGACCGCTATGGATCGGCACTATTCCCTCATAAGTTGATGTATTCGGGGTAAACCCTAGTAAGGTATACCGTATACGAAAATACAATATACGTAAAACACGCATCCACAAAGTACTCTTCTCAACTACAGGCAGACCAGTCCGGTGAATCTTTCCAACATGCCCGTCGCGTCACATTCTTCTCAGGGTCTCGGCGTACTGTCCTTGTCGCTGCCTGCAGAGGTCCGGCGATCCACTTCCGATTTCGTGGCCGAGACGTTGCGCAATGCCATCGTTTCAGGGCAACTTGAGTCGGGAACGTTGCTGAGGCAAGATGCCTTGGCCGAGCAGTTTCACGTCAGCAAGATTCCACTGCGCGAGGCGCTCAAGCGCCTGGAAGCCGAGGGCTTGGTCAGCTTCATCCGTAACAAGGGGGCCGTGGTGGCCTCCCTGTCCACCAGCGAAATTCGGGAATACGTCGAGATCCGGGCCATGCTGGAGGCCCGTGCCGCGGAGCTGTCGGCGCCCCTGATCCGCGATGAAAGCCTGGAGCAGGCGCGCGTGGCCCTGGAGGCCTTCGGTGTCGAGCGCAACCCGGCGAACTGGGCGCAGCTCAATTGGCAACTGCACTCGGCCCTGTACGCCGATGCCAGACGGCCGGTTTTGCTGGCCGAGATCCGATCTCTTTACGACAAGGTTGAGCGTTATGTACGGGCGCTTCTTGCCGTGACATCTGAATTGCCGAAAACCCAGGACGAGCACCACGCGATCATCGAAGCGTTTGCCGCCCGGGATGCGGAGAGGGCGGCAACTCTGACGCGGGCCCATGTGCTCGACGGCGGAGCCTCCCTGGTGAAGTACCTCTCCGAACATCGCGCCTAAACGCGCATCCCCCCAGCCTGAAGTTCCCCACCCTAGGAGATCGAAATGAAGAAAACATTGATTGCTGCTGCGGCCCTTGTCGCCCTGTCCGGCACAGCCTTTGCTGATACGGTAGTTGCCATCGCCGGCCCCATGTCGGGCCAGTATGCGTCCGCTGGTGACCAGATCAAGAAAGGCGCCGAGATGGCGATTGCCGACATCAACGCCCGTGGGGGTGTTCTCGGCCAGAAGCTGGTGCTGGAAGTGGGCGATGATGCCTGCGATCCCAAGCAGGCCGTCGCCGTGGCCAACCAGATGGTCAACAAGAAAATTGCCTTCATGCACGGCCACTGGTGCTCGTCGTCAACGATTCCCGCATCCGATGTCTATCTCGAATCCAACATCCTGATGGCAACCGTGTCCACCAACCCCAAGGTGACGGACCGTGGCCTCAAGAACGTGTTCGCGATTGCCGGCCGCGATGACCAGCAGGGTCTGGTTGCCGGCACCTACCTGGCCGAGCATTTCAAGGGCAAGAAAATAGCCGTGATTGACGACAAGAGCGCGTATGGCAAGGGCTTGGCCGATGAAATCGCCAAGGCCATGGAAGGCAAGGGCGTCAAACCCGTACTGCGTGAGTCCATCACTGCGGGCGAAAAAGACTATTCCGGCGTGATCGCCAAGCTCAAGCAGGCCGGTGTCGAGGTCATGGCCTTTGGCGGTTACCACACCGAAGTCGCACTGATCCTGCGCCAGGCTGAGCAAGCCAAACTCAAACTGACCGTGTTCGGTGGCGACACCATGTCCAATACCGAATTGGTGACGGCCTCTGGCAAGGCTTCCAACAACGTGATGTTCACCTTCGGCCCGGATGCACGCAAGAACCCGGCAGCGGCTTCGGTGGTGAAGAAGTTCCGCGATGCCAAGATCGAACCCGAAGGCTACGTGATGTACGCCTACGCGGCGTTCCAGTTGTTCGAGCAGGCGGCCAAGAACGCGAACAGCATCAAGTTCAACGATCTGGAAAAGGCCATGCGCGGCGGCAACTTCGACACCGTGATCGGCAAGGTTTCGTTTGACGCCAAGGGTCTGAGCAAGGCGCCGGCCTTCGTTGTGTACCAGTGGAAAGACGGCAAGTACGACTACGCCAAGTGATCGGGCGCGGCGTGCTGCACGCCGCCCGGATTGCGTTTTAGTAAACGTTCCCCGTTGCGCGGATCCGCTGGCGGGGAACGCCGGGCGACAGTGTTCTGACGCAGGACACTTCGTCCGATTTTAGGAATCGGAACATGTTTGCCTTTGCCTTCCAGCAACTCATCAACGGACTGGCCCTTGGCTCCGTCTATGGCCTCATTGCCATCGGTTACACGATGGTGTACGGCATCATCGGCATGATCAACTTCGCGCACGGCGATATCTACATGGTGTCGGCCTTCATTGCCGTCACCAGCTTTACGTTGCTGGCATCGCTCGGGGTGACGTCGATCCCCCTGGCCATATTGCTGGTGCTGATCGTGGCCATCGTCCTGACTTCGGCCTATGGCTGGAGTGTCGAGCGCATTGCCTACCGGCCTTTGCGCGGTGCTCCCCGGCTGGCCCCGCTGATCTCGGCCATCGGCATGTCCATCTTCCTGCAAAACATGGTCCAGGTCACCCAAGGGGCCCGGGTCAAGCCCATTCCGCCGATGCTGACCGGCGGCGTCGATTTGTTCACGATCGATGGTGTCACCGTGTCGTTGGCCTATAGCCAGATCCTGATCATCGCCGTAACGGTGGTTCTGATGCTGGCCTTTACCTACCTGATCACCCGGACGTCGTTCGGTCGTCAGCAACGGGCCTGTGAGCAGGACCGCACGATGACGGCGTTGCTGGGTATCAATGTTGACCGGACGATCTCGATGACGTTCATGATTGGCGCCGCGCTTGCCGCAGTTGCGGGCGTGCTGGTGACGGTCTACTACGGTGTGGTCGATTTCTACATCGGCTTTGTGGCCGGTATCAAGGCGTTTACTGCCGCCGTGCTCGGTGGTGTGGGTTCCTTGCCTGGCGCCATGCTGGGCGGCCTGCTCATTGGTTTGCTCGAAGCATTTTGGGCTGCCTACCTGTCACCGGAATACAAGGATGTAGCCACGTTTGCGCTGCTCATCCTGGTTCTGATGTTCCGTCCCAGCGGTCTGCTCGGACGGCCTGAAGTGGAGAAAGTCTAATGACTGCCGTAATCCAGACATCTCACATGCCCACCTGGTCTGAGCGCCTGAAGGACGCCACGGGCGTCGCCGGCGTTGCCCTCGTGCTGGGCATTCCCATGATCGGGCTGACGACCGTCGACAGCGGTGGCGCGCTCCAGGTCCAGACCCGCTGGGGCATTCTGGCCTTGTTCATCGTTCTGGTTTTCGCCGGCCGTCTGTTGTTCGGGGTGATGGGGGACAAGCTGCGTGCCAGGCAGAAAACCCGCGCCCGGGCGGCGACATCGGCCAAGACGGCATCGCCGGTGGTCCTGAAAGCGTTGGGCTGGGCATTGCTGGGCCTGGCGTGCGTGCTGCCCATCTTCTGGTCCGGAAACCGCTATGTGGTCGACACGGCCACCACGGTGCTGATTTACGTCATGCTGGGTTGGGGTCTTAACGTCGTGGTCGGGCTCGCCGGCTTGCTCGACTTGGGCTATGTCGCCTTTTATGCCGTCGGCGCCTACTCCTATGCACTGCTGTCTACCCAGTTCGGCTGGGGGTTCTGGGAAGCGCTGCCCGTGGCGGGTGCCACCGCAGCGACCTTCGGCATCCTGCTGGGGTGGCCGACGTTGCGCCTGCGCGGGGACTACCTCGCGATCGTGACCCTGGGTTTTGGCGAGATCATCCGGGTCATCCTGGTGAACTGGACGGATTTCTCCGGTGGCCCCAACGGCATTTCGTCCATTCCACGCCCCACCTTTTTCGGTTTGCCATTCAAGGCGCCCACTGACGACGGACCGGCCACCTTCGCCAGCTTTTTCGGGCTGGAGTACGTCCCCGAGCACCGGGTCATCTTTTTGTACTACCTCATCCTGGCGCTGGCGCTGCTGACCAACCTGCTGGTGCGGCGCTTGCGCAAGCTGCCCATCGGCCGCGCCTGGGAAGCCATGCGCGAGGACGAAATCGCCTGCAAGGCGATGGGCATGAATGTGACC
>JBAQKO010000386.1:0-2571 GCA_049301075.1 Rhodoferax sp.
GCCAGGAAGTAGTAGCTCTCCACGTGGGCCGCCTGGCTGGCCCGTACCGAGGGTCGAATGGAGCCGACGTAGTTGCCCAGATGGGGGGTGCCCGAGGTGGTGATGCCGGTCAGAAAACGTGTGGAACTCATGGGGGAAACAGGGAGGTAGGTGGGCGGGGTAGGGGTGCTTACCGGATCAGGGCCGAGAAGGGGGTGAGCAGGAAATCCAGCAAGCCAAACGTGAGTGCCATCACGGGCTGCATCCACAGCGTGCTGACCACGCCCATGATGACCAGTGCCATGACGATGAAAAATCCCCAGGGCTCCAGGCGCGATACCAGTACGGCCTGGTGGTGGGGCAGCAGCCCGACCAGGATGCGGCCACCGTCCAGCGGCGGCAAGGGAAACAGGTTGAAGGCAAACATCACCACGTTGACCAGCACGCCGCCCTGGCACATCTTGAGAAAGAAGGGCTCGGACACGCCTGCGCCCTGCAGCACGTACAGCAGAATGCCCCACAGCAAAGCCTGCACCAGATTGGCGCCGGGCCCGGCCAGCGCAACCCACACCATGTCGCGCTTGGGGTTGCGCAAATTGCCAAAGCGCACGGGAACCGGTTTGGCGTAGCCGAACAGGAAGGCCCCGGAGGTGGCGAAGTACAACAGCAGGGGCATCAGGATGGTGCCCATGGGGTCGATGTGGTGCATCGGGTTCAGCGTGACCCGGCCCAGCTTCCAGGCGGTGTTGTCACCGAAATGCCGCGCCGCGTAGCCGTGCGCGGCTTCGTGGATGGTGATCGAAAAGAGCACCGGCAGGGCATACATGGCGACGGTTTGGATTAGGTCTGCAATGGCCACGTTTCGGGTGTCCTGGAAGTAGGGTGTTGGGCTGGAGTATGGGGCGAAAGCCGTGGGTCGCTCTAGAGCCCCAGGCGGGCCAGGTCGCCACGCCCCTGGCGCAGCACTTCGGGTTCGCTGCCCGTCAGGTCAATCACGGTGGTGGGCTCGTGCGCGCACGCGCCTGCGTCCACGACGCCGGCAAGGAGTTTTTCAAAACGGTCGCGGATGTCGGCGGCGTCGTTCAAGGGTTCTGTTTCACCGGGGGCTATCAGCGTAGTCGCCAGCAGCGCTCCGTCGTGCAGGGCCAGCAGGGCCTGGAGCACGGCATGTTCCGGCACGCGCAGGCCAATGGTCTTGCGCGAGGGATGGCTGACCCGGCGCGGCACTTCCTTGCTCGCTTCCAGAATGAAGGTGAACGGGCCTGGCGTGGCCGATTTGAGCAGGCGGTATTGCGTGTTGTCGACTTTGGCGTAACTGGCCAGTTCACTCAGGTCGCGGCACAGCAGGGTGAGGTGGTGCTTGTCGTCAACCCCGCGGATGCGCCGCATGGTGTCGACCGCAGTCTTGTCATCCAGGTGGCAGACCAGCGCGTAGCTGGAGTCGGTGGGCACGGCCAGAATGCCGCCCTTCTCCAGCAGGGCCACCGCTTGTTTCAGCAAGCGGGGCTGGGGATTTTCGGGGTGAACTTCAAAGTATTGGGCCATGCCGTGGGGACGATCTCAGGTAGTGACTAACATTTATTGGATGCGTGCCGCCAGAGCTTCCCACACGGGAGTGAGGTTGCCGGGCAGCAACGGCAGGGTGCCGAGCTCGGTGTGGCTTTCATCGGGGCTGTGAAAGTCGCTGCCGCGGGATGCAGTCAGGCCGAATTCGCGGGCGACTTCGGCATACGTAACGTACTCGGCCGCACTGTGGCTGCCGGTGACCACCTCGACGCCCTGGCCCCCATGGCTCTTGAATTCACTGAACAGCGCGAACTCTTCCGTGGGGGTGAACTTGTAACGCGCCGGATGGGCGATCACCGCCATGCCGCCTGCGCCGGTAATCCAGCCAACAGCATCCTTGAGCGAGGCCCAGCGGTGGGGCACAAAGCCGGGCTTGCCCTCGGTCAGGTATTTGCGGAATACCTCGTTGGTTTCCCTGCACACGCCGCTTTCCACCAGAAAGCGCGCGAAGTGGGTGCGCGAAATCAGTTCCGGGTTGCCCACGAACTTGAGCGCACCTTCGTACGCGTGCTTGATGCCGACCTTGGCCAGACCTTCGGCCATTTCCATGGCCCGCAGTTCCCGTCCGCCCCGTGTGCGGTGGAGTCCGCGCACGAGATCTTCATTGAGCGGATCAAATCCCAGGCCCACGATGTGAACGGTCTGGCCAATAAAGGTGACCGAAATTTCGGTTCCCGTCAGGTAACGCATGCCGTGGGCCCGCGCTGCGTCCTGCGCCCGGTGCTGGCCGGCGACCTCGTCATGGTCGGTCAAAGCCCATAACTCGACGCCGTTGGCACTGGCGCGTGCGGCCAGTTCTTCCGGCGTGAGCGTCCCGTCAGAAACAACAGAGTGGCAATGGAGGTCGGCGTTCAGTAGGTGGGTCACCGTGCCATTTTAGGCGCTGGGCGGTTTGCCTGCCGGGCGCCGGCTTTCCGGGGGCGTACTTAAAAATCCGCCGGGCAGGCGAACTGCAGGGCACGCCTGTCCACGGGGTGGGCAAATGCTAGCGCGCAGGCGTGCAGCAGCAGACGTGGTGCCTGGGCG
>JBAQKO010000387.1:0-17458 GCA_049301075.1 Rhodoferax sp.
CGGTAAACCGATGCAGGGAACGCCCGCTGCAAACGATTCAAGCAGCATCATCGGACAACCTTCGTAGCGCGACGCCAGCAGGGTCATATGCCAGGGTGCATACAGACCCGCGCCATGCGGTTGTGGACCAGCCAACGTCAGGCGCTCATCCACCATCAGTTCAACCCCATTTTGGAAAAGGTCGTCACGCAGCGGACCATCTCCAACCAATGTCAGCCGAAAGCGAGGCGGCAACAGGCGCAAAACGTCGAGCAACAAGGCAGGCTGCTTTTCTGGCGACAGACGACCGATGTAGGCCAGTTGTGGGTCAGTCACCGTCGCCAGTTCCAACTGTGCCGTGTTGACTACCTCAGTCTGTTCAACAGCGTTTGCAATAACAAAACTGCGCTGGTGCGCCGCCAATGGCCTTTGCATAAAGCGCAGGAATGAGTCGTGCGAAGCCCGCGACACAAATACAAAATATGGCACACGACGGTACAGGCAGCGCAGCCATAAGCGCTTGAACGCGCTGGCGTGAGCCTGCGCCAAGACCTCTTGCAAAGGGCCATGTACCCACACCAAAATCGGCTTGCGTAGCAACAGGCCGATTACCCAGGCCAGATAGGCTGGGCGAAAATTATGGCTGGCAAGAAGTACATCGCACTGCCTAGCCGCAGTCAAACGTTGCCGCCAGCCGCACTGATTGAGCGCCAGCTCGCGGATCGACCAGCCCCGTTGTCGCAGGGCCTGGCACAGGGTGTTGCTGATCGTATGCACGCCACCGTTGGCCTGGTCTTCTTGCAGCAGCAGAATACGGGGTGTCACGGAGGAGTTGGTGTTGATGTTGATAATGGCGACATGAACCAGATTGAAAGCTATTTGTCGGGCCAGTCATTCAGCGACGACCTGCCCTTTCGCCCTCAAATTATCAGTCATTCCCAGCCGCGTGGCGATCTGCTGACGCAATGGGTGGCGGGGCGGCGCGTGTTGCATGTCGGCTTTGCTGACCATGCCCCCTTGATTGCCAGCCGGGTTGCCGACGGCAGCTGGCTGCATGCGCGTCTAAGCCGCAGTGCCAGCGACTGCCAGGGTATTGACATCAGCCCCCAAGCCGTGGCTACGGCTCGGGGCCTGGGCTTTGACAATGTACACACTTTGGATATTTTTGCGCCCGATGCCGGTGCCACATTGGCCCAATGGCAATTAGATTTAGTCATGGTGCCCGATGTGATCGAACACGTATCCGATCCGGCAGCTTTTTTGCGGCGTCTGGTGCAGTGCCTGCCAAAGGCGGAGTTCGTGGTCACCGTACCCAATGGTTTGTCACTGCGCAACGCGGTGCAAACCTTGGCCGGTGTGGAGCGCATCAACACCGACCACCGCGTCTGGTTCTCACCCTTCACTTTGCTCAAGGTGCTGGCCGACGCCGGCTTGCAGTCACAAAGTCTGCACGGCTGCCCGGTCTCCGCCTCAGGTTCAATCAAAGGAAGACTGTTGCGCGCGGCCGCGAAGTGGCAACCGACCGGGTCGGATGTGCTGCTGGTGCAGGCCAGACCCAGGGACAGCTGATCGCCCCCTCAACGCGAGCCAAAACCGCTCAGCACAATGCGGACGGTCTTGTAGGCGATAAGCAAATCCAGTGCCATTGAATAATGCGCCACGTAGTACAGGTCGTAGCTTAGCTTCACTGCGGTAGCTTCCTCGCCTTCTGCATAACCCTGCTGCACCTGGGCCCACCCGGTAATACCTGGACGCACCAGATGGCGATAGGGATAGGCAGGTATACGGGTGGCATAGTCATGCACCAACTGAGTCTGCTCCGGTCGCGGGCCAATTAGACTCATATTGCCGAGTAGCACGTTCCACAACTGCGGCAGTTCGTCCAATCGCCAGCGCCGGATGGTGTGACCAACGCGGGTGATACGGTCGTCTTGCACTTGGGTGAAGTTGGCCGGCTGCGATTGACTTTGGTGTCGCATACTGCGTAACTTCCATAGTCGAAAACTGTGACCATCCCGGCCCACTCGGCTTTGGGTGAACAACACCGGACCTGGAGAGTCAAGCGTGATAAGCAGACCGATCACCATGCAAAGTGGCAGCCACAATGGCAATGCCATCAGCACCAGCACCACATCCAGCGCGCGCTTGGCAACGTCGTATGCCGGGTTGCCATCTATTTGCCAGAGCTCATCTTGGCTGGTCGGCAGCATCTTGCGCCCACTCAATAATTCAGCCACCGCTTCAACACTGTACAGGCGCACGTGACTGAATTTGAGCTTACTTAAGAGCTGACTCCGTATGTCGCTGTTCTGTGCTCTGCGGTCCAACACCACGCCTTCACAGGCCGGAATCTCTCCTGATACCAAGGCCCGCTCGGGCCAGGGCACCAGCTGCACCGACTGCCCCCTGGCACTCTCCCGACCAATCAGACCATGCAATTGTGTTGGAATGCCTTGATCAAAAAACGCCAGCCGCTGCACGTGCCGCCGCCAATACAACCAGTTGCCTATCGCGAACCAGATCGTTGACAGGATATAAACCAGTAGCACAGCACCCCGTGAATAGGGTTGCTGCAATATTGCAAATCCCAATGGCGTCAACACGAACGGCGTTGCCGTAGTGACCAACAGCAAACCGGAACGCTCCGCCCGTGGCAAGGCGACGCCACGGTAGAGCCAGTGCGCAGCCAACAGGTAAGGCATCGCGCACCACAACACAGTTTGAGGAAACTGATAGGTCACCTGGCCAGCTCGTTCCAGGGCGGTGGCAATCAGGTAACTCAACAGCAACACCACCGCGCCCGTCAGTGACCAATAAAGCTGCCGCGACTGCTGGCGTGCCGTGGTCGACGCAAGGGTGCTAAAGGCATCCAGGTTGGCCAACAGCTTGGGCTGTGGATAGGCAAGATCTGTATAACGCGCCGCAACCGGCTCCACCATCTGCACCGGGGTGAACTGGTCATGAACGCGCTGGTGAGCGGCACGGCCAAGACGTTGCCGCAATCCAGGGTTAATAACCAATTTGAGAAGGCTGTCCGTCAACGCAAGCGCCTGGTTCGGAACCAGAAGTCCGTGGGTGTCAACCGTAATCAGCTCCCGCAGACCTGGCAGATCACTGGCCACAACCGCCAGCCCGGCGTGCATCGCCTCAATCACTGAGATCGGTAAGCCCTCATGATCCGACATCAGAACAAAAATGGCGTGCTCAGTCAGCTGATGTGCGACGTTGGTGACATTGCCGGTGAAGTTAACCGCCTGCAAGCCTAATTGCTGAGACAGGGCCTGGTGCACTTTCAGGTCAGGCCCGTCGCCAATCAGCGTAGCCGGGATTTCATGACCCAGTCGGTCACGCAGCAAGGCTAATGCATGCAATAACAGGTCCGGCCGCTTTGGGCTGGCCATGCGTGCCACCATGACGATACGAACCGGCTCTTGCACCGGTTGCACCGTGACCGGAGTGGTGGCCACCGCATTGAACACGACGCTAACGCGTTCATTCGGAATTGGCAAACGACTGGCCAGCTGTCGCTCGTATTCCGACACACACACCATATGGCTGGTGAAAGGAGCCAATGCAAACTCAGTTGCCCAAGCGGCCCAACGCTTCAAGCGCGGCACCTCCGGCTTGAAACCAAAACCATGCACGGTATAAATGACGGGCACATCAGCAATGAGACCCGCAATGCGCGCTACCACGCCAGCCATAGCGCTGTGAGCATGAATGACGTCAGGTCGATTTTGGCGCAGCAAGCGCAGCAAGGCGCGCACGGCTGCGAACAGTCGCATGGGAGCCAACGAATTGACTAATTGTGGCAGCGGAATCACTGGCACACCAAGAGACAACAGCCCACGCCCAAGCGCTGTCACCGGCTCATCTCCGCCAATCGCCACGGTGAAATCCACACGCCCAGCCAACGTCTGGCACAGCGCCAACACATGTGTTTGCGCACCACCAATTTCGCCCTTAGTAATGACCAACAGTACTTTCACAGCGCAACAGCCAGAGGGAATTGAGTGGCAGACGTGTCTTGGCGGCTGGGTTTAACCATTAGTCTTCTCAATCGTTGTTCTGACACCGATTTTGCCTGGGTGGACACAGTAGCCTAGGAGCTACCGTGCAAATGTGACGCGGCCGAAACCGAATGAATCCCTATCTAAATTCATGGCAGCGGTAATTGACCTAACTGTGGATATTTACTCCTTGCCAACTCTTCCCAGCTCTCGCGGATGCCCCTGTACATTTTCTCGCCATGCGCGGCCCGCATTACTTGGAGTTGGCGAACGGCCTCGTCCGGATTACCGTTCAATGCTAAGGAAAGCGCATACCGATTCTGAATGGTTGTCCACGGAAAGCGCATTGCCGCGTTGCGCAAAAGCTCAATTTGCGCCGGCGCCATGTCAGGCGACGGTACCGCTCGCATTGCCACCAGCAAACCATCCAATTGTGTCAAAAGGTGTATGACCGGTCGCTGGTATTGACTGGCGGTCTTGCCAATGCGCTGCGCTTCAAAACGGGCAACTCGAAAGTCCTCCTCGATGGCCACATATTCAACAACACTCCAAGCCATGAGCGTCGATAGCACCGCCGCACCAAAGGCGGTGAAACCCAAGCGCCATCGCAAAACCCGGTGTGGAGCAAAGTTCGCTTCAAGCACTCCCAATGCCAACATCACCGAAGCCAATAGATAGGCATAGGCGAATGGGAACTCCAGCATAGAGTGAACGCCAAATGGTATGAGCAGAGCAATGCAATACCACTGCACCAAAGAACTGGCCGCTCGCATGCGGTGCCAACCCCAGTAGGAAAATAAGCCGACCATCAAGACTGTCATCGGCAGGCCGACTCCAATGGCCAATTCCAAAATCAGGTTGTGCGCATAGGTATACGGTTCACCATGTTGATAGTGGTGCAGCACCGCGTTGTGTGCGGTAGACACTTCGCGCAGGCCCCACCCGAACCAGGGACGGGTCATTGCCGCCTCAATGAGTTGTGGCCACACGATCAGTCGCAATCCCGATGGCCTGTCCACACCAACACTCAGGTGAAGATTGTCTCCACCGCCAGACTGCACATAGGTAATAAAGACCGGCCAGGCCCAGGCCAGCAACAAGAAAGCCATCCACCCCATTAAGAGGGACGCTGCAGTCAATTTGAAGCCAATCGCGCGGTGCTTGATAACCCACCAGGCGCTAAGAAGAACCGCGCCTAGCAAGCCAGCTCTGGACTCGCTGATTGCCAAGCCTAGCGCCAGAACAGCTATCAGGCAAGTGGCCAGCGGCGCGCTTACGCGTTTTGATTCAAACAGAAATACCAGCGACGCAAGCCCCATGAGCAGAAAAGTTGCAAACTGATTAGGCTGTCCGATATTTGCTCCGGGTCTGCGAAAGTCCCGCGAGTACAGAATCCAATCTACAGAGTCCCATACTTGGAAAGATTGAACCAAGGCGATGAAAACAGAAGCAAGTACCCCAACCAAAACAACAACCGCCAACTGACTGAGCAAGGACATGGAGTTTGACGTTCTTTCTACATGCAAGCCACGTACCCCCCATGCGTACCCGACCACGATCGTCATTGAACACAACACCATGTAGAAGCAAATGATCAGCGCATCGCCAAAGAACGGTATCAGCCCCCCCAAAAACTGAATCAGCGTCAGAACTGCCAACGCCAGAGGGGCAACAGCGGCCAGTGGCAAAACAAAGAGCGGGGTACCTGTATTTTTTTGCCCCAGCAGTTCAACAAAAAACAGCCAGAGGACCGCTGAAAATGCCAAAACCTCGCTATGCCAACTGACCCATGGAAGCAAGTGCAAAGGCTGCAACCAACTGGCAAACAGCAGGGCGAATCCTGGCGTGTATTTCATGCTGGCCGAATTTGAGCGCAAAGTGAAACGCCCCCGAAGGGGCGTTGTGTATTGCATAGGCGCAATGATCAAGCGCTGGCGCTTAATATTAGCCGCGGCATGAGCCTGGCAAGTACTTTGCAGTCGCGCCATTCGTTGCGCCTGGACCGCACTTCCATTGGTAAATGGTCACGCCTGTGTCAGACGTTGTGAGCGCCACACCATTCCCAGAACCATCATTTTTCAGGGGAACCAATTGCACAGTGCCGCCTTCAGACATAACGCCTGATGCACTTTGAATATTCTTGATGCCCTTGGATGTGACTGTGATGGTGCCGGTAGCCGAAGTTTCGACTTTGGAAACGTAAACGGACGGGCTTAGGATCACGTTACCAGAGGCATCGGTAATTCCCGCTTCGCAACCCCAGCCATTGGCTGCTGGCATGCTGCCAGATGTCGACTGGATCGCTTCTGTGATGGAGGTGCGGCAGCCCGATGCCGCCAACACTACTTCAGACATCTTGGCCCGCACGGTGTAATCTTGGTACGCAGGCAAAGCCACCGCAGCCAGAATACCAATGATCGCGACCACGATCATCAATTCGATCAGGGTAAAACCCTTTTGGAGAGAACGCTTCATTTGAAACTCCTTGGTTGAAAAACTAGACTCCCACAGTCAGCAGGTTCCATGCCAAGTTTGCCGCCTCAAAAAAACAACGAAAAGAACACCTTTTCGACGACTTTCCGACAGAAGCGGGTAAGTTCACTGCCGTTTTTTGACACAAGAACCTATATGCGACATTTTTGTCACGCCGCCCGCTACTTGATGCACACCGACCGAACCATCTTCAAATCGGTCAACCCCATCATGATTTTTTCCATGCCGTCCATCTTCAGGGTGCGCATGCCCCCCTCCACCGCGGCCGCAAAAATCTCGGCCACGCGGGCGCGTTCCTGAATGAGCCTTTTGATACCGTCGTCGGCGATCAGCAGCTCATGCAAACCAATGCGGCCCTTGTAGCCGGTCTGGTTACATTTGTCGCAGCCCACATGGCGGTAAAACTTCAGTTGTCCGTCTTGCCCATACAGCGTGCGCCAACTCTCTACGAGTTTTTTGGTCTCACCTGCGTAATCGGCTTTCCAGGCGGCGGAGTGGCGCAGTTCCTCGGCGTATTCGGCAACAAACAGGCGAAGCTCTTCGGCGTCGGGCACATATGCCTCCTTGCAGTCACACAGCTTTTTGGCCAGCCGCTGCGCCAGAATACCCAGCAGTGCGTCGGCGAAGTTGAAGGGGTCCATGCCCATGTCCAGCAAACGGGTGATGGACTCGGGCGCGGAGTTGGTGTGCAAGGTGGAAAACACCAGGTGACCCGTCAGGGAGGCCTCAACGCCCATGGCCACCGTTTCCTTGTCGCGTGACTCGCCCACCATGATGATGTCGGGATCGGCCCGCAAAAACGCCCGCATGACCAGCGCAAAGTCGATGCCCGCCTTGCGGTTGATCTGCACCTGGCGCAAACCTTTCTGGGTAATTTCCACCGGGTCTTCGGCAGTCCAGATCTTGGTGTCCGGCGTATTCAGGTGCTTGAGAATCGAGTGCAGCGTCGTGGTCTTGCCGGAACCAGTGGGACCGCAGACATAAAACAAACCATAGGGCTTCTCGATGGTCTTGACGACCCGGTCCTTGTTGTGCGGCGTCAGACCCAACTTTTCCAGCGGAATGGGTTCCCCTGCGGCCAAGATCCGCATGACCACATCTTCCACACCGCCAGCGGACGGAATGGTGGCTACCCGCAGCTCAATGTCCAGCGGGCCGTATTTCTTGAACTTGATCTTGCCGTCCTGCGGCTTGCGGCGTTCTGAAATATCCAGATCGCACATGATCTTCAGACGCGTGACCATGGCCTGGCGAAAATGCGCTGGCACTTCCACGTAGGGCACCAGACTGCCGTCAATGCGAAACCGGATGCCGGTCTTGAACTTGCCCGGCATCGGCTCGATATGGATGTCCGACACCTTCTGGTTGTAGGCATCGATGATGACCTTGTTGACGAATTTCACCAGTTCGTTGTCGGCGGCAGCCGACTCCAGTGAGTCGTCATTGGAACCATCGTCGATGGGGCCCCCATCCATGTCGGCCAGCAACTGGTCAATGGTGCTGGTATCGGCAGCAGTGCCAAACAACTGCGCCAGTGTTTCCTGAAACTCGGTTTGCGTGGTAACCCGGTAGGCAAACTTGGTAATGCGGGGGAACACCTGCGGCACCACCCGCGAGCCGCGCACGGCCTCAGGGTCCATGCACATGATGACCAGGCCCTCAGGCGACTCCTCCAGCGGAATCCAGCCTTGCTCCCCGATGAACTCACGCTTGAGCGCACCGTGCAGCATTTCGGAACGAATACGCCCGGGATTGAACGCCTCGTAGGGCACACCAAAAAACTTCGACAACGAAGGGCCGATTTGTGCCGGCTTGATCTTGTACTGGGCCATGAGCAAATGCTCAACCGACTGCCCGTCATTGCGCGCATCCTGCACACACTGGTTCAGCTCGTCTTCCGTCAACAACCCGTCGGCAACCAGCGCGTCGTACTTGGTCGCCTTTTTACGCGGTGTGGTACTCGCTTCCTTGACACGCTGGCGGATGGCAGTCGCCAGGGTCTTACAGAGTTCATTGACCCCGTCAACTTCCAGCTCGCCAAAGGGCTCGTCGCTCTTGTTGTTGATCACCTGCAGCACCCCGTGCAAGGTGTCGCCTTCCAGAATGGGTGCCACCAGCATTTGGCGAGTCCGATAACCGGAGCGCTTGTCCACTTCCTTCAAAAAGGTCAAGGCCGGGTGGATGCGCTTGAGCGCCTCATCGTCATACACGTCCGCCAGGTTCAGCGGTTTCTTGCTGAAGGCGGCATAACCGGCAATGCTTTGCGGAGAAATCGGCAGCTTGAGGTCACGGCTGCTGTTCAACCCGGTCTTGATCTTGGAGATGATCGCCGTCTGGTCTTCCGTTACGGCGTACAAGGTCAAACGGTCGGCGTTGAGGAGCTTGCAGATATCCTGGCTGGCCTCGAGCATGATCTGCTCCAGATTTTCAGTCGCATGGATGCGGGCTGTGACCTGGTGCAGCTGGCGATAAAACAGCGCTTCGAACGTCACGCCCCGCTTTTGGGACGGCAGTTTCTGCGACTCGAAGAACGCCTGCTCCGCAGATTTCTCCGCAGATCCGGCAGCGGTGACGGCATTCATATGGGGTCAGTGTTGCACAAATTGCATTTGTGTACCCGCCAACTCGATCAGGTCGCCGTTTTTCAGGGCGACCGGTTCCGACCGGATCGGAGAACCGTTGAGCGTGGGGTTTCCGGCACCCTCCACATGGTGCACCACATAACCGTGGTGGCGGCGCGTGATGGCCGCCACCGCCACGCCTGGCTTGCCAATGGTGGTCACCACCTTGGTCAGTGGAACCTCCCGGCCAGACGCTGCACCCGACAGCACTTTGATAGCCGCCTGGAAGGCCCCCAGGCCCGTGGAATCCCCGGCCACCGTGGGGAACCCCGAAGGAGTGGCCGCCGCGGCCGGTTGCGGCTTGAACACCATGGTCTTGTCAAAGTTGTCGGCCGCGCCATCGCCCACAAACTTGATCTTGTACTTCCCGATCTCAATACCATCGCCGTTGTGCAGCTGCTGTTTCTTGATCGCCTTGCCGTTCACGTACGTGCCGTTGGTGCTATTGAGGTCTTCCAGAAACACCTCGTCACCGCTCATCTGGAGCACCGCGTGCTCCCCACTCACGGCCAGATTGTCAATCACGATATCGTTGTACGGCCTGCGCCCCAAGGTGGTACGGTCCTTGGTGAGCTGGACTTCCTTGATCACGACCTCATCGATCGAAACGATCATTTTCGGCATGATCGACTCCTTTTCCTGTAATGTGTTTCTGGAAAACGCATCCGCGTCCTACTTTCCAAGCAATCTTGCGATTAAACCCCGCTTTTCCGCCGACTCACCCACTTCAACCATCAGTACGGAAATATTGTCGCGTCCACCATTTTCATTGGCCGCGTCCACCAGCTGGCTGGCCTTGTGTTCCAGCTCTGCAGGCGCTGCAACGATTCTAGCGATTGCAGCGTCCTCCACCATGTCGGAGAGGCCGTCTGAGCACATCAGGTAGATGTCCCCGGCCTCCACCGGGTGCTCGTGGATATCCAGCAGCACCGCGTCATCCACACCCAGCGCACGCGTCACCAGATTCCGGATGGACGACGTCATCGCCTGCTCGGGACTGATCAGGCCGGCATCAATTTGCTCCTGCAACAGGGAGTGGTCTCGGGTCAGTTGCACCAGCTCACCGCCCCGCAGACGGTAACAGCGCGAATCGCCAATATGCCCGACCAGCAAGGTATCTTCCCGGAAAACCCCCACCACCAGGGTGGTGCCCATCCCGGCGTAGTGGGCGTTGGAACTGGCCGCGTTGAAGATGGCCAGATTGGCATTGTCAACGCAGATTTCCATGGCCCGTCGCACCTCCCGGGACCGCGCATCCCGCCCGGCCTCCGACAGCCACCGACCCAGTTCGGTTTTGATGAACACCGTGGCCATGCCGCTGGCGATTTCGCCCGCGTTGTAGCCCCCCATGCCGTCCGCCAGCACGGCCAGATGCGTGGCGTCGTCAAACGCCACCGAATCCTCGTTGTTATCCCGGATGCGACCGGCGTCTGTTTTTGCGCAAAATTGATACATCATGAAAGTTTAGTGCCCTGTCGTCGCTGCATCTCCGCCAGAGGCGGAGGCTGACCCGGCGACAGGTTGAATGACCGTTTTCTCAAATACGACCTGGGTTGACGGGATCGTCGCCGCAAAGACCGCTGCCTTGTCTGGGACAGCGTCTGTGGCGACCGCCTGCGCCGCCGCCAGCGGCATCTTGCCGCCCGGCACGTGCTCCATCACGCGGCGCACATCCGCAGCAAACTGGAGGCCTGTCGCATAGCGCATTTCCGGCCGTTTACTGAGCGCCCGGGCCACAACATCAGCCAACGCAGGCGGCAGTTCCGGCCGCAGCAGCCGCACATCCGGAGCCTCGTCGTTGGCAATGGCATACATCAGGCTTCCCATCGAGTCACCCCGAAACGGCAGCACGCCCGTCAGCAACTGGAACAGCATCACACCCAGCGAGTACAGGTCGGAACGCCCATCCACTTTTTTCCCGGCCAACTGTTCGGGCGACATGTAGCTGGGGGTCCCCAGCACCAGCCCGGTCCGGGTCTTGCTGGAATCGGTCATGCGCGCAATGCCAAAATCGGTCACCTTGACCGTGTCACTCTCCGGCTCATACATGATGTTGGCCGGCTTGATGTCACGGTGCACCACGTTGTGCAAGTGGGCATAGGCCAATGCGTCGGCCACACGGGCCACGATACCCAGCACCACCGGGACCGGCAGCAACTGGTCCGCCCTGCAGTACACCGCGAGGTCCCGCCCCTTCAGAAATTCCATGGCAATGTAGGCGAGACCATGCTCCTCCCCGGCATCAAAAATGGTCACGATGTTCGGATGCTGCAACCGCCCCGCCGTTTCGGCTTCCCGGAAAAAGCGGGCACGGGCATCCACCAGATCGTCGCCCCCAAACTCCGCGCTCAGCGCTAGGGTCTTGATCGCCACCACCCGTCCAATCTTCGGGTCCCGGCCCCGGTACACCACACCCATGGCGCCTTGGCCCAGTTCCTTCTCGATCTGGTAACGCCCCAGCATGGGCTTGTCCACTACCGCCTCCACAGGACTTTCGGCGGTGTCCCGTTTGGCCTGGATGTCTTTGTATCGGTCATCAAAAGCCGCCATGTGCGCGTAGACGGCTTGCGCCTTGCCAAACTGGTGCTTGCGTTCAAAGTCCGCCGCCAGGTTGTACAGGTCGCCCATGATGGCGTCCGTCAGTGGCACGCGGCGGAAGCGGTCAAACGCCATATCCAGTTGCCCCTGCCCCTGCAAAGCCAGACCCATCATGTGGTGGGACTCGGCCGGCCCGGCATCGGTATGGCCCGCAGGTGTACCGGCCATCAGCAACCGCTGGGCCACGACCGCCAAAGACCCCAGCACCAGCACCGTGGCCGCCAACACCAACGGAATCCAGGTGGCCGTCACCGCCAACCCTCCCCATTCCAGCACCAGCAATGCCGTGAAAAGTACCGGCGTGGCGACAACCACCACGCGCATCGCCAGCCGGGGCACCACCGCAACCACGTACACCGCCGCCAGCAAACACGCCACCCAGGTCACCCAGTCCCCCCAGCGCGGCTGGGCGATGACTTGCCCGCTAAGAATGCTGGAGGTCGCGCGGGCTATTCGCTCAACCGGTGACAGGGCCCCGTTGCCCAGCGCCAGAAATGGCCCGCCTGCACTCTCAGCCGTCATACCAATGATGACGATCTTGTCCGCATAGCGGGATGCGGGAATCTTTCCGCTTAGCACGTCATAAAACGCATCCG
Organism: Rhodoferax sp.; assembly: GCA_049301075.1. Taxonomy (GTDB): domain Bacteria; phylum Pseudomonadota; class Gammaproteobacteria; order Burkholderiales; family Burkholderiaceae_C; genus Allorhodoferax. The sequence continues at coordinate 12,298 of JBAQKO010000387.1, forward strand.
GCGCGAAAACCGACTTGCCAGCGCGTTCCGGATAGAGCTGGAGCAGCATGCGCGCCGCGCTGTCGGTGGGAATGCGCAACGGCCCCAGCTGTACCGCGTCGCCCCCAAGCGGGCGGACATCGGCGCCGCGCAGGCCCAGGCTGTGGACCGCCGCCAGCAAAGCCAGGGACGGCACGGCTTTTCCGCCGGAGTGGAGCAGCAAAGGCTCCCGGTGTGGCGCCTCCTCGGCGTCCGGCAGCCGTTCCCAATGCCCGATGCCAGCCGCCACGCGACCCAAGGACTCCACAGGAGGCTGTCCGCGCAGCGCCGGCAGGGCAAACCCGGCGGGGTCGTCAATGGCACTTTTCAGGGCATAGGGTGGCAGGGCATTGGCGGCCTCGCCCTGCGCGGCACCTGGCGTAAACACCATCGGCAGCAAGACGTTACCGGCGTTTTTAATACTGGCAGCCAGCACCGCATCGGTGTCCAGCGCCCGTTCGGCCTCTGCCAGCATCTGCCCCCACTGCGGATGGGTTGCCGCTGCATCGGGCGAGGTCTCCAGTGCCGCTTGCATCTTGCGGATATAAACCAGACCGGGGTCAACGTGGGGCTCAAGAAAGGGCACGGCGTACACCAGCGTGTTGACCCTGGCCGCCGCCAACTGGTCAATCAGGCGGGCATGGATATCGCCAGACCAGGGCCAGCGGCCCAGTTTGGCAATGCTCGGCTCATCCACGGCGATCACGGCAATGCGTTCCGACGGCTGGCGCGCTGTCCGGCTGCTGGCAAAGTCGTAATAGCGGCGCTCCAGCGCGCCGATGGAGTCGCTTGCCAGGTGCAGCCCGATGACCAGCACCACCATGACCAGGCCGGCGAACCCACCGGTTCGCCAGAAGGCGCCCGATTCAGATACAAAAGATTTCGCCACCGAACAACCCCGTCCCTTTGTGCGGCTGCATGCTAGTGGCAGCGTTCACCTGCAACCATACCCGATACCAATCGGCCGGGCTCCACGGGCACGTTAGCAGATGTAACGACGCCCCACCAGGCACTTGTTCGCACAACTGGCGGTTTTTACTCCGCAGGCGGTGTGCGTTGGCGCATCAACCACCCCACGGCCAACACCACCAGCGCACCCGCCGCACCCAAGCCGTAATTCCACGCGGACGTCTGCGGCAGCCAATCCCGTACCGCCGGATCGCTGTGCGCCATGGTCCCCGCAATCCAACCCAGCAGCATGCCGCCCAACGTGATGATCACCGGGAAGCGATCCATCAACTTGAGGACCAGCTGGCTGCCCCAGATGATGATAGGGATGCTGACCAGAAGGCCAAACACAACCAGCGGCAACTGGTGCTGGCCACCCGTTCCGGTGGCGGCACCGGCAATCGCAATGACGTTATCAATGCTCATGACCAGGTCCGCAACGATGACTGTCTTGACCGCGGCCCACAACTGGTCACTGCCCCGGATATGGGCATGCCCCTCTTCGTCCTGTGGCGCCAGCAGCTTGACCCCGATCCACAGCAGCAGGGCTGCGCCCACCAGCTTCAGGAAAGGCACCTGCAGCAAGGTCAGCGCAAACGCAATGAGGATGACGCGCAGAACGATGGCGCCGGCCGTGCCCCACAGAATCCCTTTGGTGCGCAAATGCGCCGGCAGCTGCCGGCACGCCAGGGCGATCACCACGGCGTTGTCGCCCCCCAGCAGGATGTCGATCATGATGATCTGGCCGACCGCCACCCAGAAGTGGGCCGTGAGAAATTCTTCCATGCGGGTCTTTCAAAGGGTCGCGATGCCTGGGGATGGCCCCGCGCAAAAGCAAAAACCGGATTGTCCCTCAGGAAATCCGGTTTTTGGATGCGGGTGCCCCAAACGGCCACCCGGAGGAAGGGCTACGCCTTACAGCAGGGACTTGAGCAGCTTGCCCAGTTCGGACGGGTTGCGTGTGATCGTGAAACCACACTCTTCCATCACGGCCAGCTTGGCGTCGGCCGTATCGGCACCGCCAGAAATCAAGGCACCGGCGTGGCCCATGCGCTTTCCGGGAGGCGCGGTCACGCCAGCGATGAAGCCCACGATAGGCTTCTTCATGTTGAGCTTGCACCAGCGGGCGGCTTCGGCTTCGTCCGGTCCGCCGATTTCACCGATCATGATGACCGCGTCGGTATCGGGATCGTCGTTGAAGGCCTTCATGACGTCGATGTGCTTGAGACCGTTGATCGGATCGCCACCGATACCGACGGCAGTCGACTGGCCCAGACCCACTTCGGTCAGCATGGCCACGGCTTCGTAGGTCAGCGTACCGGAGCGGGACACCACGCCGATGCGGCCCTTGCGGTGGATGTGACCGGGCATGATGCCAATCTTGATTTCGTCGGGCGTGATCAGGCCAGGGCAGTTGGGGCCCAGCAGCAGGGTTTTCTTGCCGCCAGCGGCTTCCTTGGCCTTCATACGGTTACGCACTTCCAGCATGTCCCGGACGGGGATGCCTTCGGTAATGCAGATCGCCAAATCCAGATCGGCTTCCACGGCTTCCCAGATCGCCGCAGCAGCACCGGCTGGCGGCACGTAGATCACGGACACGGTAGCGCCGGTTTGCGACGCGGCTTCCTTGACCGATGCGTAGATCGGGATATTGAAGATGGACTCGCCCGCCTTCTTGGGGTTCACGCCGGCGACAAAGCAATTCTTGCCGTTCGCGTATTCCTGGCACTTCTCGGTATGGAATTGACCGGTCTTGCCGGTAATGCCCTGGGTGATGACTTTGGTGTCTTTGTTGATATAGATCGACATGGTTCTTCTCCGGGCTTCTTACTTGACGGCAGCAACGATCTTGGTCGCAGCTTCGGCCATGGTGTCTGCGGCAATGATGGGCAGGCCGGACTCGGCCAGCATCTTCTTGCCCAGCTCTTCGTTCGTGCCCTTCATGCGCACGACCAGCGGTACGGACAGGTTCACGGCCTTGCAGGCAGTAATCACGCCGGTGGCGATGGTGTCGCACTTCATGATGCCGCCGAAGATGTTGACCAGAATGCCCTCGACCTTGGGGTTCTTGAGCATGATCTTGAAGGCTTCGGTCACCTTCTCGGGGGTGGCACCGCCGCCCACGTCCAGGAAGTTGGCCGGCTCGCCGCCAAACAGCTTGATGGTGTCCATGGTGGCCATGGCCAGACCGGCACCGTTGACCAGGCAGCCGATGTTGCCGTCCAGGCTGATGTAGGCCAGGTCGAACTTGGAGGCTTCCACTTCGGCCGGATCTTCTTCGTCCAGATCGCGGTAGGCCACGATTTCGGGATGGCGGAACAGGGCGTTGGCGTCAAAGTTGAACTTGGCGTCCAGGGCCATCAGGTTGCCCTTGGAGTCGCAGTTCAGCGGGTTGATTTCGACCAGCGACGCATCCGTGTCCATGTAGCACTTGTAGATCTTGGAGAAGATGTCTACGGCCTGGTCAACGGAAGCGCCCGTCAGACCGATGGCTGCGGCAACTTTCTTGCTCTGCTCAGCGGTGATGCCAGTCAGGGGATCAATCATCTCGGTGACGATCTTCTCGGGCGTGGAGTGGGCCACTTCCTCGATGTCCATGCCGCCTTCGCTCGAAGCGATCAGGGCCACCTTCTGAGTGGCGCGGTCGGTCACCAGCGATACATACAGTTCGTTCTTGATGTCGGCGCCATCTTCAATGTAGAGGCGACGCACCTTCTGGCCTTCGGGTCCGGTCTGGTGGGTCTTGAGCTGCATGCCCAGAATCTCTCCGGCCAGACGCTTCACGTCATCAATGGACTTGGCCACCTTGACGCCGCCACCCTTGCCGCGACCGCCGGCGTGAATCTGGGCTTTGACCACCCAGACTGGGCCGCCCAGCTTTTGTGCGGCTTCAACAGCCTCTTGTACAGTAAAGGCGGGGATGCCGCGGGGCACCGGCACACCGAATTGGCGCAAGATTTCCTTGCCTTGGTATTCGTGAATTTTCATGACGTCTCTCGTGGAGCTGGGAAGGATTCGCCATGCGACCACACGTATTTGCGCGGCCCATGGCACTGGACACATCAATTTCGAAATGTATCATGTTGCAACGCGTCAAACTTGTAACTAACTTACAACGGTAAATTGACCGGTTCCATCCTCCTGCCCACGACCGCTAGAAGCGCCCAGTCCCATGAAAAAGATTTTTATCGACGGCGAAGCCGGCACCACCGGCCTGCAAATCCGCGAACGCCTGCAAGCCATGCCTGGCATCACGCTGCTCAGCATCGACCCGGCGCTGCGCAAGGACGCCCGCGCCAAGCAGGCACTGATGGCCCAGGCCGATCTCGTGATCCTGTGCCTGCACGACGATGCCGCCATCGAATCCGTTGCCATGGTGGACGCCATTGAGCGGGAAACCGGCCGCCCCGGACCGCGCATCATCGACGCCTCCACCGCCCACCGCACCGCACCCGGCTGGGTTTACGGCTTCCCGGAGCTGGCGGCGGAACAGCGTGCCGCCGTGGCCCAGGCACGTCGCGTGGCCAACCCCGGCTGCTATGCCACCGGCGCCATTGCGCTGATCCGTCCGCTGGTCGATGCCGGGCTGTTGCCCGCCGATTTTCCGGTGTGCCTGCCTTCCATCAGCGGCTATTCCGGTGGCGGACGCAGCATGATCGAGGCGTACGAAGCCGGCACGGCGCCCGCCATGGAGCTGTACGCGCTGGGCCTCAAGCACAAGCACATTCCGGAAATCATGCGCTACACCGGCCTGCGCCGCCGCCCCCTGTTCGTGCCCTCGGTCGGCAATTTCAAACAGGGCATGCTGGTGCAACTTCCCCTGCACCTGGATACCCTGCCTGGCGCACCCACCGCGCAGGACCTGCAGGCTGCGCTACAAAAACACTACGCCGGCAGCGAGTGGGTGACGGTGGAGCCGGCAACGGCCGACCAGAAACTCGACGCCGTGGCACTGGCCGATACCAACAAAATGGAATTGCGCGTGTTTGCCAACGACGCCCGCGCCGATGGCTTTGCCCATGCCGTGCTGGTGGCACGGCTGGACAACCTGGGCAAGGGCGCATCCGGCGCGGCGGTGCAAAACCTCAAGCTGATGCTGGATCTGTAAACGCGTCGTCGTCATCCGCCCCGGCCACTACCCGGCGGATGGCGTCACCGCCAAAGCCCCGGCTGGCCAGAAACCGCATCTGCTTGC
>JBAQKO010000388.1:0-5665 GCA_049301075.1 Rhodoferax sp.
CCGTGAGCCCGGGCTACATCGGCACCGACATGGTCAAGGCCATCCGTGAAGATGTGCTGGCCAAAATTGTGGCCACCGTGCCCGTCAAGCGGCTGGGTGAGCCCAGCGAAATCGCCTCCATCATTGCCTGGCTGGCGTCCAACGACGGTGGCTACTCCACCGGTGCGGATTTCTCGGTCAACGGCGGCCTGCACATGGGCTGATGGAAGAGGTTGGCGTCGCGTTGCTCCATGGCTGAAATCCTGACGGTCACCATCAATCCCGCTCTCGATGTGTCGGCCAGCACCGCGCAGGTGCGCCCTGCCCACAAGTTGCGTTGTCAGCAGGTGCAGCGCCACCCCGGCGGTGGCGGCGTGAACGTGGCCCGTGTGCTGCACCGCTTGGGCGCCCGGGTGTCGGCGCTGTACACCATGGGGGGCTCCACCGGGCAAATGCTGGCGGCGCTGCTGGGCGAGGAAGGGGTTCCCGGCGTGCCGGTCCCCATCGCCGGTCACACCCGCGAGAGTTTCACGGTGGCCGAAAGCAGCAGCGCGCAGGAATACCGGTTTGTGTTGCCGGGGCCTACCCTCTCGGCTACTGAATGGCAGGCGTGTCTGGAGCGCGTGGCCGCCCAGCGGCCCGTCCCCCGCCTGGTGGTGGGGAGCGGCAGTCTGCCACCCGGCGTGCCGGACGATTTTTACGCCCGGCTGGGCCAGTGGGCCCGCTCGGCGGGCGCCAAACTGGTGGTGGATACCTCAGGCCCCGCGCTGGCGAAGGCGCTGGAGCAGGGCGTCTTTCTGGTCAAGCCCAGTCTGCGGGAAATCCGTGACCTCACCGGAAGTGCCCTGGACACCATGGGCGCGTTGCAGCACGCGGCGCAGGGCTGGATCCAGGCGGGTCGTGCTGAGGTGGTGGTGGTGTCGCTGGGCGAGCAGGGGGCTTTGCTCGCCACGGCCACCGAATGTGTTTTTGCCCCTCCTTTGGCCGTGACTGTGGTCAGCGCCGTGGGCGCGGGCGACAGTTTTGTGGCCGGCATGGTCTGGGCGCTGGCGGACGGGCAGGCTGTGGTGCAGGCGTTTCGCTACGGCGTGGCCTGCGCCAGTGCCGCGCTGATGAGTTCCGGGACCGGCTTGTGCGCCGTGGAGGACGTGCAACGGCTTGTCGCACAGGTGCAGTGCCGGTCGATTGCGCCCGGGTATGCTATCTAGTGCGCAATGGATGGGTTTGAATAAAAAGGCTGCCGCAGAGCGGTCTGGTGGCTGGGTTCGTTGGTAAACGGTGTATGAAGAGTGAAGCGTTCGAGTTGATTGACGTGGCTCAGCTGCGAGTGGGCATGTTCGTGGACCTGGGAGTGGGGTGGATGGCCCACCCCTTTCCCACCGGCAGTTTCCGCATCACATCCGAGCGGCAAATCGCCATCATTGCCAGTCTGGGCCTCGGGCAGGTGCGGCACTACATGGGCAAAAGCGATCCCGATTCGCTCATTCCCGTAAACACCCAGTCGCCGCAGGACGCCGCGGATGTGGAGGCGGCGTTGGCCGCCCGGCAGCGGGAGCTCGATGCCCGTGAGCAGCGCGCCCAGCAATTGCGCGCGCAGCAGCGCAGTCTGGCCGTGTGTGAGCGCCGCTTCGGCGAGGCCATGCACCAGTACCGCAACACCCTCAAGCAGGTTCAGGCCTACCCCAAGATGGCGGCCAACCAGTGCCAGGCCATGGTGCGCGGTTTTGTGCAGGAGATGCTGGCCGATGGCGACTCCGCAATCCGCCTGCTGAGCGAGGCCGCAGGCGAAAAATCGTCCATGCACTCGGTCAATGTCACCGTCCTGTCGCTCCTGTTGGGGCGGGCCATGGGCATGCACCAGAGCGACCTGGTCGATCTGGGCATGGCGGCCTTTCTGCACGACATCGGCAAGGTGCATCTGCCCGAACACGTGCGCTGGCTGGGGGAGTCGCCGGCCGCAGCCGATTACCAGCGCTACCAGGAGCACGTGGAGCTGGGTGTTCAGATGGGTGAAACCATGGACCTGTCCCGCGGTGTCCTGCTGGCCATGGCGCAGCACCACGAACTGGTGGATGGCAGCGGCTTTCCCTGCCAGATCGCAGGCGCGGGCATGACGGCCGGAGCCCGCATCCTGGCGCTGGTGAACCGCTACGACAACCTGTGCAATCCCAGCCGCCCCAGCGTGGCCATGACGCCGCATGAGGCGCTGGCGCTGATCTTTGCGCAACTCAAGACCCGCTACGACGCGGCCACCCTGAGTGCCTTCATTCGCATGATGGGGGTGTATCCCCCGGGGTCGGTGGTGCAACTGCTGGATGACCGGTATGCCCTGGTGGTATCGGTCAACTCGGCGCGTCCGCTCAAGCCCCGCGTCATCGTGCATGAGCCAAACGTGCCCAGCCACGAGGCGTTGATCCTGGACATGGAAAGCGTTCCCCATGTCAGCATCCGCCGCAGCGTCAAACCCACCAGCCTGCCCCATGCGGCGCTGGAGTACCTTGCGCCGCGGCAACGCATCTCCTACTTTTTTGAACGCTCAGTGGACTCGCACATGCGGGATACCCACCCATGACCGCACCAGGGTGGGTCAATCTGCTCGACGGCATGCTGGAGGCCGTTTGGGTAGTTGACCCCCAAAGCCTGCGTATCCTGGCAGTCAATCAGGTGGCGTCCACGCTGGTGGGCATGGCCAGCAGCGATCTGGTGGGCAAGCCCGCCATCGAACTCACCGCCACCCCGGAGGATTTGTATTTCTGGGAAGACGTGGCGGCCGGCCTGACGGATTTCATCCAGTCCCAAACCCTGCTGCGGTGCGCGGATGGCGTCTCCGTTCCGGTGGAGCGACGGGTGAGCCGTGTGTGGCTGAATCCGCAGGAACCGGTGTTCCTGGTGGGGCTGCGGGACTTGCGGCCCCAGCAGCGGGTCGAAAACGAGCTGGAATCCCGTCTGGCGGAGTTGCGGGCCACACTGGAGTCCACGGGCGACGGCATTCTGGTGACAGACCTGACGGGTGCCGTGCGCAACTACAACCGCCACTTCACGCAGCTGTGGGACGTGCCGCCTGCCGTTCTGGAGTCCGGTGACCACCGGCTGCTGCACGCGCACCTGCTGGCGTGCGTGCAGGACCCTGTGGCGTACCAGGCGCGGCTGCACCAGATCACCGGAGAATTGCTGCTGGAGGCCACCGATGTCCTGCAACTGCGGTCCGGTCGCGTGCTGGAGCGTGTCACCCTGCCGCAATACGGCCGGGGCCGTGCCCTGGGGCGGGTGTATTCGTTTCGCGACATCACCCTGCACGTGGAGGCGCAGACGCGCCTGCGGCTAGCGGCCAAGGTGTTTGATTTCAGCCCGGATGCCGTGTTCATCACCAACGCGGCATTGGAGGTCGTGCAGGTCAACCCGCACTGCGAACGACTGACGGGCTGCTCGCAGGCGCAGCTGGTGGGCAGCTCGGCTCGCACGCTGTTCCATGACCCGCAGCAACCCGACTTCTTCAACCAGGTGGAACTGGGGCTGGCCGTCAACGGCCAGTGGTCGGGAGATGTCTGGCGCATGGTGAGGGGTCGGCCCTGTGCCGTGGAGCTGTCGTGGGTGGCGCTGCGCGATGAGCATGGCGAAGTGCAGCACACAGTGGCGTTTTTCAAGGACCTCACTGAGCGCATGGAGGCGCAAAAGCGTATCGAAACCCTGGCCTACACCGACGCGCTCACCGGCTTGCCCAACCGGCTGATGCTGGGGCAGCAGATGGGTTGCGCCCTGCGCATGGCGTTGCGCAACGGCGGTACGTTTGCCGTGCTCTTCATTGACCTGGACCGTTTCAAGCACATCAACGACTCGCTGGGGCACGCCTTCGGCGACCGGGTGCTGATGGACGTGGCCGAACGCATCAAATCCAGCCTGCGGGAGGTGGATACGCTGTGCCGCCTGGGCGGTGACGAGTTCGTCGGGTTCCTGCCGGACGCCGATGCGCTGGGTGCCGAAGTGGTGGCCCGGCGCATTCTGCAGGCGCTGGCCCAGCCGTTCCAGATCGAGACCATGACCTTCTCGCTGGGGTGCAGCATTGGCATCGCGATGGGACCCGAAGACGGCAGCACACCGGATGAACTGATTCAGTGCGCCGACACCGCCATGTACCGCGTGAAGGATCGCGGGCGCGGCAATTTTCGCTTCTACCAGCCCCAGATGAACGTGGATCTGTTCTCGCGCATGAAGATGGACCACGCCATGCGCCTGGGCCTGGAGCAGGGGCGCTTCCAGCTGCACTACCAGCCCCAGATGGCCTTGTCCGACGGACGCCTGCTGGGGGCCGAAGCGCTGTTGCGCTGGAACGATGCGGAACTGGGCCAGGTACCCCCCAGCGTTTTCATTCCGCTGGCGGAAGAGTCGGGTTTCATCATTCCCCTGGGCAGTTGGGTCTTGGGCGAGGCGGTGCGCCAGGCGGCCCGCTGGCAGCAGGCCGGGCAACCGGTGGTGGTTTCGGTCAACGTGTCGGCCCTGCAGTTCCAGCAGACCGATTTTGTGGCCGGTGTGGACCAGGCCATTCGCAGCGCCAGCCTGGACCCGTCCCTGCTGGAATTGGAACTCACGGAGTCGATTCTGCTCAAGGACGCTAATGAAGCACTGGCGCGCCTGCATGCCCTGGCAGCGCTGGGCGTGAGCCTGGCCATTGATGACTTCGGCACCGGCTATTCCAGCCTGGCCTACCTCAAGCGCTTCCCGATTTCCAAGCTCAAGATCGACCGCACCTTTGTCATGGGCTTGCCGCAGGATGAAAGTGACCGCGCCATCGTGGAAGCCATCGTGGCCATGGCGCGCGCCCTCGAGCTCAAGGTAGTGGCCGAAGGCGTGGAAACCGCCGCGCAGCACGACTATTTGCAGGGGCTGCGGTGTGATTCCTACCAGGGTTTTTTGTGCACACCCGGCTTGCCGGCGCCGGAGTTTGAGGCGCTGCTGGATGGCTCCTTGGCGCTGGACGGCACGGACTAGCCGTTCAGGCCTTTCCAAAGCATGTAAGCGGCCAGGCTGTACAGCAGGACGGCAAACACGCGCTTGAGCTGGGCCACGGGCAAGCGGTGTGCCGTCCTGGCGCCCAGCGGTGCCGTGAGCACACTGCAGCTGGCGACGGCCGCCAGACCGGGCAGCCAGACGTAGCCCAGCGCCCCGCCGGGCAGACCGGCAACGGACGTTCCACTGACCACATAACCCACCGTGTTGGCCAGCGCAATCGGAAAACCCAGTGCCGCACTGGTGGCCACGGCGTTGACGATGGCAACGTTGTGCGCCACCATGAACGGCACACTGATGAAGCCGCCGCCCGCGCCCACCAGGCCCGACAGGAAACCGATGAAGCCGCCCGTTGCCAGTTGGCCGGCGGTACCCGGCATCTGCCGCCCCGGCTTGGGTTTGCGGTCCAGGAACATCTGGGTGGCAGAAAAGCTGACAAACAGGGCAAAGAAGATGGCGAGCGTGGTGCCCTTGAGCAACGCGAAGACGCCGGCTCCGGCGATGGCGCCGCCCAGCAGGATGCCCGGGGCGAGTCCCTTGACGATGTCCCAGCGCACAGCGCCGCGCTGGTGGTGGGCGCGCACGCTGGAGATTGAGGTAAACATGATGGTGGCCATGGAGGTCGCGATGGCCATTTTGACCGCCAGGTCGGCGGGAATGCCCTGTGCCGACAGGATGAGGG
>JBAQKO010000389.1:0-1526 GCA_049301075.1 Rhodoferax sp.
GGTGGCCGCCCGCTACCGCGGGGCGCTTGACGCCGCCGCGCGCATTGACCCGCTCCACCGCCCAGACCAGGTTGCGGTACACCGCCTCGCCGGCGTTGGCGGTGGGCCCGCTCAAACCTTCAATCATGGCCAGCTTGATGGGGGCCGCCGGGGCCGGGGCCGCCGCACTGGCGGACAGCGCAGGCGCGGTAAGTAACGCCACCGCGCATGTTTTCAAGACCCAACGCGAAAGAATAAACATGTGGAATTTCTCTTGAAATGAGAGGGATGGAGCGCAGTTGAGGTTCATGCGGCGCTCATGGTGAGTGCCGCGCAGTGTACTAGGAGTTACGCCATGTTTTTTGCCACCACCGCCCAGCCCCAGATTCGCCGTCAGGCCTATGCCAGCGCCGGTCGCACGCTGGAGCGTTTCATGGACGATGCGCTGCGCTCAAGCACCCGTCAGACCTGCGCCTACACGCAGGATGAAACTGCTTTCAACCTGACACTGGACGTACCCGGCATCGCCAAGGACCAGCTGGCCATTGGCATTGAAGGCGCCGTCGTGCGCATCAGCAGCAAGGAAGGCGCACCCCGCCGCTACAACGTCGCCTACGAACTGCCGCAGGACATTGACACGGCACTGAGCACCGCCAAGCTGGAAAACGGCGTGCTGACGCTCAAGCTGGCCAAGAAGGTGCCGGTGAACACCGCCACCGAACTGGCCATCCACTAACCCAGCGCGTCCAGCGGCCAGCGCGGCTTGACGTCGAAGGCGTACGCCGTGCTGGGCTTCTGCAGGCCGTCTTGCAGCCGCATGGCCGCCGCCATGGCGATCATGGCGCCGTTGTCGGTACACAGGTGCAGTTCGGGGTAGTGCACCCGAATGCCACGCTGGGCGCAGACCGCATTGAGCTGTTCGCGCAGGTTGCGGTTGGCCCCCACGCCGCCGGCCACCACCAGTCGGCGCAGGCCCGTCTGCTGCAGCGCCGTCAGCGATTTTTTCAGCAGCACCTCCACAATGGCCGCCTGCGTGGACGCCGCCAGATCGCGGCGAGCCTGCTCGGGCAGCGCCTCAAAGTGCGCCACGCCAGCCGCTGCCACCATGCGCTGCGCCTGCACCAGCACGGCCGTCTTCAGCCCGGCAAACGAAAAGTCCAGGTTGCCGCTGTGCAGCAGGGGCCGTGGCAGCTTGAAGGCTGCCGGGTCGCCCTGCTCGGCCATCCGGGCCAGCGCCGGCCCGCCGGGGTAACCCAGGCCCATGAGTTTGGCGGACTTGTCAAACGCCTCGCCCGCAGCGTCATCAATCGTTTCACCCAGCAGCGCGTAGCGCCCCACGCCGTCCACCCGCATCAGCTGGGTGTGGCCACCCGACACCAGCAGGGCCACAAACGGAAACTCGGGCGGGTCCGCACTCAGGAACGGCGACAGCAAATGCCCCTCCAGGTGGTGCACGCCCAGCACCGGCTTGCCCAGTGCCGCGCCCAGCGCGCAGGCAACACCAGCCCCCACCAGGAGCGCACCGGCCAGACCGGGGCCGCGGGTGT
>JBAQKO010000390.1:0-2254 GCA_049301075.1 Rhodoferax sp.
AGTCGGGTCATGGCATGGGCGGCTGGGCCGCGGTCACGCCGCGCGGTGCGCGCGACCGCACACCGGGCAGTCCGGGTTGCGCGGCAGGCGAATGTCGGTCCAGCCCATGCTGCGGCCGTCGAGCATCAGCAGCCGTCCGGTGGCCGGTTCGCCCGCTCCGCTGAGCAGCTTCAACGCCTCGGCGGCCTGCATGCTGCCCATGATGCCCACCAGCGGTGCAAATACGCCCATGGTGGCGCAGCGGGTTTCTTCCAGGGCGGTGTCGGGCGGGAACACGCAGGCGTAGCAGGGTGAGTCGTCCCGCCGGGGGTCGTACACGGCCAGCTGGCCGTCAAAGCGGATGGCAGCGCCCGAGACCAGCGGTACGCGGTGACGCACGCAGGCGGCGTTGAGCGCCTGGCGGGTGGCGAAATTGTCGCTGCAGTCCAGCACCACGTCGACCCCGGCCACCAGCGTGGCCAGTTGCCCGGCGTCGGCGCGCGCGGCCAGGGTGGTGATGTGCAGGCTGGGGTTGATGGCCAGCAGCGCCTGGCGGGCCGACTCCACCTTGGGTTGGCCAACACGGGCCTCGGTGTGGATGATCTGGCGCTGCAGGTTGGTCAGGTCCACCGTGTCGTGGTCGACCAGGGTCAGGTGTCCCACACCCGCTGTGGCCAGGTACAGGGCGGCAGGGGAGCCCAGACCGCCCAGGCCGATGATCAGTGCGCGGGCCTGCAGGATGCGCTGCTGTCCTTCGATCCCCAGCTCGTCGAGCAGGATGTGGCGCGAATAGCGCAGCAGCTGCGTGTCATCCATGGAGCCGGTCAGTTGTCCTTGGGTTCTTCCTTGCGCTCCACCAGGGTCTTGCTGACCAGGACCGCACGGCCCTTGAGCTGGTTGATGGCCTGGGTCAGCTGGAAATCCTTGTCGGAACCGAACTCGGGCGGGCGACGCTCGGAGGCCGGCTTGCGCGATTCTTCTTCCAGGCGCTTGAGGGCTTCGTCACGGGCCTTTTCCAGGGCCGGGTCCTTCACTTCTTCGCCCTGGCCACTGGCCAGGTGCTTGCCCAGATCTGCTTCGCGGGTGCGCAGGACGGCAAACGGGCTGCCCTCTTCGGTTTCGTCCACCATCACGTCCGGCACGATGCCTTTGGCCTGGATGGATTTACCGCTGGGCGTGTAGTAGCGCGAGGTGGTGATCTTCAGGCCGGTGTCAGGCCCCAGGGGGCGGAACGTCTGCACCGAACCCTTGCCAAAGGTCTGGGCGCCCATGATGGTGGCGCGCTTGTGGTCCTGCAGGGCACCCGCCACGATTTCGCTGGCCGAGGCGGAGCCTTCGTTGACCAGCACCACCAGGGGCACCTTCTTCAGGCTGGCGGGCAGCCCTTTCAGGGGGTCGGAGCCGTCGCGTCCCAGGTAGTCGCGCAAGGTGGCACGGAGAACCTGCTTGCTTTCAGGGGTCTGGCCGTTGGTAGACACCACCGTCACGTTTTCGGGCAGGAAGGTGGACGACACCGCGATCGCGGCGGTCAGCAGGCCACCGGGGTCGTTGCGCAGGTCCAGCACCAGGCCCTTGATGCGCGGCTCCTGCTTGTAGATTTCTTCGAGCTTGCGGGCGAAGTCCTCGACCGTGCGCTCCTGGAACTGGCTGACGCGGATCCAGGCGTAGCCGGGCTCCACCACTTTGCCGCGTACCGATTGCTGCTTGATTTCTTCGCGGGTGATGGTGACGGTGAAGGTCCGGTTCTCGTCCTTGCGGAACACCGTGAGCACGACCTTGGTGTTGGGTTCGCCCCGCATGCGTTTGACGGCGTCGTTGAGGGTCAGGCCCTTGATGGCCGTGTCGTCCACGCGGGTGATCAGGTCATTGGTCTTGAGGCCGGCGCGGAACGCGGGGGAGCCTTCGATCGGCGATACCACCTTGACCAGGCCATCTTCCTGCGTGATTTCGATGCCCACGCCCACGAATTTTCCGGACGTGCCTTCCTTGAATTCCTTCAGCGACTTCTTGTCGAAGTATTGGGAATGGGGGTCCAGGCTGGACACCATGCCGGAAATGGCTTCGGTGATCAGTTTCTTCTCGTCCACCGGCTCCACATAGTCGCTCTTGACCATGCCGAAAACGGCGGCCAGTTGCTGCAACTCTTCCAGCGGCAGCGGCGCCAGCGTATTGCGCGCCACGGTTTGCAGCGACACGGTCGTCAGCGCGCCGGCGAGAACGCCCACACCCACCCAGCCCGCAATTTTCAATTTTTGACCCATAAATATTCCTGTAT
>JBAQKO010000391.1:0-10253 GCA_049301075.1 Rhodoferax sp.
CTACTGGGGGGACCGGAAAATACCGTTCCGGTGCTTCTATTCTTTTCTGTAGCCCGTTCTGCACACACCAGCCAAGCAGAACGGGCGAACGAGGCCAACAACACATCCGCTCCCAGCGAAACCACCGCCGGCGTCGAGATGGTGACAGAAACCGGCGAAAAGATGCCGACCGACAAACTCCTGGACGTGTCCCCGCTGGCACTGCGCATGAGCAGTCCTTTCAACGCGGGATACTGGCTGGCAGCCGCCTGACCCACGGCGGTAAAGCCACCGCCCTTTACGCAACAGCGCGTCACAGACCAGCCCCACGGCGGCTCTGCGGCGCGCTGCACTATCATGCCCCCACCTCAATGACACCTTGCTGGCATGGGCATACTGGCTAAGCTCTTACCGACGGCGCTGCGGCGCTGGCTCCTGACATCCCTGGGGGGTGCCAGCGAGGACTGGTTTGCGCGCGTGTTCCACACCAGCCCGGACTGGATTGTCATCACCCGCCTGCATGACAGCCTGATCGTGGACGCCAACCAGGGCTTCCAGACCATCAGCGGCTACAGCCCCTCGGAGGTGATCGGTCGCCGCATGGCCGATTTCCACGTGTGGGTCCACCCCGAACAGCGTGTCCACATCGTGGAAGAACTGCAGCGCACCGGCGCCGTGCGCGACGCCCTGGTACAGGCGCGCCGCCGTGACGGCAGCGTCCGCGATTGCGTGCTCAACGCCACACTGCTGGCCCTGCCGGGAGAGAAGGCCTCCCACGTGGTCTGGGTCTCCCGCGACGTCACCGATCAGAACGCGGTGCACGAACAGTTCAAGGCCGCTTTCCAGCTGACCCCGGATTTCATGTCGATCTCCCGCCTGCGCGATGGCCAGTATGTGGAGGTCAACGCGGCTTTTGAGCGCATTACCGGCCTGCGCCGCGACCAAGTGATTGGCAAGACCGCTACCGAAGTGGGCGTCTGGCACGACCCGGCAGAGCGCGATGCGCTGGTGCAGGCCATCCTGAGCGCGGGCTCCGTCAGCGGCTACAGCATCCACACGAACGATCGCTACGGACAGGCGCGCGAATCGCTGGTCAATGCGGCCATTTTTGAATCCCGCGGAGAACCATACATGATCGCGCTGCTGCGCGACGTCACCGACGCCCGTGCTGCGGCGCGGGCCCTGCAGGAGAGCGAAGCCCGCTTTTCCAGCCTGTTCGACCAGTCGCCCATACCGATGAGCTACGCCAGCGACAGCGACAATTTCTCGACCGTCCACTGGAACCAGGCGTGGTTCAACCTGTTCGGGTTTGACCCCGAGACCTCGCAGGGCAAGCCGGGGCTGGAGCTGGGCATCTGGGTCCAGGCGCAAGACCGCGTCAACTGGCTGGCCAACGCCATCGCCGGAAAGAACACCACCGACACCGAGCTGCAGCTGCGCCGGGCCGATGGCACCTTGCGCTGGGTTTCCATGTCCAGCCGCACGCTCGTGGAGCATCAGCGCACGCTGGTTCTGTTCACCTACTTCGACATCACGGAGCGCCGACGCGCGCAACAGGAAATCCTGGAACTCAACACCCAGCTGGAAGCCCGGGTGGCCCAGCGCACCACCGAACTGCAGAACTCCAACCGGGAACTCTCGCACACCCTGGCCACACTGGGCATGGCCCAGAACCAGCTGGTGCAGTCCGAAAAACTGGCCGCCCTGGGCGCCCTGGGCGCCCTGGTCGCCGGCGTGGCGCATGAGCTGAACACGCCGATCGGCAACGGCCTGACCGTGGCCAGCTCCCTGGAGCACCGGGTCCAGCAGTTCGCGCCCTTGCTGGATGCGGGGATGAAGCGCTCCGACTTGCAGAATTTCGTGGCCGATGCCCAGCTGGCGGCCGACATTCTGGTGCGCAACCTCACACGGGCCGGCGCGCTGGTGGCCAGCTTCAAACAGGTCGCCATCGACCAGACCAGCTCGCAGCGCCGGCGCTTTTCGCTCGGCGCGGTGGTATCGGAAATCCTGGTCACCCTCAACCCGGCGATCCGGGCGTCGGGCTGCGTGATCACCACCGACATCGACGCCAGTCTGTCGCTGGACAGCTACCCCGGCCCCCTGGGGCAGGTGCTCACCAACCTGATCAACAACGCCATCGTGCACGGCTTCGATCCCGGCGAGGCCGGCGCCATCACGCTCCACGCGCAGGCGCTGGACGCCGAGTGGATCAGGGTGCAGGTCAGCGACAGCGGCCGCGGCATCCAGAGCCAGGATCTGCACCACGTCTTTGAGCCGTTTTTCACCACCCGCCTGGGCCAGGGCGGCTCCGGCCTGGGCCTGCACATCGTGCACAACATCGTGACCGGTGTGCTGGGCGGCCAGATCGAAGCCCACAGCCTGCCCGGCCAGGGGGCCACGTTCATCCTGCGCCTGCCCCGCACGGCGCCCGAGCGGACCAACCAAGGCCAGCCCGCGGTGATGGACGGTTAAGGGCTGCGCCCGCCCAACCCGCTGCACAATCGACACTACTCTCTGAATTGACCATGAACGCTCCCACCACCGACATCGAAATCTCCGAAGAACTGGTCCGCAAGTTCGACAAACTCGGCCCCCGCTACACCTCGTACCCCACGGCCGACCGTTTCCACACGGCGTTTACCGAGCAGACCTACCGGGGCTACCTGGACCAGCGCGCGGGGCAGCGCAGCAACCCACCGCTGTCGATCTACGTGCACCTGCCCTTCTGCGAATCGCTGTGCTACTTCTGCGCCTGCAACAAGATCATCACCAAGGACCATGCGCGGGTCGCCGAGTACCTGCGTTACCTCGACAAGGAAATGGCCCTGGTGGCGTCCCGCCTGGGCAAGGACCGCAAGACGGTGCAACTGCACCTGGGCGGCGGCACCCCCACGTTCTTCAATGCCGACGAGCTGGGCCAGCTGATGGCCATGTTGCGCAAGCATTTTGAGTTCACGCCCGATGCTGAACTGGGCGTCGAAATCGACCCGCGCACCGTTCATCCCGACACGCTGGACAACCTGGCGTCCCTGGGCTTAAACCGCAACAGCTTTGGCGTGCAGGACTTCGACCCGGCCGTGCAACAGGCCGTCAACCGCATCCAGCCCCTGGCCATGGTCGAGGCCGCCGTCGTGGAGAGCCGCCGCGCGGGCTTCCAGTCCATCAACGCCGACCTGATCTACGGCCTGCCCAAGCAGACGCTGGAAAGCTTTGGCCGCACGCTCGACAGCCTCATTGCGCTGTCCCCGGACCGCATCGCGCTGTACAACTATGCCCACCTGCCGCAACGCTTCAAGGCGCAGCGCCTGATCGTGGCCAGCGACCTGCCCTCGGCCGAGGCACGCCTGCAGATTTTCCTGATGTCCATGCGCCGCCTGCTGGACGCCGGCTACGTCTACATCGGGCTGGACCATTTCTCCAAACCCGATGACGAGCTCAACAAAGCCCGGCTGGACAAGAGCCTGCACCGCAATTTCCAGGGCTACACCACACGCGCCGAATGCGACCTGATCGGTTTTGGCGTCTCCGCCATCAGCAAGGTCGGCGACTCGTACAGCCAGGCGGTTCGCACCGTCAACGCCTACTACCAGCACCTGGACGCGGGGGAGTTTCCGATCGAAAAAGGGTTTGAGCTGAGCCAGGATGACGTGCTGCGGCGCGACATCATCATGACCCTGATGTGCAGCGCGCCCGTGGAGGTGGACGCCGTCAACCGCCAGTACGGCATCGACTTCAACACCTACTTTGCGCCGGAGCTGGAGCGGCTCAAGCCCTACGAGGACGCGGGCCTGATCACCATTGACCCCGCCGCCATCCGCATCACGCCCAAGGGACGCCTGTTTGTGCGTGCCAGCGGCATGGTGTTCGACAGCTACCTCGGCCAGCCGACGACCTCGACCTACTCCAAGCTGATCTGAAGCGGGCCGCTCCAGGCCGGCAGATCAGGGCAGCGGCTGGAGCTGCTGCACCAGGTCGACATAGGCCGCGACCGGCACTTCTTCCGCCCGGCGCTGCACGTCAAACGTGCCGGCAAAGCCCCGCGCCTCCAGCCAGCGGCCCAGGGTATGGCGCAGCAGCTTGCGGCGCTGGCTGAACGCCACCTGCACCAGTTCCTCCATCAGCTGGACGTCCAGCCGGGGCGGATGGGCCAATGGCACCATGCGCACCACCGCGCTGTCCACCCGGGGGGGCGGATCAAAGCTCTCCGGCGGTACCAGCAAGACATTTTCCATGGCGTAGCGCCACTGCAGCATCACGCTGAGCCGGCCGAACGCCGACGTGGCCGGTTGCGCCACCATGCGGTCGATCACCTCTTTTTGCAGCATGAAGTGCTGGTCTTCAATGGCATCGACATAGCCCAGCAGGTGAAACAGGATGGGCGTCGAAATGTTGTAGGGCAGGTTGCCCACCACGCGCAGCTTGCCGGCGGGCGCTTCCTGCGCTATGGAATGCATAGCTGGCCACGCAGACTGGAGCTGGGCGAAATCCACTTTCAGCACGTCTGATTCGATCACCGTCAACTGCCCATGGCCGCGCAGGCGCTGGGCCAGGTCGCGGTCGAGTTCGATCACCGTGAGATGCCCCAGGCGCTCCACCAGCGGCTGCGTCAGCGCCGCCAGGCCAGGCCCGATTTCCACCATGCGCTGTCCGGGCCGGGGGTCTATCGCCCGCACAATGGCGTCAATGATGCCGCCGTCCGTCAGGAAATGCTGACCGAAGCGCTTGCGGGCGATATGCTTCATTGGGGCGGCTCGCGCAGTTCCACAAAGGAGCGGGCGCGCACGTCGCGGACCCAGGTGGCATACGCTTCCTCGGCCCGGGTCGCGCGCAGCTGGTTGCGCACCAGTTCGCGGACTTCGCGCGGGTTCAGGTCCACACGGCGGCGCTCGATCATCTCGATCAGGTGCACCCCAAAGCGCGAAACCACCGGGTCGCTGATCTGGCCCTCGGTCAGACGGTTCAAGGGTTCTTCAAATTCCGGCACAAACATGCCGGGATTGGCCCAGCCCAAATCACCGCCCTGGGCTGCACTGCCGTCCTGCGAATACTGGCGTGCCAGTTCCTGGAAGCTGGCCTTGCCACCCTGGATGCGTTTCTTGTACTCCGCCAGGCGGGCCACGGCCGCAGACTGCGTGAGCTTGGCATCGGTACGCAGCAGGATATGGCGGGCATGGGTTTGCACCACCGTCTTGGTGAGCATGGCCGGCGCCCGCTTTTCGAGCACCTTCAGGATGTGGAAGCCGGCGCCGGAGCGCACGATGTCCGACACCTGGCCCACGGCCAAGTTCTGGGTCGCCAGCACGAACGAGGGGGGATAACGGTCGGCCCGGCGCAGGCCCAACGCACCGCCCTTGCTGCGGTCGGCCGCCGACACCTCCTGGACCAGCCGGGCAAAATCCTCCCCGCCGCGGATGCGGGCCAGCAGCTGCTGCGCCTGCTGCAAGCGCTCCTTCACCTGCTCGGCGCTGGCTTTCTCCGGCACGGCCACCAGCAGGTTCGCCAGGTTGATCTCCTGCGCAAAGGGGTCGGTGTTGTTGGCCTGCTGTTCCTCCAGCGCGTGGTCCACATCGGTATCGGAGACGCGGATGCGGGAGTCGATCTCCCGCTCATGCAGGCGCGACAGCAGGATCTGGTCGCGCAGCTGGCTGCGCCAGCGCACCGGGTCCACGCCATCCTTGGCCATGCGGGCCCGCAACTCGGCCACATCCACCTGGTTCTGGCGGGCAATGGTCTGCTCCGCCAGGTCAATCGCCGCGTCGTCCACACGGATGCCGGTTTCGCGCGCCATCTGCAACTGGGCCCGCTCGTTGATCATGCGCTCCAGCACCTGGCGGCGCAGTTCGTCCGGCGCGGGCGCTGCCTGGTTCAGGCGGGCCAGCTCCTGGGTCAGGCGCGCCACTTCCGCACGCACCTCGTTGTTCGTGATCGGTTCGGAATTCACCACGGCCACGATGAAGTCCGCCTGCCGCGCGGTCTGGGCCAGGGCCCCGGCCACCAGAAAGCTGCAAGAACAGGCAAGGGCCAAGGCCCGCACGCGAAAATTCATGGTCAATCAATCGTAGTTGCTGAAGCGGCTGTTGGTGGTGCCGGACTCACGCAAGTTCTGGTAACGCGAAATATTCTGCTTCAAAGTGGACAGGGGGCTGACGCCCAGGCGGGTAAAGCCCACGAACTCCAGCTGGAACATCAGGCTCTGCGTCGCCGTCGAGGTACTGGTCTGTATCCGTTGCAACACGACGCGGCCCAGCCAGCAGCCCGCATCGTACTCGACCCCCAGAATCGTGTCGACCAGCCGCTGTTCGTTGAGGCTATAGTTCAGGCGCCCCACACCGTAATAACGGCCTTCGCCCAGCCCGCGGCCGGCCCCTGGATTCGGGTCGGTGCCGCCAAACGGGTTGTTGAGCGGCCACTGCCAGCTGACATCGATCAGTTCGCTGACGTCCCGCTGGAAACGGTACGCCGCATTGAAAACCCGGTAGGGTCCCGGGCTGTACCGCGCCCCGATGGTGGAGCGCATCGACTTCTCGGTCGTCGCGTTGTACTGCACCGTGGAGTCCAGCGCCCAACGGTCCAGCACGTTGAGCGAGGCCCCCAGCAGCACATCGCTGAACCCGGCCTTTTCCGGTGCCGTGGTGGAGTTCAGGGTGACCAGTTGGTCCTCGAAGCGCAGGCGCTGGGCGATGCCGAACCGGGCCAGCTGGGCACCGCTGTCGGCGTCCAGGTAGCGTGTGGTCAGCCCCAGGGTGAGCAGGTTGTTGTCGGATATCTTGTCGTGCCCGCCGAAGGCGTTCTCGGTATAGATGGTGGCAAAGTTGAAGTCGTTGGCGCCGGTGTCGTAGTTGGGCAGCAGGCTCTGGTTGCGGTAGGGCGTATAGACGTAAAACGCCCGCGGCTCCAGGGTCTGCGTCAGACCGCGCCCCAGCACGCTGGTTTCCCGTTCGAACACCAGCCCGCTGTCCAGGCTGAAGGTGGGCACGACGCTGTCGGCCGACCGGGCGCCATTGGACAGCGCGGTATCGAACTGGTAGCCGGTGGCGTGCAGTTGCAGCTTGGGGGTGATGAAACCGGCGGGCGCCAGCCAGGGCCGGCTGACCTGCAGCAAGGCCACCGCGCGCTGGGCATTGGGATCCGGGTTGACCATTGCCGCGCGCGACCAGTCGGACTCGAAGCGGGTGAAGTCGCCATCCACCGACCAGTCAAAGCCCCGCACATTGCTCAGCGCGTAGCGCGCCGTCAGTTGGGGCGCGCGGTCATACGGTGGCGCAATGGGCGCCGTGACGTCCTGCAGGGTTTGCCACTTGAGCACCTGCAGGCTGCTGGAAAAGGGCCCGCGCCCCCACGTGGCCCCCACCGTGCTGGGCAGCAGGCGCTGGGTGAGCGTGCCGCTGGAGCTGATGCTGGTGAAATCACGCCAGTAATTGTCGTCGCTGACCCGGTTGATGTTGGCGGCCACGGCCACGCTGCCCACCGCGGGCAGGCCCGTAGCGATGCTGCCGGTGTGGGTATAGGCCAGACCCCAGCGGTCCGCGTCGCGCAGCTTGTCGCCGGCCATGTAGTCGGCACGCAGCACGCCGGAATAAGTGGGCTCGAGGTAACGGAATTCGCCCCCCACATCCACCCCGCGGGCGGTCATCACCGTGGGGGTGATGGTGGCATCGCGGTTGGGCGCAATGTTCCAGTAGTAGGGCACGGTGACCTGGGAGCCGTTGACGCTGTCAAAGCCCAGCGTGGGCGGCAGCACGCCAGACTTGCGCTTGTCCGTCAGCGGAAAGCTGATGGCCGGCACCGGCAGGATGGGAACACCCTTGAAGCTCAGCACGGCGCCGTGCGCAATGCCTTCTTCCTCCTCGTTGTCCAGGCTGATCGTCGTGGCCCGCAGAATCCAGTCCGGCAGCCAGTCGGGGCCGGGCTTGCGCCGGCAGGTGGTGTAGGTGGCGTTGTGGACGACGGTGTGCGCCTCGTCCAGAAAGTCGGCCCGGTCGGCCTGGCCATGGGCATCGTTCTGCAGGAACTGGTAGCGCGGCTCGTTGAAGAACCCCTCGAACGCCTCCACCTTCAACTCCATCAACGGGCCTTCGTAGACGTTGCCGGCGCGGTTGATGCGCACGTGACCGGTGGCCTTGGCCTGGTCCGTCGGCTGGAAATACTCCAGGCGGTCCGCACGGATGACGGTGCCGGGCTTGCGCAGCACGGCGTCGCCCTCAATCACCGTTTCCAGATCAGGGCGACCGGAGATGCGGTCGCCCT
The DNA here is from genome assembly GCA_049301075.1 of Rhodoferax sp. Classification (GTDB taxonomy): domain Bacteria; phylum Pseudomonadota; class Gammaproteobacteria; order Burkholderiales; family Burkholderiaceae_C; genus Allorhodoferax. The sequence continues at coordinate 8,227 of JBAQKO010000391.1, forward strand.
GCAGAAAGACCGGTGCCTGCTCCAGCTGGGCCGGAGGGATACCGTCCTGCAGCATCGGGCTGGCCTTGAGGGCCAAGGCGTCGGGCGCCGGCAGGTCCGCCGGCGCCGTTTGCGCAAGCACCGGCGTGACCGCGCCCACCACGCAGGCCAGCAGCGTCAGGCCGGGCAAAACACCGCAGGAACGGGGCAGCCGGGATGTCAGGTCATCATGCATCGGAACACGCAAGGGGCGAAAGGCTGGATCGACAAGGGAGGGCGGTTCTGCGCTGAAGGACGTTGGAAGAAGGCCGCGCACCAACGGGCGCACGGGGCTTTGTAGAATGGATTATCCATGAGCCTCAACCCCACCCCCGCCCCGTCGGCCCCGCCGCCCCCCCTGCTGTGGGCCGATCCCCGGCGCCAAGCCCTGTTTGACGCCTGGTTCGCCCGCCTGCAGGGCCCGCACCAGCTCGCTGCCGCCACCCTGCGCCTGGCCTCCGCCGACGCCAGTTTCCGCCGCTATCTGCGCGTCGACAGTCCCTCGCGCAACCTGGTCATCATGGACGCACCGCCGGACAAGGAAAACTGCCAGCCCTTTGTGCAGGTGGCGCGGCTGATGGCCGACGCGGGCCTGAAAGTCCCCGAAGTCCTGGACTGGGACCAAGCCAACGGCTTCATGCTGCTGACCGACCTGGGGGCGCAAACCCTGATGCAGGTGATCGACCCGGCCGCGCCCCCGCCACTGCCGCTGTACCAGGAGGCGGTAGACACCCTCATCCAGTGGCAACTGGCCTCGCGCCCGGGCGTGCTACCTCCCTACGACCAGGCCCTGCTGCAGCGCGAGCTGCAACTGTTTCCCGACTGGTACATCCGCCAGTACCGCCAGGTCACACTGGATGCCGCCGAGCGCAAGGTGCTGGACGACGCCTTTGCCGCCATCATCCGCAACAACCTGGCTTGGCCCAGCGTGTACGTGCACCGCGATTTCATGCCGCGCAACCTGATGGTCGGTCCGGGTGGTGTGGCCCGCGTGCACGACGAGAAACTGGGCGTGCTGGACTTCCAGGACGCCGTCTACGGCCCCATCACCTACGACATTGCCAGCCTGATGCGCGATGCCTTCCTGAGCTGGGAAGAGGATTTCTGCCTGGACGTGACCATCCGCTACTGGGAAAAGGCCCGCAAGGCCGGCCTGCCGGTCGGCGACGATTTTGGCGCGTTCTACCAGGCCGTGGAGTGGATGGGCCTGCAGCGCCACCTCAAGGTGGCCGGCATCTTTGCGCGGCTCACGCTGCGCGACGGCAAGCCCCAGTACCTGGCCGACACGCCGCGCTTCATTACCTACATGCGCGCCACCTGCAGCCGCTACATGGAACTCAAGCCGCTGCTGCGCCTGATCGAAAAGGTGGAAGGCATTGCCGTTCCCAATGCCTACGCCTTTGGCCACGTTTAGACCCAAAATCACGCCTGAAGCACCGTATACACTGCGCAGACCGCTCTTTATTTCATAGCAAAACTGCCATGCCCCGCTTCTATTGCCCTGCCCCCCTGGCCACCGACGCCGTGCTGGACCTGCCAGCGGGCGCCGCGCGCCATGTGCAGGTGCTGCGCCTGCAACCCGGCGCCACCATCACGCTGTTCCATGACGGCGGCGAGTTCGACGCCACGGTCACCCACATGGGCCGCAGCGACGTGCGGGTGCAGGTCGGCGCGCACCATCCCGTGGAGCGCGAAGCCGCGCGGGCCGTGCACCTGCTGGTGGGCATGCCGGCCAACGACCGCATGGACTGGCTGGTGGAAAAGGCCACCGAACTGGGCGTGGCCAGCATCCAGCCGCTGATGACCGAGCGCAGCGTGCTGCGCCTCTCCGGCGAGCGGGCCGAGAAAAAAGTGGCGCACTGGCACAGCGTGGCCGTCGCCGCCTGCGAGCAGTGCGGTGGCAACCGGGTGCCCGTGGTGCACCCGGTCATGGGCCTGGCGCACTGGCTTACGTCCAACCCCGCAGCGGCCGCGCAGGCGGGTGGTGAGGCGACGCACGCCGCGCTGCC
>JBAQKO010000392.1:0-8083 GCA_049301075.1 Rhodoferax sp.
GGCCCAGGAGGCGCGTGAGCACGACCTGGTGATCTGCCTGATTTCGGGTGGTGGCTCCTCCCTGCTGACGCTGCCAGCGCAGTGGGAGGGTGGTGGCGTGTCACTGGCCGAGAAGCAGCGCGTCAACCAGGCCCTGCTGGCCAGCGGCGCCACCATTGCCGAGATCAACTGCGTGCGCAAGCACCTGTCGGGCATCAAGGGCGGACGCCTGGCGCAGGCCTGCGGTGCGGCGCGGGTGGTGACGCTCTTGATCAGCGACGTACCGGGCGACGATCCGTCGGTGATCGCCAGCGGCCCCACGGTGCCCGACCCGACGACCTGCGCGCAGGCCCTGCAGGTGTTGCAGCGCTACGGCATTGCGCTGACGCCGGACGTGTTGCTGCGCCTGCAGAGCGGTGCGCTGGAAACGCCCAAACCTGGGGATGCCCACTTTGCCGGCAACGCCGTGCACCTGATCGCTACGCCCCAGCAGTCGCTGCAGGCCGCAGCCGAGGCCGCCCGTGCTGCCGGCCTGCCCGCGCACATCCTGAGTGACGAGATGGAAGGCGAGTCCCGTGAGGTGGGGCGGGTGCACGCCGCGCTGGCCCGCGCGGTGGCGCGGCACGGACAACCGTTTGCCAAACCCTGCGTGATCCTCAGTGGGGGCGAAACCACAGTAACCCTGCGGCCACGGGTGGCGGGAGCCCCCAAGGGGCGTGGTGGCCGGGCGGGCGAATTCTGCATGGGTCTGGCGCAGGCCCTGCAGGGCCAGGCCGGGGTGTATGCGCTGGCGGCGGATACCGACGGCATTGACGGCGTGGAAGACAACGCCGGGGCCTGGGTGGCCCCCGACACGCTGGCGCGCGCGCAGGCGCTGGGCCTGTCGGTCGATGGGTACCTGGACCGCAACGACGCCTGTGGCTACTTCGGCCCCCTGGGCGACCTGTTCACCACCGGGCCCACGCACACCAATGTCAATGATTTCCGGGCCATTCTGGTGTTGTAGTCGGCGCGGGCCTGTTATTGAAGTTTGATCTTGCGCAAAGTCAATTTGGGCTGGGCGCGGCACAGTGTTCGGCTATGAACGCCATACAAACGCTCCTGTCCAGCTGCCCCATTGAAACGGCCGCCAAGGGGGCGGTATTGCGGCGGCGTACCGTCGAACTCGATGACGTGCTGTACATCGAATCCGGCCGTGTGCTGACCGGCGTGATTGGTGACGGCGACGAGGCCGACCTGATGGAACACCAGCTGGGCGCTACCGAAGGCCCCAACTGGTTGAGCTTGCCGGCGGCCGTGCTGGATCGCCCCAGTGTGGTGGATGCCGTGGCCCAGACCCCGGTACAGTTCCGCCGGGTACCGGTGGCACAGTTCCGCGCCTGCCTGGACACCTGCGCGGACAGCGCTCGGTCCGTCCTGGGCGCCATGGCCCTGGCCCACCGCCAGCAAATCGAGTTGGCAGTCAGCCGCCTGGCCAAGGACGCTGAGGCGCGTTGCGCCGAGTGGCTGCTGAGCCAGGCCCAGGACAGCGACAAGGGCGGCTGCTCGGTGCATCTGCAGCAGCGCAAGCGGGCCATTGCGGCCCATCTGGGCATTGCCCCGGAAACCCTCTCCCGCGTGTTGCGCCACATGCGCGAGCGCAGCCTCATCAGCGGCTCCGGCCGGGTGGTGAACTTGGTGGACCCCCGCGGCCTGCGCGTGCTGGCGGGTATCAGCGCGGCGCCCGCCCCCTGCGGCTGCGGCTTGGCCTGACCTTTCGTTACAGAGTTTTGTAACCCATCGTCTGCGGCAGCCACAGCACGATCTGTGGAAACACCGTCATGGCGAGCAGCAGCAGCAAGAGCATTACCAGGAAGGGCCAGCCTTCCTTCATCATCTCGCCAATGGGAATGCCGGTGAGCGCCTTGGTCACGAATAGCAGCATGCCAAAGGGCGGGTGAATCAGCCCGATCATCATGTTGAGCACCACCAGCACGCCAAAGTGCACCAGGTCCACGCCCAGCAGCCGTGCCGCCGGCAGGAGCATGGGCACAAACACCAGCAGCAGCACCGACACATCCAGAAAACAGCCCAGCACCAGAAACATCACGTTCACCAGCAGCAGGAACTTGAGTTGCGACAGCTGCATGCTGTCGACCCACTGCGCCATCGCCTGCGGCACGCCCTCGGCGGTGAAGGCGTAGTTGAGTACGAAGGAGCCCGCCAGAATCAGGGTGATGACCGCGCTGGCGCGGGTGGACTCCAGCACCACGCTCCAGAAGCTGCGCCAGCTCAGGGCCCGAAACACCAGCGCCGCCAGAATCAGCGCGTGCAGGGCCGCCACGGCGGCGGCTTCGGTGGGCGTGAAGATGCCCGAGTAAATGCCGCCCAGCAACACAATGGGCATGGACAGCGGCAGCGCGCCGCGAAACACCAGGCCGGCCCACTCCGAGCGCGGCACTGGCTCGTCGCGCGGCATGTTGCGCTTGACGGCAATCACCTGCACCACGCCCATCATCAGCGCCGCCATCAAAAAGCCCGGCACCACCCCGCCCAGGAACAGGGCGCCCACTGAGGCCCCCGAGACCAGCGCATAAATCACCATCGGAATGCTGGGCGGAATGATGGGCCCCAGCGTGGCGCTGGCCACCACCACGGCACCGGCAAAGCCGCGTGAGTATTCCGGCTTTTTGAGCATCTGGCGGATGGTCACCAGCCCGGGGCCGGCGGCATCGGCAATGGCGCTGCCGCTCATGCCGGAGAAGATCACGCTCACCAGAATGTCCACCTGCGCCAGGCCGCCGCGCAGGCGCCCCACCAGGATGCGGCAGAAGTCAAAAATGCGCTCGCTCACGGTGCCGGCATTCATGATGTTGGCGGCAAACACAAACAAGGGCACCGCCAGCAGCACGTAGCTGTTGTACAGGCCGTTGCTCACCTGCTCGGCCACCAGCCCCAAGTCCTGGCGCTTGACCAGCAGGTAGGCGAAGCCCGAGGCCAGCATGGAAAAGCCAATGGGCATGCGCAACAGCATGCCAGCCACCAGCACGCAGACGAGAACGGTAATGCCAAGGGTCATATCAGTTTCTAAAAAATCAGAGTCGCAGTTCGGCGTCCAGCCCAACGCCGCGCGCGGCTTGCCAGATGGCCCAGGCGCTGCGCAGCACCAGGGCGACCATCAGCAGCACAAAGGGCAGGTAGACCCACATGAGCGGCACGTCCAGCACCGGCGTGCCCTCGCGCTGCATGAAATGCACGTAGTCCCAACTGGCCGGCAGCCCCACCAGGGCCAGGCCGCCGATCATCAGGTTGCCCGCAATGGCCATGGCCTGGCGGGCGCGCCGGCCCACGCTGTTCCACACCAGGTCAAAGACTACGTGCTCGCGCTCGGGCACCATCGTCGCCGCGGCCCACAGGATCACCCAGATGTAGAGAATGACCGCCGCCTCGTCGGTCCAGGGCAGCGGCTGGTTGAAGCCGAAGCGCGCCGTGATCTGGGTGATGAAGACGACAAACAGTGCCAGAAACAGGCCCCCGCCAACCGCATTGGCGGCGCGTTGCAGCCAGCGGGTCATGAGCGGGTGGCGTTGATGCGTTCCACCAAGCCTTTGGGCCAGACCTTGGCGTAATCCGAAGCCTGGTAGGTGGCCTGCACCGATTTGCGGAAGGCTTCCACATCGGGCACCGTGACTTTCAGACCTTCCTTCTTGAAGAAGTCCACCAGCTGGGATTCTTCCTTGATGCGGTTCTCGTTGTTGTACGTGGCGGCGGCCTGGGCGGCGGCCGTTACCTTCTGCTGCTGCGCCGGCGTCAGGGCGTGGAGGCTCTTGTTGGAGATGGCAATGAACAGGCTGTCGACCAGGTGGCTGGTCAGCACGATCTGCTGCGTCACCTCGTAGAACTTGGCCGCGCGCACGCTGGGCAGCGGGTTGTCCTGGCCGTCAATGGTGCCGGTCTTGAGCCCCAGGTACACCTCGCCAAAGGCCAGCGGCGTGGCAGTGGCGCCCAGGGCGTTGCCCAGAAACAGCCATTCCTTGGAGCCGGGCATGCGCAGCTTGACGCCCTTGAGGTCCGCCGGCGTCTTGACCGCGCGGGCTTCGCGCAGGTTGACCTGGCGGGTGCCCAGGTAGCAGGTGGACAGGGGGGTGATGTCCATCTTCTCGGCCACCGTTTTGAACAGCTCGGCACCAATGGGGCCGTTGAACACCTTCTGCTGGTGCGCCGGGTCGCGCACCATGTAGCCGGCGGTGAACACCGAGAACGCGGGCACCAGCTTGGCAATGTCGAATGCCGAGACCGAGGTCAGCTCCAGGTTGCCGCGCGCCATGGCGGTGGGCTCGGTGCCCTGCTTGAACAGGGCGCCGTTGAGGTTGATCTGCACGTCGAACTCGCCCGGTGCGCTTTTCTCCAGCGTGTCCTTGAACACAGTCCACATCTTGGCGTGCCAGTCGTCCGGCACGGCGGGCGTGGAAATGCGCAGCACGGTCTTGTTCTGGGCGACAGCGGGCAGCGCCAGGGCGCTGAGGGCGGTGGCCGCGCTCAGCAGGGTGCGGCGCGTCAAGGGGCGGAACGTTGGCATAGGGGGTCTCGGTGCAAGGGCGTGCTCACGGCGCACGCCGAAAACGAAACCCGCAGTGTATTACCGTTGGCTGGCGGGGTAGCGGAACCATCGGCTATGGCGGGGGCGGAACTCGGGGCTGGATCACGAAAGTTGTTGTGGCAGGCGACTACTGGTCTGCGGTGAAAGTGGACATTCTCGCGCAGGGCCACTGGGCTATAGTACAGACCAAATAACACGTCGAAAGACGTAGGCTCGACGTTAGTCAAATTCCGCCAGGACGGGCATCGCAAACGTCCATCCTCAATGAGTCTTCCCGTATGAACTCGAATGACACACCACGCATGGACAAGAAAACCGCAACGGAGTTGCTGTTACGAATGAACCCGGTGTTGGCGCTTATCAACTATGCGTCGCTCCTGCTGCTTATCTACTTTCTTGTCGGTGCCTATCGGAAAGGCGACTTGGTCGATGCAGCTACAGCCCTAGCGTACATACTCTTTCTCAGGTACTGCTTTGTTGGACTACTTCGATGGCAAGTACGCGGGAAATTTGAATCACTCTCAGACAAATAGAGAGTTGAACCACCAACACGAAAGGCGATCATGGCGAAACTTGATGAACCATACCGTTTGGTCACAGTTGAGTCCTTTGTTCCGGAGCATGCTTCAGGTCTGCACGGCGAGGTCCATGTACGCCCAATACTTGGTCAAGGTCTCGATCCGGCGCTTCACGTTGAGTGTTCGCGCAAGTTGGTGAAAGACTATCCTGTGGGAACTCGATTCAATATCAGAGCAAAGCTGACGGATAGAGAGGGCGGCGGCGAGTACCTGTACAGTTACTTCCGATGGCCCGTCGAAGTAATCAAGTAGCACTCAACGTGCCGGTTGACGAAAGGGATGTTTAGCCCCTCGCCCAAGCAGAGCGTCAACGTCCTGCCGCTATCGTCCATGCAGCTTCAGCGTTGAAAGGCTGCTTAGCGCAGCGCGAAGGTGGGTTATCAGTCTGCACCTCACCTCACCCCGCCAACGCCCTGAGCACATTCTCCGCCGTAGCCGGCGCCGCCAGTCGCACCGGGCGGCCGTCACTCACCGACGCAATCGCATCGCGCAGCGCCTCATACACGCTGATGGCCAGCATGAAGGGCGGCTCGCCCACGGCCTTGCTGCCGAAGACGTTGTCTTCGCGGTTGGGCTCGGGCCACAGGTCGATCTTGAAGTGCGCCGGCACGTCGCCCGCTGTGGGAATTTTGTAGGTGCTGGGGGCGTGGGTGGTGAGCAGGCCCTGGTCGTTCCACACCAGTTGTTCCGTGGTGAGCCAGCCCATGCCCTGCACGAAGCCGCCTTCGATCTGGCCGATGTCGATGCCGGGGTTGATGGAGCGGCCCACGTCGTGCAGGATGTCCACGCGCAGCACGCGGCTCTCGCCGGTGAGGGTGTCGATGGCCACCTCGGTGCAGGCGGCGCCGTAGGCGAAATAGAAGAAGGGGCGCCCGGTGAGCGTGGTCTTGTCGTAGTGGATCTTGGGCGTGCGGTAGAAGCCGTCGCTCCAGAGCTGGATGCGGTTGGCGTAGGCCTGTGCCACCACGTCGTCGAAGCTGCGGGTGGTGCGCGGTGAGATCACCTGCCCGCCCGCGAAGCGGATGGCGCCGGCGCCGCAGCCGTCCAGCCCGCACACAAACGCGGCCAGATTGTCGCGCACGTGGCGCGCTGCAAACTGGGCGGCGCGGCCGTTGAGGTCGGTGCCGCTGGAGGCCGCCGTGGCCGAGGCATTGGGAATCTTGCCGGTGTCGCTGGCGGTGCACAGCACGCGGTCACAGGCAATGCCCAGCTCATCGGCCACGATCTGCGCCACCTTGGTGTTCAGGCCTTGGCCCATTTCGGTGCCGCCGTGGTTCACCTGCACGCTGCCGTCGGTGTACACGTGCACCAGTGCGCCGGCCTGGTTGAACAGGGTAGCGGTAAAGCTGATGCCGAACTTGACCGGCGTGATGGCAATGCCGCGCTTAAGCACCGGGCTCGTCAAATTCCAGGCTGAAATGGCCGCTACACGGCTCCGGTACTGCGCAGATAGCTCCAGTTTTGATAGCAATGGCTGGAGGATGTTGTCTTCCACCTTCATCTGGTAGTGGGTGGTGTCGCGTTTCAAGTCGGAGCCAGGGATGGCTTCGTCGCTGTAGAGGTTGCGCAGGCGCACATCCAGCGGGTCCAGGCCCAGCGCACGGGCAATGTCGCCCATGATGGTCTCGATCACGATCACGCCCTGCGGCCCACCGAAGCCGCGAAATGCCGTGTGGCTCTGCGTGTTCGTCTTGCAGCGGTAGGAGGCAATCTCCACATGCTCCAGGAAGTAGGCGTTGTCGGCGTGGAAGAGGGCGCGGTCGGCCACCGGGCCGGAGAGGTCGGCGCTGAAGCCGCAGTTGGCGGCCATCTGCAGCTTGAGTGCGGTCAGGCGCCCAGTGGCGTCAAAGCCGGCGGTGTAGTCAAAGGCAAACGGGTGGCGCTTGCCGGTGATGAGGAAGTCGTCGTCGCGGTCCAGCCGCAGCTTCACCGGGCAGCGCAGCTTGTGGGCGGCCAGGGCGGCCCACACCGCTAGGTGCCCGGCCTGGGTTTCCTTGCCGCCAAAGCCGCCGCCCATGCGCCGGCACTCCACGCGCACGGCGTGGTTGTCCAGACCCAGGGCATGGGCCACCCAATGCTGTACCTCGCCGGGGTGCTGCGTGCTGCTGTGAATGAGCCACTGGTTTTGTTCCTGGGGCAGGGCGTAGGCCACCTGGCCTTCCAGGTAGAAGTGTTCCTGGCCGCCCACCTCCAGCGTGCCGTTCAGCCGGTGCGGGGCGGTGGCCAGCGCGGCATCCGCATCACCCCGGCGCACAAACACCGGCGGCAGCACATAGCTCTGGGCCGTGAGTGCGTCTTGCACGTTCAGGATGGCGGGCAGTGCTTCAATGCGCAGCTGCACCTTGCGTGCGGCGCGGCGCGCCTGCATCACGGTCTGGGCAACGACGAGGCCAATGACCTGGCCGACGTACTGCACCGTATCGATGGCAAACACCGGCTCGTCGCCGGCAAAGGCGGCCAGCATAGAGCTGCCCGGAATGTCGGCGGCCAGCACCACGTCCACCACGCCGGGCATGGTCAGCGCGGCGGCCGTGTCCACACCCAGCAGGCGGCCATGCGCCACGGTGGAGAGAATGGGAGCGGCGTGCAGCGTGCCGCGCAGTTCGGGTATGTCGTCCACGTAGCGGGCGGTACCGGCCACGTGCGCTACCGCGCTCTCGTGCGCCAGGGCGGTGCCGCTGGCGCCCTTGTGGGGCGACGAAGCCGGGCGGGCCGTCATGTGCCCACTCCTTGCGCGGCGGCGTCCAGGCTCGGGTGCTGCAGGTCGGTAGCGACCGTGCCCTGGCTCTCCAGCCAGTAGCGCTGCAACAGGTTGCCCAGCACGGTGCTGCGGTAGGCGCTGGAGGCCCGCATGTCGGACAAGGGCGTGAACTCGGCGCGCAGCACCTGCATGGCGTGGCGCACGGTGGCCTGCGTCCACGGCTGGCCCTGCAGCGCCGCTTCGGTC
>JBAQKO010000393.1:0-6431 GCA_049301075.1 Rhodoferax sp.
GTGGGTGTCCAGCACAAACAGCTTGGTGGGGCCGGTTCGCGGGGCCTTTCTGGCGCGGGCGGTCGATGGGCCGGCGCCTGTCTCAGCCGGTACCGCGGCGGGCGATGGGGCCCGGGTGACCACGGGGGGTGCAACGGACGGTGTCAGTAGCGAGGGCACCGATTTGCGGACATTTTCCCTGGCCTTGGCTTGCGGGGCCGTGCGGCCGGACGGTTGGGGCGGTGCTACTTCAACGGTCGCTGGCTTGCGTGCGGGCCGGTTGGTGCTGCGTGCAGACGCTTCAAACGCCTTGGGGGGGAGCCGGTCAGCAGGTGTGGTGGGGGCGGGTGGCAAGGGCATGGAGTAGGGCTCGCGGATAGAGGAAGGGAAGAAATGCCATCGCAAAAGCAAAAAAGCCGCCTTGAGCCAAGGCGGCTTTTTGTGGGAGCGCGGTTGCGATTTTCAACGGCATCGGGTCATTATGCATGAGCAAGACAACACCGTTGTGGCAGCATGTGCCAAAACACAACAGGCCCGGGTCAGGCGGCCTTTTTGAGCGCCTTGACGGCTTTGAGTACGTCGTCCACATGGCCGGGGACCTTCAGGCCGCGCCATTCTTCCTTGAGCATGCCATCGGCACCGATCAGGAAGGTGCTGCGCTCGATGCCCTTGACCTTCTTGCCGTACATGATCTTGTTCTTGACCACACCAAACATGTGGCACATTTTTTCTTCCGTATCGGCAATCAGTTCAAACGGCAGTTCCAGTTTGGCCTTGAACTCGTCATGGGATTTCATGTTGTCGCGGGAAACGCCAAACACGGTTGCCCCGGCTTTCACAAAATCCTTGTACTTGTCGCGAAACTGCATGGCTTCGGTGGTGCAACCGGGGGTGTTGTCCTTGGGGTAGAAGTACAAAACCATGGTTTTCCCGACGTGGGTGGTGTTGCTTACCTTGATGCCACCGGTTGCGTTGGCTTCAAATTCGGGTAGGGGTTTGTTGACAACGATCGCCATAGGGTGTTTTAGTCTCGCGTGCTGGATGTGTCAGTCAAAAGCAGAGGGTGTCAACTGTGACAGCGTTGACACAACCTCGACTGCAACCGGTGATTTTACCCTGAAAAGCAGTCTTCTGCCTTATAAGGGTCGCAAGGCTTATAACAAAAGGGCTGCAACGACGCGCCGGCCTTCTCCAGCCAGAAAGTTGTAGGTACGGCAGGCGGCCTGCGTATCCATGGTTTCCAGGCCAATACGCCGGGCGTACAGGGCCTGCAGCCACTGGGCCTGGGGAAAGCGGATGCGTTCGCCACTGCCAAACAGGATCAGTTCGGCGTCCAACCCGGCCAGTTGCTCGAAGTGGCTGGACTGCAGGTCTTCAAACTGGGCGCAGTTCCAGTCAAACCGGGCGCCCGCCGCGCTGATGACGATGCTGGTCGTGATTTTTTCGCCGTTCACGGCCACCCAGCCAGGCCCGTAACCGCTGATGGAGGGCCCCCGAATGGTGTCTGGCTGGAGTTTCATGGTGATGCCCGGGTGAAATTTGAATGCTGCACCGCACCAGCTGGGCGCGGAACTGTGGTCAAATTATAGGTTTCGCCCTGTGCTGCTGACTTCCGGAGGGACTTTGAGAACCATTCAAAAATCTGCCAAGCTGGCCAACGTCTGCTACGACATCCGCGGCCCCATCATGGACGCGGCGCGTCAGATGGAGGAAGAAGGCCACAAGATCATCAAGCTCAACATCGGCAACATGGCGCCGTTTGGCTTTGATGCGCCCGAGGAAATCCAGCAGGACATGATCCGCAACCTGCCCAATTCGGCCGGGTATTCGGACAGCAAGGGCATCTTTGCCGCGCGCAAGGCCGTGATGCACGAGACCCAGAAACAGGGCATCAAGGGCGTCACCCTGGACGACATCTACCTGGGTAACGGGGCCAGCGAACTGATCGTGATGGCCACCAATGCGCTGCTGGATTACGGCGATGAGCTGCTGCTGCCCGCACCCGACTACCCCTTGTGGACCGCCGCGACCAGCCTGTCGGGCGGCACACCGGTGCACTACCGGTGCGACGAAGCCAATGGCTGGATGCCCAGCTTGGACGACATCCGCGCCAAGATCACGCCGCGGACCAAGGGCATTGTGGTCATCAACCCCAATAACCCCACCGGCGCCCTGTATTCGGACGCCTTGCTGGTGGGCATTGTGGAGATTGCACGGGAGCACGGCCTGGTGATCTTCGCCGACGAGGTCTACGGCAAGGTGCTCTACGACGGCGTGCACCACACGCCGATTGCCACGCTCAGCGAGGATGTGCTGACGCTGACCTTCAATTCCCTGTCCAAGGCCTACCGCTCCTGCGGTTACCGGGCGGGCTGGATGGTGGTGACCGGCGACAAGAAGCCTGCGCGTGACTACATCGAAGGCCTGAACATGCTCACCAACATGCGCTTGTGCGCCAATGTGCCGGGGCAATATGCCGTGCAGACCGCGCTGGGCGGCTACCAGAGCATTGACGACCTGGTGTGCGAGGGCGGGCGCCTGCGCAAGCAGCGCGACTTGGCCTACGAGCTCATCACCGCCATTCCCGGGGTGAGCTGCGTCAAGCCGCAGGCCGCGCTGTACATGTTTCCTAAGCTCGACCCGGTGATGTACCCGATCGAGAACGACCAGCAGTTCTTCCTGGAGCTGCTGCAGGAGACCAAGGTCATGCTGGTGCAGGGAACGGGTTTCAACTATCCCGACAACCAGCATTTCCGCATCGTCTTCCTGCCCCATGAGGACGATTTGCGCGAGGCCATCAGCCGCATTGCCCGCTTCCTGGAAGCCTATCGCAAGCAGCACAGCAACTGATTGACTAGTAATTTGATAGCAGCTCACGCAGTGTTTGCGGGGGCTGCAAGCGTAAACCTTTAGAAAATTTATGAAACCGATACAAGTAGGCCTGTTGGGCATTGGTGTTGTTGGCGCGGGTACCTTCCAGGTGCTCAAGCGCAACCAGGAAGAAATCCAGCGCCGTGCCGGCCGTGGCATCGAGATCACCATGGTGGCCGATCTGGATGTGGCCCGCGCCCAGTCCATCGTCGGCCCCGGCGTGAAGGTCGTCAACGACGCCCGTGCCGTGATTGCCAACCCCGACATCGACATCGTGATCGAACTCATTGGGGGCTACGGCATCGCAAAGCAGCTGGTGCTGGAGGCCATTGCCGCCGGCAAGCACGTGGTCACGGCCAACAAGGCCCTGCTGGCCGTGCACGGCACCGAGATCTTCGCCGCCGCCTCCGCCAAGGGCGTGATGGTGGCGTTTGAAGCCGCCGTGGCCGGTGGCATTCCCATCATCAAGGCGCTGCGCGAGGGCCTCACGGCCAACCGCATCCAGTGGATTGCCGGCATCATCAACGGCACTACCAACTTCATTCTGTCCGAGATGCGCGACAAGGGGCTGGACTTTGGCGTGGTGCTCAAGGAAGCCCAGCGCCTGGGCTACGCCGAAGCCGACCCCACCTTCGACATCGAAGGCGTAGACGCCGCGCACAAGGTCACCCTCATGTCGGCCATTGCGTTTGGCATCCCGGTGCAGTTCGACAAGGCCTATGTGGAAGGCATCACCAAACTGGGCGCGGCCGACATCCAGTACGCCGAGCAACTGGGCTACCGCATCAAGCTGCTGGGCATCACCAAGCGCACCGACAAGGGCATCGAGTTGCGCGTGCACCCCAGCCTCATCCCGGCCAAGCGCCTGATCGCCAATGTGGAGGGCGCCATGAACGCCGTGGTGGTGCAGGGCGACGCCGTGGGCACCACGCTGTACTACGGCAAGGGTGCCGGCGCCGAACCCACCGCCAGTGCGGTGATTGCCGACCTGGTGGACATTGCCCGCCTGCACTCGGCCGATGCCGAACACCGCGTGCCGCACCTGGCCTTCCAGCCCCATACGCTGGACCAGGCCATGAACACGCTGCCGGTCCTGCCCATGGGCGAGGTCGTTACCAGCTACTACCTGCGCCTGCGCGTGGCCGACGAGGCCGGCGTGCTGGCCAAGGTTACCGGCATCCTGGCCGAAGCCGGCATCAGCATCGACGCCGTGCTGCAGCGCGAGGCCGATGAAGTGGGCGGCGAGGGCGCCACCCAGACCGACCTCATCATCCTGACCCACGACTGCGTGGAGGCCAAAATGAACGCTGCCCTGGCGCAGATGCAGGCCCTGCCCACCGTGCTGGCCCCCATTACCCGCATACGCAAGGAAGAGCTGGCCTGATGAAGTACCTCAGCACCCGCGGCGCCCCCGAGCGCAAACGTTTCTGTGAAATCCTGCTCGAAGGCTTGGCGCCCGATGGCGGCCTGTACCTGCCCGAGTCGTACCCGCAGGTCAGCGACGCCACGCTGGCCCGCTGGCGCACGGTGTACCACCAGCAGGGCTATGCCGAGCTGGCGTTTGAGGTGCTGTCGCTCTACATCGACGACATCCCTCCCGCTGACCTGCGCGCCCTGTGCGAGAAGACCTACACCGCCGAAGTCTTTGGCACCGGCGAAATCGTGCCTCTGCGCCACCTGGAAGACGGCTTGTGGCTGGAAGCCCTGTCCAACGGCCCCACGCTGGCCTTCAAGGACATGGCCATGCAGTTGCTGGGCAACCTGTTCGAGTACGAGCTGGCGCGCCGCGGTGAAGAGCTGAACATCCTGGGTGCCACCAGTGGCGACACCGGCAGCGCCGCCGAATACGCCATGCGCGGCAAGAAGGGCGTGCGCGTCTTCATGACCAGCCCGCATGGCCGCATGAGTGCCTTCCAGCAGGCCCAGATGTTCAGCCTGCAGGACCCCAACATCTACAACATCGCCGTCAAGGGCGTGTTCGACGACTGCCAGGACATGGTCAAGGCCGTCTCCAACGACTTGGAATTCAAGCGCAAGTACCGCATTGGCACCGTCAACTCCATCAACTGGGCGCGTTTGCTGGCCCAGGTGGTGTACTACTTTGCCGGCTACATCCAGGCCACGGAGTCCAACAGCCAGAAGGTCAGCTTCACCGTCCCGTCGGGCAATTTCGGCAACGTCTGCGCCGGCCATGTGGCCCGCATGATGGGCCTGCCGATTGACCAGCTGGTGGTGGCCACCAATGAGAACGATGTGCTCGACGAGTTCTTCCGCACCGGCGTCTACCGCGTACGCTTGAGCGCCGACACGCACGAGACCTCCAGCCCGTCCATGGACATTTCCAAAGCCAGCAACTTCGAGCGCTTCGTGTTCGACCTGCTGGGGCGCGACGCCAAGCGCACCGCCGACCTGTTTGGCCCGCAACTGGCGGCCAATGGGCGCTTCGATTTGAGCGCCGATCCGGTGTTTGCCCAGTGTGCCAGCCGGTACGGCTTTGTCAGCGGCAAGAGTACGCATGCCGACCGCCTGGCCACCATCCGTGGCTGCTGGGAGCGCCACGGCGTGATGATCGACACCCACACCGCGGACGGCCTGAAGGTGGCGCGTGCCCACCGGGTGTCCGGTGTGCCCATGCTGGTGCTGGAAACGGCGCTGCCCATCAAGTTCGCTGAAACCATTGTCGAAGCCCTGGGGCGTGAGCCGGAGCGGCCGCCCAAGTTTGAAGGCATCGAGGCGCTCCCGAAGCGGGTGCAGGTGATGGAGGCCGATGTGGCCGCCATCAAGGCCCTGATTGCCCGGGAATGTGCGCCTTCGGCATGAAAAGTGCCGCTGGCCGGCGCCAATAGTGCGCAGGTAGCTATATAAATCGTAGCAAATAGAGAGTCCTGGTATGCCCCCATCGCCACGCCCGAGCTTCCAGCCACTGGATGACGCCCTGAAAACCCTGCTGGCGTTTGCCGTGCCCTTGCAGGCGGTGGAGTCGGTTGCAACCGCCGAGGCCGATGGCCGCGTGCTGGCGCAGGATGTGGTGTCCAGCCTGCACGTGCCGCCGCAGGACAACAGCGCCATGGACGGCTACGCCCTGCGTTGCGCCGATGCGCTCATACCCGGTGCGCAGCTGCCGGTTTCCCAGCGCATTGCCGCCGGCATGAACGGCACCGCGCTGGAGCGAGGCACCCTGGCACGCATCTTTACCGGCGCGCCGGTCCCCCCGGGTGCCGACGCCGTGGTCATGCAGGAAGACTGCACCGTGTTGCTCGACGATGCCGGTGTGCAGGTCAATACGGCGCCCAAGCCGGGCCAGAACATCCGCCGTGCCGGTGAAGACGTGGCACGGGGCGATGTGGTGCTGACCGGCGGACAACGGCTCGGTCCGGCCGAGCTGGGGCTGGCGGCCAGCGTGGGCATGGCCGAGTTGAGCGTGGTGCGCCGCCCCCGGGTGGCCCTGTTTTCCACCGGTGACGAACTGGTCATGCCGGGCACGGTGGCGCCGCAGGACATGCCCCCGGGCGCCATCTACAACTCCAACCGGTTCTTTCTCAAGGCGCTGTTGCGCCGCCTGGGCTGCGAGGTCACCGACC
>JBAQKO010000394.1:0-5663 GCA_049301075.1 Rhodoferax sp.
ATCCTGGTCCTTCTGGGGGTGATTCGGCCAGCCATGAAAACCCTGGCGCAGCCAGTGCGCGTTACCGCTGCGCGTGCTAACCAGCTTGATGCCGTTGAGGGTGATCAGCCAGACCGGCCTCAACTTAGCGCGCCGGCCGCCAGCAATGAGCCGGCCCAACCGAGTCCGGGCGAATTGCGGCTGGAAGATGCCCGCAAGCTGACACGTGACAACCCCGCTGCGGTGGCAAATATTGTCAAAGCGTGGATGAACGGCGAGGTGCCGACCTGACGTCTGGCGCAAAATAACACCATGGCACAAGACAACGGTTTACAAGACGCGGCAATTCTGATGATGTCCCTGGGCGAGGCCGAGGCATCAGAGGTATTCAAGCACCTGTCTCCCAAAGAGGTTCAGAAGCTCGGGGAAACCATCGCCAAAACGACCCAAATCACGCGCGAGCGGGTTGACGAGGTGGTGGATAAATTCACGGGGGTGGCGGCTTCGCAGAGTTTGCTGGTTTCCAACTCCGGTGACTATGTGCGTTCGGTTCTGAAACTGGCATTGGGCGATGACAAGGCAGCGTTGCTGATTGATCGCATTTTGCAGGGTGGTGACGTTTCCGGCATCGAAAGTCTGAAATGGATGGACCCGCTGTCGGTGGCCGAGTTGTTGCGCAACGAGCACCCGCAAATCGTGGCCGCCATTTTGGTGCACCTGGATTACGACCAGGCTGCTGATGTGCTGAAAAACCTGACCGAACGGCAGCGCAATGAGGTCATGTTGCGTGTCGCCACGATGGAGGGTATTCAGCCCACCGCACTGAAGGATCTCAATGAAGTTCTGTTCAAGGTGTTGGCGGGTGGAGACAAGATCCGCAAGTCGTCGTTGGGCGGGGTAAAGACCGCCGCGGAAATGATCAATTTGCTGGGTACCGTCATTGAAGGTACCGTCATTGAGTCCATTCGCAACCATGATGCAGATCTGGCGCAGAAGATCATGGACAAGATGTTTGTGTTTGACGATGTGATGAAGCTTGATGACAAGGCTATCCAGATGGTGCTCAAGGAGGTGTCATCGGATGTCCTCATTGCCGCACTCAAGGGTGCGCAACCGGAACTCAAGGAACGCATCTTCGCCAACATGTCCTCCCGTGCCGGAGCAGCCTTGCGGGAAGACCTGGAGTCGCGTGGTCCCATGCGCCTGTCCGAGGTGGAGGCCCAGCAGAAGGAAATTCTCAAGGTCGTGCGCCGTTTGGCCGACGAGGGACAGATTGTGCTGGGTGGTGGAGGTGGCGATGACGCCATGATCTGATGACCCGTTCAAATAACCGTTTTATCCCCGGCGAGGAAATCGGCGCCGTCGTCGACTGGAATTTCTCCGCCGTTGACCAGAGTTCGGCGCGCTTTGCCGCCAAGCTTAAAGAGCAGGCCATGGCGGAGGAGCAGGCCCGGGACGAGGAGGTTCGCCAGGCCGGGTACTCCGAGGGTTATGCGCAGGGTTACGCGCAAGGCCACGCCCAGGCGACGCTGGAAGGCCAGCGTCTGATCAATGAATACATCGAGACCCAAGGGGCAGAGGCGGCCCGGAATTTTGGACTGATTTTCGAGTCTGCCCGCGCGCAGCTTGCCGAGTCGGAGCAGGTCATGGCAAAGGGTGTCCTGGAGCTGGCGTGCGAGCTTGCGCGTCAGGTGCTGCGCCACGAGCTGTCGGCCAACCCCAATGCGCTGCTGCCGGTGGTGCGGGAAGCGCTCAGTGTCTTGGCCTCGGATACCAAGGCGGCGGTGGTGCGCATGAACCCGCTGGATATGGATGTTCTGGCGGAGGAGCTGCGCCAGGAGTTCGTTGGTTTGTCCCTGACCTTACTGGCCGATGGCACGATCACGCGGGGTGGTTGCCTGGTGGAGTCGGCGGGAACCGTGGTGGATGGCACGCTGGAAAAGCGCTGGGCACGTGGGGTGGCCAGCCTGGGGCTGGAGTCGTCCTGGGAGGTCTCCGATGACGTCCACTGACACGAACACCAAATGGCAGGACTTCTTGCAGAATGCCCGCTCCAGTGTGGAGCGCGACAGCACATTGGAGGTGCGTGGCACCTTGACCCGGTTGGCGGGGCTGGTGCTTGAGGCTACGGGAATCCGCATGCCGGTGGGCTCGCAATGTGTGGTGACCATGAAATCACGTCCTTCGGTGTTGGCCGAGGTGGTGGGTTTTTCCGGTGATCGGGCATTTTTGATGCCGGCCGGGGATGTTCATGGATTGTCCAGTGGCGCCAGCGTGGCGCCGGCTGCCGCGTATGTGCCGGTACCCCGTCTGGGTGAGCCTGCGCCGGTGGATACCAGTGCCGATGCGGGCATGCTGCGCTTGCCCTTGGGTGAAGGTTTGTTGGGGCGGGTGGTGGATTCGCAAGGTATTCCCATGGACCGCCTGGGCCCCATTGTCGATGTGACGTCCAAGCCGCTGGACCGTAAACCCATTAACGCCATGGACCGGGCGCCGGTGCGTGAGCCACTGGATACCGGGGTGCGTGCGATCAACGCGTTGTTGACTATCGGACGTGGTCAACGCATTGGGCTTTTTGCCGGTTCTGGCGTGGGCAAAAGCGTGTTGCTGGGCATGATGGCGCGTTATACCCAGGCCGATGTGATCGTAGTCGGCTTGATCGGTGAACGGGGGCGCGAAGTCAAAGAGTTCATTGAGGATATTCTGGGTGCGGAGGGCCGGGCCAGGTCAGTCGTTGTTGCGGCCCCTGCAGATGCGCCGCCGTTGTTGCGCATGCAGGGTGCTTCTTACGCCACGGCCATTGCAGAAAGCTTTCGTGACCGTGGTCAGCATGTGCTGTTGCTCATGGATTCGTTGACCCGTTACGCCATGGCACAACGGGAAATTGCCTTGGCTATTGGGGAACCGCCCGCAACCAAGGGTTACCCGCCGTCCTGCTTTGCCAAGTTGCCGCAGTTGGTGGAGCGCAGTGGTAATGGCTTGAACGGAGTGGGTTCGATTACCGCTTTTTACACCGTTCTTTCGGAGGGTGACGATCAGCAGGACCCGATAGCCGACGCTGCCAGGGCCATCCTGGACGGACATATCGTACTGTCGCGGACCTTGGCTGAGGCGGGGCATTATCCGGCGATCGACATAGAGCAGTCGGCCTCCCGGGTCATGCATAACGTGGTGTCACGTGAGCATTTTGAGTTGGCACGACGCTTCCGGGCTGTGTATTCGAAGTATGAAAAAGGACGGGACTTGATCCAGATTGGTGCCTATGCCCAAGGTTCGGACCCGGCGCTGGACGAGGCCATCCTCTTGCATGCGGGTATGGAGCAGTTTCTGCAGCAGGACATGCAGGAAAGTGCGTCCATGGACGCGGTTCTGAACGCGTTGGTGTCGACGGTTTCCCCTCAGGAGGAGGCCGCATGACACAACTAGCCAAGCGGGTAGGCCATGTCTGAATTGCGTAGCATTTTGCTGGCGATTGAGCTTGCCACACGCCAGCGAGACGAATTGGCCAAGGCGGCGGCGCGGGCAAAGCGCAATGTGGGATTTGCCGAAGACCAAATGGCGCAGCTGCAGGGATATGCGGGAGAAACCGATTCCCGGTGGACCGGAGCAGCACCCGGAGTGCTGTCAGCCGAGTTGATTCGCCACCATTACCAGTTTATGGATCGACTGCAGCAGGCCATCGGCATGCAGACGGGGGTACTGGTGAACAGTCGTCGGCAACTGGAGTTGGCCAACAAGACGCTGTTGCAGGCGGAGTTTCGTTTGTCGGGCTTGAATCAAATTCTTAAAACGAGGCAGGCCGTTATGTTGCGCAAGCAAGAGCGGCGTGAACAGCGGCAAACCGATGAATTTGCGGCCATGTTGCATACCCGTACCAGGGCGTTGGCAGTGAGCGGAGAAACAAAATGACAATTGAAACAGGTCCGGTACTGAGTGGAGGCAAGTCCCCCGGGGTTAGCCATGCCACTGGTCTCAAAGGAAAAACGGGCTCGGCGGATAAATCCAACGCGGGCCTGCCGACCGGATTTATGGCTATTCTGGCTGCGATGGATACCTCCTCCGCGGGAGTAGAACCTGTCATCACGGAAAGCGAGACGCCGCCCGTTTCCGGTGATGCCGTTGCTACCGGGCTTGCCGCTACGACAGGGATGCCATTTTTGGCCGGTTTCAATCTGTCGCCTGCGGCGCAGATGTCCGTGAACACGGAAAGTGCCACGGATCAGCCAGGCGTAGCGACTGCTTCGGCGGAGTCGTCCTTGACGGGTGCGGATGCGGTGCCTTCGCAGCCGGTGTTGATCGGAGCGGATGCAGCGCCTGCGCAGCCCGTGTCGGTCGGGACGGATGCGGTGCCTACGGTGTCGATGGATCCTGCAGTCTTGGCGGCGCAGTCTCTGCAAGCCGTTGCGACACCCGCAGAGCGGGTCAGTGCCCCGGCGGACAGCCCCGCATCGGCCCCCGTTGGGGGTGTTTCCGCTGGGGCGAAATCCATGCGGGCAGCCATTGCACAAGCGGGTGATGTTGTGTCACGTGACACTACGGGCGAAGTCGCGCCGGAGGTCACTCGAAAATCTCTTGGAAAACCATCAGATGCAAGCGGCAAGCAGACACTAGCCGATTTAGCGCAGTTCAACCCTGGGAAATCTAACGGACAGCCCGATGCCAAGGCGCAGGATTTCATGCAGAGGGTCTCCAGTCCACAAGTCGCGCCAGCGGCACTGGAGTTGGCGGTTGCCAATGCCATAAGTCCGTCTCGACGCGAAGACCACGTGTCTGAGCGATCCATTTTTAAATCGGGCAGCACGGAGACAACCTATGCTCCGCAGCAGCCGGTCACTGAATTGACGGGCAATGCACCGGTTTCAGGTTCGTCCGATGTCGCCTCGCCGATGGACGCCTTTGTGGCGGAACAGATTTCCTATTGGATTTCGAATGACGTGCAAAATGCGGAAATGAAGCTGGATGGCATCGGAGACGGTCCAGTGGGAGTGAGTATCAGCATGCACGGCAATGAGGCCCATGTAACGTTCCGCACGGATGAGTTACAGGCACGTCAGGCGCTGGAAAATGCCAGCCTTCACTTGAAAGACCTACTGCAGCGAGAGGGGCTTGTGCTGGCCGGGGTGTCGGTTGGAACGTCTGGCGCCGGTGATTCCGGAGGGCAGGAGCCCAGACCCCGGCAAGGTGCGAAAGCGGGCACGGTGGTGTCCGCGGCAGTGGGGGCGGTCGATCGCCGCCCTGTGCAAGGCCAAGCGGCTGGACGCGCGTTGGATATTTTTGTCTAGCAGGCGTGATTTGCTCCAATATCGACACGCGCGGTTGGTTTGTCGGGTTTTATTAGCGCTTTAAGCTACCCTGAGGTGGCGAATAATGGTTAGCCTTAGAAGGAAATATTGTGTCAGCGAAACCTGAAACTGTCGAAGTGGCCAAGGCGCCCGCCAAAAACAAAAAAGTGCTGCTCATGGTTGTCGGTGCAGTCCTGGTGTTGGTATTGGGCGGCGGTGGGGCATTTTTTTACGTTAGCAAGCAACGGGCGGCCGCGCAAGAGGGTGAAGATGGCGAATCGGTCAAGTCGGCACATGCTGCCCCCAAGACTCCTCCCGTCTATTTGCCTCTGGACACCATGGTGGTGAATCTGGCGGATCCCGGCGGAGAAAAAGTGGTTCAAGTGGGCATCACGCTGGAAG
>JBAQKO010000395.1:0-7848 GCA_049301075.1 Rhodoferax sp.
CATTCAGGCGCCCTTTGACGAGATTTCCCAACTCCAGCAAGCGCATACCCAGGCGGTAGCTGCCGGGCTGCGTGCGGTCCACAAAACGACCGGTAGCCAGGTCGTTCAGGATGCGGTGGGTGGTGGAGGGGTGGAGACCGGCTTTTTCGCTGATTTCCTTCAGTGAGATCGCCTCTTCGCGCGAGGCGAGTACATCGATCAGCGTAAATATGCGTTCAATGACTTGGACCGCCGGTGTGGCGGGTAGATCGGATTTTTTTTTGGTCATGGTGCTTTGGTAGCCCTTATCTTATCCGCTGCCACCCGGGCATTGCAGGTATGCCACTGGCCGTTGACCAAAAGCTGCATCGGCGCAAACTTGGCCTTGTAGCTCATCTTGGGGCTGTCCTGGATCCAGTAACCCAGGTATACAAAAGCCAGCCCCAGATGCCGGGCCTGCTGAATTTGCCAGAGCACGTTGAAGGTTCCGTAGCTCGCTGCTTCGTTGGGCTCGTAAAACGTGTACACCGCCGATAACCCGTCGTCCAGTACATCCAGTATGGACACCATTTTGAGTGCGCCAGGCGAGCCATCGGTCGTCGGCTCGCGGAATTCGACCAATCGTGAGTTGACCCGGCTTTGCAGTAGGAACTGGGTGTACTGGTCAACGCTGTCCTCGTCCATGCCGCCGCCCGCGTGGCGGCTGTTCTGGTAGCGTCGGTACAGGGCGTAGTGCTCCGCAACAAAACCGAGTTTGAGCACGCGTACCGACAAGGCCTGGTGGCGCACCCAGGCCCGGCGCTGGCTGCGATTGGGCTGAAACCGGGCCGCCATCACCCGCAGGGGGGTACAGGCTTGGCAGCCCTCGCAGTATGGCCGGTAGGTGAACATTCCGCTGCGACGAAAGCCCCGTGTCACCAGCTCAGAATAGGTGGAGTTGTTGATCAGGTGGCTGGGCGTGGCCACTTGCGACCGCGCCTGCCGGTTGGGCAGGTAACTGCACTCATAGGGCGCCGTGGCGTAAAACTGCAGCGTCTGTAGCGGAAGGTCCTTGAGGTCTGTCACGGTGGGTTACTCAGGCAGACAAAACGTCTTCCCAGTATAGGGGGGAGAAACGCCAGTCAACCTCGGGTTCCCTCTGGGCCTGCTGGATGTGTGCCAAAAAGGCATCACGTGGCATCTCCGCGGCGCCCAGCGATGCCAGGTGACGGGTGTTTTGCTGGCAATCAATCAGGGCAATGGCATGGTGCCGGCAGAAGCCAACCAGCGCAGCCAGTGCAATTTTGGATGCATCGGGTACCCGCGCAAACATCGATTCGCCAAAAACCGCCCGACCCAGTGCAACGCAATACAACCCGCCAACCAGCTCCCCGTTGATCCATGTCTCCACGCTGTGTGCATGGCCTGCGGCGTGCAGGTCGGTGTAGGCCTGCACCATCTCGGGCAGGATCCAGGTGCCGGGTTGCCCCTGCCGGGGTGTGATGGCGCACGCTTGAATGACCGCCGGGAATGCGGTGTTGAAACGCACTTCACACTGGGTGTCTGCCCGAAAGCGGAGCAATGCCTTGCGCAGCGAGCGGTGCAGGCGGAAGTCAGATACCTTCAGGACCATGCGCGGGTCCGGGCTCCACCACAGGATGGGCTGCCCCTGGCTGAACCACGGGAAAATGCCGCCGGCATAGGCGCGTTGCAAGGTATGGACTTCGAGATCGCCGCCCGCAGCCAGCAGCCCGGGTGCGTCGGACCGTGTATCCCATGCGGCTTGCGCTGGTGGAAACGCACTACCGGGCTCCAGCCAGGGCAGGGAAGGGGAAGGGGTGGACATGGGGTGGAGTATGCGTCTGCTGGGTCAGCAAATATATTACGGCCCGGGCTGGCTGCATGGTTCCAGCGGTTAGAATACTAGCTGTCGGGGCGTAGCGCAGCCTGGTAGCGCATCTGGTTTGGGACCAGAGGGTCGAAGGTTCGAATCCTTTCGCCCCGACCATTATTTTTTGGCCAAAGTACCTACTTTGGCCTGTTCGTTTCAGGGTTCGTACAACCCTTTGCCTTCTGTCCGTAGCTCAGTTGGATAGAGCATCAGCCTTCTAAGCTGAGGGTCGGGGGTTCGATCCCCTCCGGACAGGCCACATGCCCCAAGCCCATTTGTCACGGTCTGTCACTGGAACGATATCAGGGCCGCATAGGCCCACATATGCTTCCATTGGAGGGCGGAACATTTATGCTTCCACTCCCTAACTTCAAAAAACTTCCAATTCCAAGCGTAAATTCGGCAGTTTTTCACCAAAAAGCTCGTTCCTGACGCAGATTTATCCAAAAGCGATTTTCAAAACGGCACGCTTATGGTTCCCTGCGGTACGGATATGCTTCCCCAAGAATTTCCAAAATCTGACGACCCTAGCTAGCGTTCGCTGACTAACTAACGTTTTGTCGTATGTTGTCGGCTTCCGACCCAAAGCAGAATTCCGAACGATCAGATTCAATGCCTAAAAGCGGCCGTTCACTGGTGGCAGCTCCTCTGTATGCCGGATGACGTAAATGCGGCGATCACGGTCGGTTGGCGCCCTTTGATGAATTAACGCTGTACGACGCATTGCGGTCATTGCTACATGAAAGCCAGAAGCAGCCCCAGTGGCTACTCTCGGAGCTATCTATAATTTCGCGGGCTATGCAGCGATGCAGTGCCTCGATAGGCGCCAAACGAATTCGTACTGAGGCATGCTCAACTCCCTGGGGCACGCGGTCCCTTGAATCGAATGTCGTCGGCCAGACCGTTTCCTTTCGCCCAGGCCTGGACGACGCCACCCAGCCAGGTTAGGTAGTCACCATCGGCAAGGGCACCGTCAGAAAAAGGCTCGTGCTGCGCCGAATCCAGCAGTGTGGTCATAAGCGTCTGCACTTGCGCGGCCAGCGCATCGTCCTTAGCTACGACGAGATAGGTATTTAGCGGTTTATCCTTTGACCCTTCTTCGCCGCCCAAGAAACGCTCAAAGTCGGGAACGCTGATCCTGTGCCGAGCCGCCAATCCCGCCGTCCGCGCCCTAAGCACGGCCTCGCGGATCTTCCCGTTCTCGGTCCATACACCGTTCTTGTGACCATTCTTATTGAACGGCGAGTCTGCATCGTGGACGATTCCGAAGTCGATCTTGAAGTGGGTCATGACTTTGACCAGCGGCACCAAGATCGCCTTGCCGCGCGCCCGGATTACGGTGACGCTATCCATTAATCCGTGTTGCCGCTCGATGATTGATGACATGAACGCGGCGTGTTCCGTGTCGCCCTCGACGAGGATCGGATAGGAGCCGAAGAACACTTCGGAAAAGCTTGGGTCGATATGTTGTAGCGCCTGGAGCCGCTGTTTGTCCTCACCTTCGAATTCGATTCGGTCGGAGCGGTAGGTTTTTGGTGCCATTGGCGCAGCTGCATCCTCGCCCGAACGTTCAAGTCGAACGATGGTGGTGTGATCCTCGAACGGATTTACGAAGTGGGGAGAGTGCGTAGTCATGATGACCTGCCAGTCGGGACTCGCCGCCAGCTTGTAAAGATGACGCTGAGCCGCACGCGCCGCCATGGGATGCAGTGCGTTCTCCGGTTCGTCGATCAGCAGCAGGTACCCAGGAAAGGCGGGATCGTCGGGACTGTCCGGAATAGGTGCTCCTTCGTCATGCGCCTGGAGCTGCGCCTTCAGGGTCCCAATGGATTCGTCGAGCGCCTGGATTTCCTCGGCTTTGGGTTTTACCTTGGCGGCCTCCTTCGCCTTTTTCTTCTCGGCGTCGGTCAGATCCTTGTCGAGCCGCTTGCGGAACTCCAGTCTGACCTCGGCATCTCGTGATAGTTCGTTGTGGACCTGCAACATCGACCAGAAGAGCGCGCGTCGGGCACCGGTTCCTTGCTGGCCCAGCGCCGTTTCCGCGGCACCGTCCTGTACCTTGAGGCTCGACCCGGACTTGATTAAATCGCCGAGCTTGGGGACCAGCGGACCCGATCCAACAGTCAGCTTGACGTCCAGACTCGGAAACACGCCTTTGAATCCAGCTGCCACGCGACCAGAGATGGCATTGAAGTGCGCCTGATGCGCTTCGCTCAGCAAATTCAGCCGTTGGGTTACGCCGTCGATTGCCTGGGAAAGTTCGGACGCTGGATTGATCCGCTCTTTCTCAAGGCCCGCGACCAACGGACCCAGAGCGAGCATAAGCAGCATCTCCTCAGTCTTCGCCGCATCATCCAACGAACCTATGCGAAGCGGACGGGGTAGCCTAGAACTGAACACTGGATCCGCCCCACCGGCCTTGCCATCCTCCGCCCAATCTCCCTGACCATCGGGACCACCAGTCGGATCCCATGTCGTGCGTACCTTTTCGAAGTTCGGCGCAGCCCACTGCCATCGACTCTTAACGATCAGCAGGCCATCCTTCTCGGTCTTCCACTTCGTGTCAACGTTTCCGATGCTCTCCGGAATGTGCACCTCGAGCTGCACTTCGCAGGGCTGGTCTGCGGATGCATACAGGCAGCGGTCTTTCGATTCGCTGAACTGGGCTGAACCCTTCGCAAGCTCGTAGGCTCGCAGAATGGTGGACTTTCCTGCGTTGTTTTTGCCAACCAAGCAGACCACGTTGTCGAGTTCGATCTCAACACCATCGTTGCCGATGCATCCGATATTGCGCACGGTGATGCGCACAAGTTTTGAACGGTTTGCTCCTGCCATGTTTCCTCCACTGTTGGCCAATTAGGCGCATGTTTTCTCAGCGTAGCAGAAAGCTAGGGAGTTCTTGAGAACGCCGGGGCTCCGGGACACCCTACGCGACCCGTAACGCTATTGTGCGTGCGGTCATCACCTTGGGACAAAGCCTGGGCCTGGAGGTAATCGCTGAGGGCGTGGAAACAACCGCTCAACGGGATGCCCTGGCCACTTATGGCTGCGACCACTTCCAGGGTTACCTGTTTGGCAAGCCAGAACCACTGGACACATTTGAACGCATGATTCATGAGAATTCAATCACAACAGCAGGTAGGTCTAGCCCGCATATTCCTTATATGTGATGGTCGATCGCAATGTCTACAGGGGACACACTGCGAGTGTTCACCAATCACCACAGTCCGAGAGGCTACGCGCGCCTCCCCCCACCCCTGTTGTTACCACCATCCCGGCGGCCAGCGCTTGGATGGCCGCCCCTGGGCGGCTCTGCGGGTCGGCGGAATCAGCGTGTTAGAGCGCCTGATCGCTGCCCTGCGTAGCGCGGGCAACCGTTCACCTTTCTGATTCCCATGTTTGGCGCTTCTGGCGCCTTGGCGGGACATAGGGGTTGACCCGGCGTAGGGCCTTGCTCAGTTGCTTGACCGTGGTGACCTGAAACAGCTGCTCTCGACTTGTTTTGCGTGCAGTCACTCCTTAGCCCAGTAAGGCTCCGAGATTTGGCGCCAAGTCTTGTAGGTGCCCGGTACGCTGATCTCAGCTCCGCGCTGGGTGCACTGGCCGGCCGCGTTGTAGATGTCCGCTTCAACCTTTGGATTGCCGTAGTAGGGAGCTGGTCCCGTTGCCTCTCCTACCGATGTCACCTTGGCACACATGCTTGCCCAAGTCGTCCTAGTGATCCAGAGCGGATCCGGTTGGGTTGCGAATCACATCTGATAGACATTCGGCTGCGGCTGTTGCTTGAGGATATTGAACATGCTTCCTCCTGTTTGCAACCAATCGTACCCGAATCAGACTAGCGGGTAACGCTATCGCACTAACGAACTGGTGCTGCCGATCCATAGCAGTCTGTCGCGCTACCAAGCAAGCAGGCTGTCAGCGCTTGAGGTATGCGGATGACGTAGTCAATCCGCATTTGACTGAAGATTTACGAGGCCACTTTCTGATCAAGTTGAACAGGGCACAAGCAAATTTTCGAACCTTGGGTTTGGGCTATCAAAAATGGCTGTGCGGCGTTCTCAAAACGATTGAACGAGTTTGAACAGCACTACTACGAATGCGACTGCGGTTAATGCAATCGGAATGATGTACTGGACGCTAGAGGGAGAGTAAACGAGTGTGTAGGCGTTGGCATAGAACCTCATCCACCTAACGTCCAACCGATCAAACTCGAATGGCAAGTTCTTGGCCTCTTGTGCGGTTGATCCTAGCTTCTCTTGGTCCCATTGGAGCAAGATTGTCACTGTGCCGTTAGTCATGCTGTGACCGCTGCTCTGCCACCCAATGACTATCTGCGGATCTCCGATCCCATCCCCGAATCTCTGCTTTCTTAGCGCTAAGGTGGCGTTATAGAAGGTAAAGAGCTGGCCTTTGTAGCCCCCGTCGTCTTTCTTAGTTCTAGCGAACAGCGCCACGTCCTTGAGTATTCTCTTGTCTTCGAGCAGGTGGGACTTATCCCGAACGTTGGTGCGGTAGGTGTTCCCCAGTTCCTTCCATTCCTTTGTGAACCTGTAGCGCAAAGTCAAGTAGAGCAGAGCTGAAAAGCACGCAATCCACAGCCTAAACTGGCTTAGGTGTAGGGGTTTTTCCAGTTTATCAAGCTTGAGCAGCCCCGCTGAAATCTCTCCTACGGGGATTTGCATCCACGCTACCAATAGCATCAGCGTGCTGAATACCACTAGGTTGCGGCGTATTTTGCTGTCGTCGCTTTCGTCCATGTGACGCCTCCTTGTCCCGCAATCTTAGCGACCTAATGCGCGGCAAAGGAGCTGGGGAGAATGGCGAAGCTGGACTGGGCCACGGCGTTTCTTAGCGTTGTAAGTGGCGCGATTGCCGCGATCTTCCTCAAGGAAGTGCCACAGACTGCGCACAGGCGTCAGATTCAGATTGAGCACAATCAGCAGCAATCGCTGCATTCTGGTCGGTGGTGGTGGCAATGTCAGTGCAAGGCTGCGCTTATCCCACATCTATTCGACAGCCAGTGGAGTTCATATGTGAATGTGCTTGATAACACGAAAAATCAACAAATTGCCATTGCTTGGGCACTTATGAAGCGCATCCGCAGTGCAGTGACACAAGAGCGAATGTTCCGTGTTGAATTGCGCTGAACTCTGACCCAACATTGGAGTGAACCCCATGGGCTGGACCGTCGAGGGTTGACTAACTGATACGCTGGCCGGGCCGGGCCGGTAAGGAAAAGGTTGATACCCTCAAGAGGCCACTACCGCGGCCACCAAGTTCCTGAGCACGTATGCGCTGATGAATAGATAGAAAAGGGGGAGACATGCAGCCTAGACCTCAAAAAACTGAAAACCAGGTCTCCTGGGATCAATGGTACGAATCGCTTCAACAATGGACATACGAGATGTCCGGTTATGTCGCGCCAGAACACATGGTCGACATGAAAAAATGGATTCACGATGAAAGCGGACGAAGTGCGTCAGAAGTCGTAAAAGCATTGCGCAAGCTGTACGAAGAGAAGCTGCTGCGACTTCAGAAACGTCAGAGATGGAGCTGGCTGTTGCGCTTTTTCTTTGATGTTTCAACGTTAGAGCAAGAGGTCGCTCAGCTTGATGAAGTAGTCACCACGGCTGAGAAGCAGGTCAAGGACGTTTTGCCAAAATTTCTGAGTGCTTTTTTTAAAACCCGCAAGAGGCTGGCTGAAAACTCCGTGAAAGATTGGCATTCGAAAAGAACTGAATTCGCTATCAAGATCGACGAAACGGTGCGAAGTCTTCCTGAAGCATTGAGGAACCGAGCTCCCCGACATACTGCACTTCCGGCAGCGAATCCGGAAAGAATTCGAGATGATCAGGCGTATTTCAAGAGGATGGAGGTCTGGTGCGACGAGGAGGCGCCGCGTCTGATGTCAATGTGGACTGTCTATCTGCACATCGAGCCAATTTTTTATGAGGCCCGTAGAGGTACATCCGCGATGAATACGTTTGGCAACGTTT
>JBAQKO010000396.1:0-5793 GCA_049301075.1 Rhodoferax sp.
GACCAGTCAATGGCCGCAATGTCGGCGATCGACTGCCCCCTGGTACTCACGCCGTCGAGAGAGCCAGGAAATGGCGTTTGTCCCGTACGCTGACCTTGGAGGTCCCCTCATCACGCAAATCGAATGCAGAGGTGGCCACCAGCAACTTGGTCAGCGTGGCATAGCCGTAGTTGCGCGGATCAAACGAGGCCCGGTTGCTCAGGTGGGTACCAACGGCCCCGACCTTCGCCCAACCGTCCTCGTCCTCGCACGCAATCACCGAAGTCCGCAACAGGCCCAACAACTTGGCGTCCTTGCGCAACTGGTCCGTTGGCACACGCAAAGGCTGGGCGGCCTTGGCTGACGGCGCACTCGCATCCGCCGCGGCCACCGCAACCGGTGCGGCAGCGGGTTCGCCCAGATCGCCATTGCCCAGCCGATCCAGATACAGGAAACGCGAGCAGGCGTTGACAAAAGGTTCTGGCGTTTTTTGCGCACCAAAGCCATAGACTGCGGCACCCTTCGCGCGCAGGTGCATCACCAACGGCGTGAAGTCCGCGTCCGAAGAAACAATGCCGAAGGCGTCGGGTCGGTCGGTGTACAGCAACTCCAGCGCATCGATGACCATGGCCATATCGCTGGCGTTTTTCCCCTTGGAGTAATCAAACTGCTGCATGGGACGAATCGCGTGCTCGTGCAGTTTTTCCTCCCAGCCCTTGAGTTCGCTTTTCTTCCAGTTGCCATAGGCGCGGCGCACGTTGGTTACGCCAAATGTGGACAACTCCGTGAGGATGACATCAATTTTGGAGGCGGGCGAGTTGTCGGCATCGATCAGCAGCGCAATGCGTGCCTCGGCCCTTTGTCCGTCGCGCGTGCTCATACCAGTCTCCACGGCAGGGATTCACCCGCGCACAGGGGTTTGAGTTGGGCCTCGCCGAAGGCGAAGCTCTCGGGCATGGTCCAGGCCTCGCGGCGCAGGGTGATGGTGCCGGTGTTGCGCGGCAGGCCGTAAAAGGCGGCGCCGTTGAAGCTGGCAAACGCTTCCAGCTGGCCCAGTGCGCCGGCGGCGTCAAAGGCCTGGGCATACAGCTCCATGGCGTTGAACGCGGTGTAGCAGCCCGCGCATCCGCTGGCGTGCTCCTTGAGGTGGGCGGGGTGCGGCGCGCTGTCGGTGCCCAGGAAGAACTTGGCGCTGCCGCTGGTAGCGGCTTGCACCAGTGCCTGGCGATGCACCTCGCGCTTGAGGACCGGCAGGCAGTAGTAGTG
Source organism: Rhodoferax sp. (assembly GCA_049301075.1). Taxonomy (GTDB): domain Bacteria; phylum Pseudomonadota; class Gammaproteobacteria; order Burkholderiales; family Burkholderiaceae_C; genus Allorhodoferax. The sequence continues at coordinate 1,246 of JBAQKO010000396.1, forward strand.
CGGGCGGATGCCGCCGGTAAAGATGGCGTTGCGGTTGTAGAGCAGGTGGTGCGCCGTGATGGTGGCGCCCGTGAAACGGTCGGCCTCGGCCACATACTGCGCCGCTTCGCGCGTGGTGATGTGCTCGAACACGATCTTCAGCTCGGGGAAGTCGCGGCGCAGGGGGATGAGCTGCGTGTCGATGAACACCGCTTCGCGGTCAAACAGGTCAATGTCGGGGGACGTGACCTCGCCATGCACCAGCAGCGGCAGGCCTGCGCGCTGCATGGCTTCCAGCGTCTTGTAGGTCTTGCGCAGGTCGGTCACGCCGGCGTCGCTGTTGGTGGTGGCGCCCGCGGGGTAGAGCTTGAGGGCCACCACCCCGGCGTCCTTGGCGCGCGCAATTTCATCGGCCGGCAGGTTGTCGGTGAGGTACAGCGTCATCAGGGGCTCAAAAGCCATGCCGGCGGGTACGGCCGCCTGGATGCGGGCACGGTAGGCCACGGCCTGGGCCGCGGTGGTCACCGGCGGGCGCAGGTTGGGCATGATGATGGCGCGGCCGAATTGCGCAGCGGTGTGGGGCACAACGGTGCGCAGGGCGTCGCCGTCGCGCACATGCAGGTGCCAGTCGTCGGGGCGGGTCAGGGTCAGTTCGTTCATATTCCTATTGTCCCAAAAGCCGGAGTCGGGCTGTTTTTTTTACTTGCGGGCAGAGGCCGCAACCAGGTAATCCCACAGGGCCTGCGCGCTGCTCTTGTGCGCCTTCGCGGCCCCGCGCTGCGATTCTTTGGTTACGGGCTTCTCGCGGTAGACGCGAATGTCCATGGTGATCTGCAGCGCCTGCGCGCCGGGCGGCAGGGCACTGACCAGCCGCTTGGTACGCAGTTCTTTCTTGACCGCGCTGTGCGGCAGGAACGCAATGCCATGGCCTTCGAGCGCCATGGCTTTGAGGCCTTCGGCCATGTCGGTTTCGTACACCCGGTCGAAGTGGATGGCGGTGCTGGACTGCTTGAGGATCAGGTCCACCATCTGCCCCAGGTAGGCACCGGGCGCGTAGCCCAGGTATGGCAGCGGGTGGCCCACCCGTCCGGGCAACTGGAACAGCGGGGCGCCGTTGGCATCGGGCTTGACGTAGGGCGCCAGGGTTTCCTCGCCCAGGCTCACCATTTCATAGCGGTCGGCATCCAACTGGAACGGCTGCGAGGGGTGGTGGTAGGCAATCAGCAGGTCGCAGCTGCCCTCCACCATGCGCATCACGGCGTCGTGCACATTGAGCGCAATCAGCCGGCTCTTGATGGGGCCAAAGGTTTCGCGCAAGGACGACACCCAGGCCGGAAAAAAGGTGAACGCCAGCGTGTGGGGCACGGCGAACTCGATCACGTCCTGCCCGGCCGTGGTGTGGCCGCGCAGCATGGCGCGCGTGCTCTGCAGGGCCTGCAGCACCTCCAGCGACTGGTCGTACAGGGTCTCCCCCGCCGGGGTGAGGCGTGTGGGGTAGCTGCTGCGGTCCACCAGGTCGGTGCCGGCCCAGGCTTCGAGCGACTGGATGCGCCGCGAGAACGCGGGCTGCGTCACATGACGCAGCTGGGCCGAACGGCTGAAGCTGCGTGTTTCAGCCAGCGAGACGAAATCCTCAAGCCATTTGGTTTCCATGGCCCAAATTATGCGCGGAATGCATGGAGGCGATTGCTGCGCCTGGTTGGAAGCAGGCCTCCAGCTGGATGTCCGAATAAGGCCCGCTGCTGATTTTCGCGCAGTCTCAAAGCGGTCGTTAACGTCCGAGGCCACCGGCACGCAACACCCGCCGCGAAGCGGCAATTTGCAGATGCGTGTCCGCGCCGAGCGAAATGTTATGTTTCATTGGGTCGTAGTGTGAGACGAAAGGACAGCCGCAACAGTAGGAGAGACCCGCTTCTCCACCAGCAAACGCTCCACAAGCGCCTTCTGCACCAAATAGTTTGCGTCCATGGACTGTTTGTAAAAGGGGGAGCCATTCGGCTTCAGGAGAATCCAGACTGTCCCATGCCCCGCTAGGGCCGGAACGCCGAGGACCTCTGCGTCGCCCAGCTTCTCAAGCCGAGGATCCGCAATCGTCTTTCCGCGCCACTCGAACTCGAAGTACTGCAGTACAGAGTAATCAGACTTCGAGTTAAGTTCGTCAAACTCGTCGGCATTGGCCCGCCAGCATCCGGACAGGACGAACGACTGCAATACGATGGCAGCGATCAAGGACAGACGTCGATTCATGAGACCTAACGTTTGAGATGAGAGGTATTACCCGGCTTGCCGGGGCATGTCCTCTCGATTGGAGGGTTAGGCGTCACTTTGGCCCTTCACCACGAATCGCTTGCGAGAGCTCTCGAAGTCTCGCCAGTAGGGCGCGCCACAGCCATGCGATGGCGGCAAGGGCGATGACGACGAAAGCGAAGACTCCGGTAAACGTTGCGACCGAGTAGCCGGTGCGGCGCAGATTGAAGGAAAGAACTTCCTCTGTAGTGAACGCATCTTCCTTCTGTCGGTCTTCCCATTCGTAGTCGCTCACGGAACTTGGCTTAGACGGGAACTGTGCAAGTGTTCGATGCTCAGCAACCCGGCGGTTAGCCCATGTGAAACCTTGCCATGACGTCTCGATCTCACTCCATGCCGTGTCCACTGCTACGAACCACTTCTGACCGGTTGAAACCATGGCGTCGGCTGCGATCTCAAGTTGCCTAGGCTTCGCTTCCTTATGCGCATCGACTGTGAGCTTCGTTCCGTCCGGTTTCTGGAGAACATAGCCAACCCGGGACGGATCTTTAGGCTTTGGCGTACCCTCTGACCTTGCTCGAATAGTGTGCTTCTCAAGCAAACGCGGTGTGGCGGAAATGTCAATCTTCAGTGCGTTAAGACGAGCTTCTGAATCTCCGTCACGTTCGGTGACGGCGAACACGACGGCACTTGCAAGTGCGGCACATAGGAGCGAGAAGAGTAGGACGGGGCGTGGAGGCATGAGATTTTTGACGCCTAACGTTTGAGATGAGAGGCGGCACCCGGCTTGCCGGGTGACGTCCTCTCGATTGAAGGGTTGGGCGTCACTGATGGCACGAAACCCTTGCATTCTTGAGTGCCCACGCTGATGACTACTCTTCGCCGTGACTGGCAACGCATATCTTGTTTCCCTCTGGATCTCGGAAATACGCGCCGTAGTAGTTGGCGTGGTACTCCGGCCTCAAACCAGGTAGCCCCTCCGAAGTGCCTCCGTTGCGCAGTGCAGCCTCGTAAGCAGCTTCAACGGTCTTTCTGTCTTTGGCCAAGAAGGCTGTCATTTGCCCGTTACCCGCATGATGCGCCTGCCCATCGTATGGTTTGCAGATAACAAAGTAGGGCCGTGAGCGACCTTCACTGTGCCACCCGACCCAAGGCTTCTCGGGCTCACAGAAGCGAACTTCGTTGCCAAGCACGTGCATGACTGCGGAGTAGAAATTCAGCGCGCGCTCGAAATCTTTGACGCTGACGAAGATGTGCGAGAACACGGCGACTCCTTTCGCTACTGTGACGCCCAACGTAATGTATAGAGCAATATCTGCTCGATAAACTGGCGTGTGCTCGATATTCTGGTCATCCCATTCCCCCTGAAAGGCGCTTGTCGCCTCGCTTGCGTTGGTTTAACCTGAAACCTATACAGGTATAAAAATACCGGCAAACCCCGCAGTTTGTTGCGTTCGATTTTGACGGCTCAACCAGACCCCGCATATCCCCCGATTGGGTGAGTTTGTGGAATATCGACTGCCGGCCAACTGTCCACCCGCAGGGTTGGGGGCATTGGCCCGCGCCGATTTCTGGGCATTTGACAGCATGAGGCGGGGGCCAATGCCCCAAACCTGCCTCGCTCCGGCAAACAATACTACAAAATTAATAGCGCCTCACGCACATTCCACGAGGGCTAGCGCGCCATTTCACTCTCAACCACGTCACCGCTCTGCTGCTGCAACGCCCACATCTCGGCATAGCGCCCCTGGGCGGCCAGCAGTGCGGCGTGGTTGCCGCGCTCGATGATGCGCCCGGCCTCCATCACCAAAATTTCATGCGCGTCCACCACGGTGGACAGGCGGTGGGCAATGACCAGGGTGGTCTTGTTGTGCGCCACGCTGTTGAGCTCGGCCTGGATGGCGCGTTCGTTGGCGCTGTCCAGCGCGCTGGTGGCTTCGTCGAAGATCATGATGGGCGGGTTCTTGAGCAGGGTGCGGGCAATGGCCACGCGCTGCTTTTCACCGCCCGAGAGTTTCAGGCCGCGCTCGCCCACCATGGTGTCGTAGCCCGCGGGCGTGGCATGGATGAAGGCGTGGATGTGGGCGGCCTTGGCTGCCTCTTCCACCTCCGCGCGGGTGGCGCCGGGCTTGCCGTAGGCAATGTTGTATTCCACCGTGTCGTTGAACAGCACGGTGTCTTGCGGAACGATGCCGATGGCCTGCCGCACGCTGGACTGCGTGACCTGCTTGATGTCCTGCCCGGCAATCAGGATGCGGCCTTGCTGCACGTCGTAGAAGCGGAACATCAGCCGCGCCAGGGTGGACTTGCCCGAGCCCGAGG
>JBAQKO010000397.1:0-1864 GCA_049301075.1 Rhodoferax sp.
ATGCCGGTGAGACGCAGATTGTTGCCGGTGCCGGCAACGACGCCATCTACGTGGGCAAGATCGGTGGCGAGACCGCGGTGCTGGGCGGTGCCGGCGACGACTTCGTCTATGCCGGCTACGACGGCAACAACCTCGACATGCTGCAGGACTTCACCTTCGACGGTGACGGCCATCTTTCTGAGCAGTTGCTCGAGATCCCGCTGACCGATCCGCTGTTCGACGAGCTGCAGAGCTATGGTCCGACCGGCGCCGATCTCGCGGATGAAGTCGGCGGCAAGTTCTGGGTGCGGACCGCACAGCTCGATGGCAACAACGAGATCATGTACGGCGACGAGCTGGTCTTTGATGATGCCGGCCGCCAGCTGTTTTGGAACGTGGTGCTGAACACGGTGACCACCGAGTCCACCCTGACCCTGGATTTTGGCGGCGAAAGCACCGGCGAGATCCTGTGGCAGGCCAGCGCGGCCGATCTGCAAGCCGCCCTCAATGCCCTGGGCACCATCGTCACCGAAGGCGGCGTGACCGTCAGCGGTGGCCAGGCCTTTGCCACTACCGATGTGAACGGCACCCCGTTGCGCCAGGAAGTGCAGGAAATTCATTGGGGCGGCTATTACTCCAATTTCCAGCTTGCCTTTGATGATGGCGTGAGCGGCTTCTATTCGACGCCGTCACTGCCGTTCTGGGCCACCGCCCAGATGGTGGAGGATGCCCTCAATGCCATGCCTTCCATCGATGCCGTCGGCGGCGTGTCCGTCGATGCGATCGAGGCGCAGGTCACCACCGAAGGCCAGGGCCACGCCTGGCAGCTGAACTTCGTCGATGTCTCCGGGGGGGATTTCACCCTGACCCTGGACGGCGACGATACCGCCAGCATCAGCTGGAGCAGCGATCCCGCGGCGATGGCCGCCAGCATGCGCAGTGCGCTGCAGGATGTGGCGCCGGCCGGCACCACTGTGTCTGTCGTGCACCTGGCCAATGACGTCTACGAGCTGCGCACCAGCAGCGACCTCACCCTCGCCGTGGATGCCGGCAATCTCGACGGCGGCAGCCCCGAGGCGCAGCTGGTCGACGCCGGGCTGCTCGAGGTCCAGCGTGTGCACCTGGAGGAGGGCGGTTCGCAGCTGTCCTTCGTCTACGGTGGCAACTGGACCTGGAGCGTTGCCTGGGACGCCACCGCGGCCGAGGTCGAGAACATGCTGGACTGGCTGGTGCCGGGCGGCGTGACCGTGGTCGAGGACGCCGCCAGCGACGACTTCCTGATCTACTTCGATGGCGGTTTCGATGCCGAGGAGCTGATCGGCTTCAACCAGGGCTACGACGGCCGCAGCTGGCAGGTCACCTTCGACACCGACGGTCCGCAGAACCAGCTCCAGGGCTGGCTGGTGGACGTGCGTACCCTCACTGAGGGGCAGGCCAACGAGGTGCAGCGCCTCTATGCCCAGGACAGCGCCGGCAATCCGCCGGCCATGGGCGAGCAGCTCTACTTCACCTTCGAAGGCGAGCCCGTTGCCCTGCAGGTGGGTTGGGATGCGCTGCAGGTGGAGAGTGCCCTCAACGCCCTGGCGAGCATCCAGGCCCGCGGCGGTGTCGTGGTCGCACTGAACGGCAGTGACGTGGCCGGCAGCGAAGACAACCCCTGGGTAGTCACCTTCGCCAACAGCACCGACGATGTCGAGCAGATCTCCGGCGCCCGTCAGGTCAGCTTCAACGATGGTCAGGCCCATGCCGCCCTCGGCGTGAATCCCTTCACCTTCGGTGCGCAGGAAGAGCAGCAGCTGGTGCTGGCCAATGTCTCCGGCGGCAGCTTCACGCTGACCCATGGCACCGTCACCACCGCCGATATCGCCTGGAGCGCGAACAACAC
>JBAQKO010000398.1:0-2193 GCA_049301075.1 Rhodoferax sp.
GCGCGCGTGCCCGGCATGGTGACGGTGGAAGAACCGCTGGCCCTGGCCGAGGCCATCCAGGCCCACAGCTCCACCCAGACGCTGGTGGTGGTGGATTGCCTGACGCTGTGGCTCACCAACCTGCTGATGCCGGTCGATGTGCAAAATGGCGAACAAAATACGGCTCCAGCCCAGGCGGAATCAGCGCAGATAGCTATGCTTTTGATAGCAATTGAGCAGGCCCCAGGTCCGGTGGTGCTGGTGGGCAACGAGATTGGCCTGGGCGTCATCCCCATGGGGCGCGAGGTGCGTGCCTTTGTCGATGCGCTGGGGCGTTTGAACCAGGACGTGGCCGCTGCCTGCCAGCGCGTGACGCTGATGGCAGCAGGCCTGCCATTGACCTTGAAGGATTCCGTATGAACCGTATTGGACGCGACTTTGTCTTGCGCTGCCTGCTGGGTCTGTTGTGCTGCTGTTCTGCGGCGCAGGCCTTGCAGATCGTGGACGACCGGGGCGTGACCATCACGCTGGCGGCCTCGCCGCAGCGCATTGTCAGTCTGCTGCCGTCACTGGCCGAGACGGTGTGCGCGCTGGACCAGTGCCAGCGGCTGGTGGGGGTGGACCGTTACTCCGTCTATCCGGACAGCCTGCGTAAGCTGCCGCAGGTGGGTGGTGGGCTGGACCCGAATGTGGAAGCCATCGTCGCACTGCGGCCCGATGTGGTGCTGATGTCTAAATCGTCCCGGGCCGGCGTGCGGCTGGAGGCGCTGGGCATCAAGGTGGTGGCGCTGGAGCCCAAGACCCATGCCGATGTGCAGCGCGTGATCCTCAAGATCGGCCAGCTGCTTGAAGTGCCGGACGCCCAGCGCATCTGGCGCGCCATTGATGCCGGCGTGTCCGCCGCCGCCCAGTCGCTGCCAGCGCAGGTGCGCGGCACCCGGGTGTACTTCGAAGTGAACCAGGGGCCGTATGCGGCCAGTGAGTCTTCGTTCATTGGCGAGACCCTGACCCGACTGGGGGTGAAAAACATTGTTCCGGCGGCACTCGGGCCGTTCCCCAAGCTCAACCCGGAATTCGTGGTGCGCGCCAACCCGGACCTGATCATGATCGGCCAGCGCAGCGTCGATGCCCTGCAGACCCGCCCTGGCTGGCAGAGCATCCGCGCGCTGCGGGAGAAGCGGGTGTGTGACTTTCCGGCCGACCAGGCCGATGTGCTGGTGCGCCCCGGTCCGCGCATGGCCGAGGCCGCACGCCTGATGGCCCGCTGTCTGGAAAGCAAGGCGCCTGCACACGCCCCATCGGGAGCCAAACCATGACGCAGCCGCGTGCCTGGTGGCTGCTGTGGGCCGGCGTGCTGGGCGCGCTGGGTCTTGTCGCGGTGGGCATTTGCGTGGGCAGTGCGGGGTTCGAGAACCTGCTGCAGCCGCTGCTCTATCCGGAGCTGGACCCGGGTCGCTCGGCCATGGCGCAGCAGATCGTTTGGGAAATCCGCCTGCCGCGCACGCTGGGGGCCTGGGCCGCCGGGGCCTTGCTGGGGCTGGCTGGTGCGGTCGCGCAGGGGCTGTTTCGCAACCCGCTGGCCGACCCCTATCTGCTGGGCAGCGCATCGGGCGCTTCGCTGGGGGTGGCTCTGGCGCTGGCTGCGCTGGGTGGCGGCGCCGGCATGCTGGGCGGCGCCATGATGAATGGCAGCGTGCCGGTGAGCGTGTTTTCCAGCAGCGTGTGGGTCCGCCTGGGCCTGACCGGTGCCGCCTTTTGCGGTGCCGTGCTGGCGGTGTTGCTGACCCTGGTGCTGTCGCGCGGTGTGGGCCACACGCTGCGCCTGTTGCTGGCCGGTGTGGTGGTGGGCGTGGTGCTGGGCGCCCTGACGCATTTGGTGCTGTTGTTTACGCCCGACTCGCTGCAGGCCATGCAGGCCTTCATGCTGGGTTCCACGGCCTTTGTTGGCTGGACGGCGTGCGTGCTGATGGCCGGCGTGTGGTGCGTCTGCGTGCTGGTGGCCTGGCTGCTGGCGCGGGTGCTTGACGGCCTGAGTCTGGGCGATGCCACCGCCGTGAGCCTGGGCCTGCCGGTGGCGCCCATGCGCGCGGCGCTGGTGGCCGTGCTGGCGCTGGCCACGGGCACCGCCGTGGCCCAGACCGGACTGATCGCTTTTGTCGGGCTGGCCGCACCGCACCTGGTGCGCTCGGTGGTCAAGACCACGCACGGCCAGCT